>CANPXO010000006.1 GCA_947586205.1 uncultured Bacilli bacterium
GTTTCAATGGAAAGTAAAATTTCTCCCTTTTCACTTACTCGTACAGTGAATGTTCCCTTTAAAAAAGCAAAGTCTTCGAAACAAGCAAGAACTTCATTAATCTTGGGATTCATAAGTTCACATTTTTGAATCTCAATCAAATGATGACTTTCTTCTTCATAAAAACCAAAATGCCCGTTTTCCACATGGAAAACCCCTTTATTTCGATATCCTAAAACAGGACGACTAGGAGTAAAAGTAAAGTCTTCTATTGGAATTTCTTTTTGACGTATTAAATCTTTTATCATTTCTTTTTTGAGCAAAAGAGAGCTTGCTGAACTCACAAAATCATAGACACATCCTCCACACACTATGGCATAGGGGCAAAATGAGGGAATACGCATGTCACTTTTTTCTAAGAGAGTATCTAGTTTTCCTATTGAATAATTTTTTTCTTCTTTTTCAATATGAATCTCCCCAACTTCTTCAGGGAGCATTCTTGAAACAAAAACAACTTTTCCATCAATGTGAGTGACTCCTCTTCCCTCGTAATCTTGTTTTTCAATTTTTACTTGCATATCAAACACCTACTTTTATTTTAAAACAAAACAAAGGAAATGTCGATTTATTTTAGTTTTATGTTTAAAACACAAAAACTGCATCATACTAAAAACGGTGAAATTTATGAAAAATAAAATCGTCGAAAGAATTCAAAAAGAATTTTCCAAAAGTGTCGACCTCATTATCAAACCGATTCATTTAAATGCTTTACAAACTGTTTACATTGTTTATTTAGAAAGTGTCACAGGAAGTAATAAAGTCAATGATTATGTTTTAAAAAATATGTCTCTTATCGCCTCTTCCCCAAATCAAAAATTAAAAGATTTAGCAAGTTCGATTCCAGCACCAAATACAGTGGTGATTGAGGAACTAGACCAAATCGAATACTATATCACGAATGGTTTTACAATTGTGATTAAAGGCACAGAAGTTCTTGCTTTAGAAACCAAAGCCGACATTAACCGAAGTGTCCCAGAACCTCTAACCGAACAAGCAGTATTTGGACCCAAAGATGCTTTTACTGAAAATATTCAAATTAACTTAGGACTAGTCAAACGTCGTATTAAATCAAAAACTCTAAAATCAGAAAGTATGGTGATTGGAAGAAAAACTTCCACTGCCATTAATGTCTTATATTTTGAGGATATCGCGGAAAGTGATTTAGTAGATGCTGTCAAAGAAGAAATTCAAAAAATAGATGTTGATGGTATTTTAGATTCTGGAACTTTAATGGAATACTTTCAAAGAGAAAATAATACACACTTTCCTACTGTCATCCGAACCGAAAGACCAGACCATGTGGCGAATGCTTTAATGGAAGGAAAAATTGTTCTTTTAGTTGACACCACTCCTTTTGCTTTAATTCTTCCCGCTTTCTTCGCGGATTTCATGAATCCTATTACCGATAACTATAATAAAAGTAATAATATTAATTTATTAAAAGTGATACGATTTCTTTGTTTTTTTATTTCGATGATGGCTCCTGCCATTTACATTGCTTTAATTAATTATAATCCAGAGACGATTCCCACTTCTCTTCTCATTAACTTTGCGATGCAACGGGATAACGTCCCGTTCCCAGCAATTATTGAGGCCCTTCTCATGCTTTTCATTTATGAAATTTTAAGAGAAAGTGACATTCGGTTTCCAAACTCTTATGGAAGTGCCATCTCGATTCTCGGGGCTCTGATTTTAGGAGAAGCTGCGGTAAACGCGGGGTTTGTAAGCCCTATTATGATTATTGTCGTGGCCTTCACATTTATTACAAGTCTTATTTTTACCGAACAAGAAATCGTCGATGCCATAAGGTATGCAAGACTCATCTTTATCACCGCGGCTGCTTTATTTGGTCTTTATGGCATTGTTATAGCTTTCCTATATTACCTCATTCATATGGTTGAATTAAAAAGTCTTGGAAAACCATATTTTTATCCCATTGCTCCTTTTGATAAAGTTTATTTTATGAAAGGTCTTTTAAAATCAAAATCTTGGAAAAGTATTTATCGTAGTAAAATGCTTACGGATAAAAACTTCCGTCGTCAAAGGAGGAACGAACCATGAAAAAAAGAATGATTTTCCTTTTACTTATCCCCTTTTTCTTTACCGGTTGTTATGATTATCAAGAATTAAATAATCTTGCCATTATCTCAGGAATTTCGATTGATTATATGGATCATGAGTTTGTTGTTTCTTACGAGGTATTAAATAGTAAAAAAAGTGAAGGAAGTGAGCAAGGTTCTTCTAGTAAAGCTTATTATGTTGAAGGATCTGGGACCACAGTCCAAGAAGCATTTGTAAACGCCAATTTAAGTATTAGTAAGGAACCCTATTTTGCTCATGTAAAAGTGATGCTATTCAGTGAAGAAGTCGCGGATGAAAAAATGGCATCGGTGATTGACTTTTTAATACGTAATCCAAATATCAGGAATATCTTTGTTCCAATTCTTGCAATAGGAAGTCCCGCGAAGGAGATTTTAAATACTCCTACAACCGAAAACCCTGTCACTTCTGAATCGATTCGAAACATGATTGAAATGAGTAAATCTTATGAAAATATTGCTATTAAACAAGATTTTGAAACATTTGTGGATCTTCTTATAGGCTCCCGAAGAGATGCTTATATGAATACTATAGAAGAAAAAGATGATGCCATTACTTTAACAGGAATTGGAGCATTCAAAAATAGCAAATTAGTGACTTTGTTAGAGAAAGAAGACTCTGGTATCTTTAATGTTTTAAATAATACTTCTTATAATCACTATGTTACTTTAGAATGTGATGATCAAAAAGAAAAATATACCATTATTGATTTATATGACAATCACCACTCCGAAATTGAAATAGAAGATAACAAGATTAAAATCAAAAGTAATTTAGAAGCAAGTATTATTTCCGATGAATGCCATTATAACTTTAGAGAAACAAAAAGTTATCAAGAACTAGAAAGTAAATTTAATACGGTTGTTGAACAAGAATTTCGTAAAGTTTTTCAAAAATTAAAAACTTATCAAACCGATATACTAGGCATTAATGATTTATATTATAAAAAAAATAGAAAGGATTTATCCAATTGGTATCAATATCCTGTGGAGTTTGAGGTCAATGTAAATATCAATAAAAATGGATTAATATTTCAGGTGACGAATGATGAATAATCTTAAAACTTTTTCTCTTTCTTATTTTTTAGGAAGAGCTTTCTTCTTAGGATTTGGTTTTTCTTTACTTGCCAAATTATTAGATAAAGATGCCTGGATTGCTTGTCTCTTAGGTATGCTCTTTGGCTCCATGATTATTTTCTTATTTCAAACAGCCAAAGATAAATTAAAGGGAAATTTCAATGATACAAAGTCATGGACTAAATGGCCTTTAAAAATTCTTTTCTTTCTCTTTAATCTATTTATTTATTCTCAGATTGTTTTTATTTTTCAAACATTTGCAAGTTCCTTCTTTTTAATCAAATCTCCTGTATTTTTTATCGTTCTTCCCATACCTTTTATTATTTACCGTATTTGTAAGTCAGGATTTACGACTATTGCTAAAGTAGCTGAAGTTCTCATGCCCATTTCCCTTTTCTTATTTTTGTTTGGTATTTTAGGACTTACTCAAAACTTTAAGTTAGATTACTTTACCCCAGTGCTTACTCATTCCCCACAAGACATTCTAAGTGGAAGCCTCTTCTTTGCTTTTTACTCTACTGCCCCTTTTCTTCTGATGCTAAATATTCCAACAGAAAAAAATAAATTTGTTTTCAAATATTTGATGACTTGTTTATCTATTCTTCTATTATGCTTCTTTATTATTGGTATTCTAGGGTCAAATTTAATGCAAGTCTATCGTTATCCAGAATACATGACATTAAAAAAATTAAGAGTCTTTAACTTTATTGAAAAAGTCGAAAATATTATTTCCATTGCTTGGCTATTTGATTCGTTTGTTACTTTATCCGTCACAGGAAACAATCTAAAATTAAGTTTACCAAAAAAACACCAAAATATTTATTTCATCATTCTCCTTGTAATTCTTTATGGATGGTCCATCTTAAGCAGTATTTATTATCAAGAAGGTCTGATTGTATACCATGTTTTACCAATCATTTTAGGTGTTTTTGAAGTTTTTCTACTTGCGTTGCTATTGATTCCTAAATGGAAAAAGAGTCCTAAACTCTAGGATTCTTTTTCATTTTTTAATGCTTCAACTTCTTTGATGGATAGGCCAGTAACTTCTGAAATGTAGGAAACATTAGATTTATCAAGCATCGCTTTGGCAATTTTAACTTTTTCGTCATCTTGTCCTTCTAAATAAGCAGCTCGTTTTTGAAATTCTTCTTTGTTATAGAATAATCTCTCGTCAAAATCTCCTGATAATTCTTTCATTTTCTCCCCAACTCTTTCCATCATTTCATTATCTTGATATATTTTTTGTCTTAAATTCTTATCTTTACATACAAATACATAAAGTAGCCACTTTAAATCTTCTTCATTTAATTTAGCAATTTCAGTATAATCTAAAGAAACAAGAAAATCAAGATTAATGTCCACAATTTCAAATAAATCATCATGTTTCAAATGATATTTTTCGCTCATCACAGTACTGTGATAAATAAAATCATTTTTCCCATAATAATCAAAATTGTTGAGATTAATTTGCCAAACCTTTTTAATATTTTTGTAAGGTTCATTAGGTTTTGTTTGACGAATAACTAAATGTAACACATACACTGTATTTTTAATTTTCCCTTCTTTGTAACTATTGTAGTTTACTTCAATGTTGATGTAACCATCAGGAATTTCAAAAATACTATCTGCTTCTGAATGTTTTTGTTTAATGTTTTCAAAAAGTTTTCCATTATAGTATTCTAAATTTTCCATGACATACTTTTTATCAAGACCAATGGTAAGAGCAATGATACTTGCTACATAATCTTTATGATTTGGATCACCTAAAATCATGGTTGCAATATCATCTCGTAAATACATTTTATCTTCATCTTTTACTTTCTGGGCCAAGACATTCACCTCCCGTTTTGAAGAAAGTGATGTCTATTCTATACCAAAAAAGCAAGTTTTCAAGCAATTCGACAAAAGATATCAAAACTTTCTATTTTTCGACAAAATTCTTATTTTTTCACTTTCACGCCTAACATACCGACTAAACTTTCACATTGAAACGAATCGACAATCATTCCTTTTAAAGACTCATAATCAAAATAACTTTCGGAAATGTCACAAGATGAAAAATCAACACCATTTAAATTCGTTTTGATAAACTCAGTTTGATAAAAATTCACTCTGGAAAATTCGATGTTTTTCATCTTTGTTTCTAAAAATGAACTTTCGGAAAAATCTGATTCTGTCACTTTCATTTTTTGAATTCTTGCTTCAGCAAAATTTAAATATTTGGTATTACACTCTTCAAATTGAACATCTTTTATGGAAGCCTCCACAAACGAAGTTCCCACCATCTTACAATTTTTAAAAAGAACTCTTGATATCAGTTTCTTATCAAATCGGATGTTGGATAAATCACAATCTTCGAATACAACATCTACAAGATCGACATTTCCCATATCTATTTTGGTAAAATCAACATGACGAAAGATACAACTATCAAATGTTGTATCATAAACATGGACAGTTTTTGTTGGATTTTCTTTTAGAATACAATTTTCAAAATCTTCATCTTCCCAAGTTTTTTCAACACATGTTTTTACTTTTGGTTTTCCTATTTCCATAATTCCTCCATGAAAAAAGCATCTTATTTTTCTTCTAAGATAGCTTTAATTCTTCTTACTCCTGCACTTGAAGCTTCTTCTTTTGTAATTTTAAAGTGTCCTAATTCCCTTGTATTTTGAACGTGAGGTCCTCCACATAATTCTTTTGATACATCACCAATCGTATAAACAGTTACCATATCTGGATATTTTTCAATAAACATACACTCGGCTCCACTTTGAATGGCTGTATTTTTTTCCATCGTTTCTTTGGTAACAGGAATACTTTCTTTTATCCAAGTATTTACTAAGTTCTCTACTTCACTTTTTTCATCTTCCGTTAACTTATGGTCACAAGGAAAATCAAAACGTAAACGTTCTTCGGTAATATTACTTCCCATTTGATGGACTGAAGGACCAATGACTCTTTTTAAAGCAGCATTTAATAAGTGAGTTGCTGTGTGATAACGAGTTTCAATCTCGGTATTTCCTGAAAGTCCACCTTTAAATTTTCCTGCACTTGCTGTTCTTGATTTTTCTTGATGTTCTTGAAACATTTTATGAAATCCTTCTTCATCGACTTTTAAGTTTTTCTCAGCAGCTACTTCTTTTGTAAGTTCAATCGGAAAACCAAAGGTATCATATAAATGGAAAGCGGTTTCTCCATCAATAGAATCAGTATTGGCTGAAACTTTTTCAAAGACTTTTAATCCTTTTTCTAACGTACGATTAAATTTTTCTTTTTCTTGTTTTAAAACATTTAAAACAACTTCACGGTTTTGTTTTAATTCCACATAATAATCTTGATAAAGTTCGATGAATGTATTTGCAAGTTTTGTATCCCAATCAGATAACACATCCATTCCAAGTTTTCTTGCATGACGAATCGCTCTTCGGATGAGTCTTCTTAAAATATAACCTTGATCAGTATTACTTGGCTTAATGCCAGCTGGATCAGCCGCGATCATGACAGAGGTACGAATATGATCCAATATAATTCGCATCGACTCTTCATTTCCTTCATAAGGCGAGTGGGATAATTCTTCTAAAAGTTTTCTTGGTTTTTCCCAAACACTTGTTAAGTAGTTATCATCGACTCCTTCAAGGACGGCAACAACTCTTTCTAAACCCATTCCAGTATCCACATTTTTTTGAGCAAGCTCCGTGACCATTCCATCTTCAGCCTGATAATATTCCATAAAAACATTATTCCAAATTTCAACCCAACGTTCATCTTCTGGGTCAAAATATTCAGGAATATCATCTTTGCTACGCCAGTAAAAAATCTCTGTATCGCCTCCACATGGTCCAGAAGACCCAGGAATCCAAAAGTTATGCTCTCTTCCTAGGTATGCAATTCGAGACTCTGGAATTCCTAAAGATTTCCAAGTATTTGCTGAAACTTCATCTCTTGGAATTTTCTCGTCTCCTTCATACACTGTAATCGCAAGTCTTTCAATTGGAATTTCTAAGACTTTTGTTAAAAATTCAAAACTATATTCAATACTTTCTTTTTTAAAATAATCTCCTAGACTCCAATTTCCAAGCATTTCAAAAAAAGTATGATGTGTCGTATCTCCAATACTATCTAAGTCGGTGAGTCTTACACACTTCTGATAATCACATAATCTTTTTCCATAAGGATGCTCTGCTCCCATTAAATAAGGAATTAAAGGTTGCATTCCTGCTGTATTAAATAAAACAGATGGGTCATTTTCAGGCACGATCGGCGCGCTTGGAATTTGAGTATGTCCTTTACTCACAAAAAAATTAATGTATAAATCTTTTAAATTCATCTAAATTCCTTCTTTCTTCACGATGTCTTTTAAAATCTCTTTCATTTCACTTTCCGTTTTGTTCTTTATACTATAATCGAAATTTTGATAATTTTCAAGTGCATGTTCTGTTTCATGGCTTGCTTCTTCTTTTGATAAGTCATATGTGTTTTGATCATTTACAACATGAATCGTAATAGGATGATATTCTTTCATACCTTCGATTTCTTCTTGGAGACGAACATCACTGATAATCACAACATCCACAAAATGTTGGTAGATTTCTAAATCATCTTTCATTCGATTAATAAAATAATTAGGATTTTGAGATTCGTGTCTTACATATGTTCCAAAATCTTGTAAAAATTTTCTTGGTTTTGGTTCCCTTATTCCATCCCAACCTAAAAGCTCTTTGGCAAACATTTTAATGTATTTACTATACTCGGTAATGACTACTTTTTGATTCCTTTTTAATATTTCTTCTTTTAATAGATAGGCGGCAAGAGTCTTTCCACTTCTTGCTTTCCCGGCAATTAAAACTAATTTCATGGTACACACCTATTCTTCCATAGATGTATATTCATTATCTTTAAATAAATTATATTTTTCTTTGAAGAATTTCCAAACGACTTTGGCAAGAGCTATACAAGGAGTTGCTAGAATCATACCGATAATCCCAAAGAAATGTTCAAAAATAAGTAAACCAACAATAATGGTGACTGGATGAAGTTTCATCGTTTTACTCATCACAATTGGTTGTAAAATATTATTTTCAATTAATTGAACCACAACCGCGACAATTAAAGTTAAGAAACCAATCAAAGGACTTTGAGCAAATCCCACAACAACAGCGATGATACCTCCAATATAAGGTCCAATGTATGGAATTAAATCTGTGATTCCACATAAAAGTCCAAAGAGAATTGGAGCTTGCAATCCAACAACCCAGAAACCAATCCCATCACAAACAAAGACCATTAAGGCAACTAAAAGGGTTCCATTGACACTTTTTCTCACTTCTGTTGAAATATTGGTAATTAATAAAGATGCTTCAAAGCGATGTTTTTTAGGTAATAATTGAAGGAGATGTCCATTAATCGAATCAAAATCAATTAACATATATAGTCCAATTACAAGTCCAAAAGTGATTGTAATTAAACTTGAGAAAAGAGTTCCAATAAAATTCATAAGCATTGTTGGAACCGATGTCATGAATCCGTTCATTCCCGTCGTGATCGTCAAAATAATTTGATCTTTTATCGAATTGAAATCAATCCCTTCAATTTTTCCTAACCGCCCGAAAAGAGAATTAATTAAGCCTTCTAACTCTTTAAAAATACTTGGTAAATTGGCAATTAATACTTGAACTTGTTCATAAATAATTGGTATTAAAAAGCGAATAAATAAAGCAAGAATTGCTATGAAAACAGCATATACAATCATTGACCCAGCAATTCTTGGAATTTTTTTCTTTTCAAGTTTGGTGACTAATGGATTAAAAATCCAAGCTAAAACAAAGCCAATAAAGAAAGGGGCTAAAACACTTAGGATACTAAGTAAAAATTTCCATACTCCCCATTCTCTTGCAATAATGGTCACGATTAAGACCATGGCAATTACCATAGCAAAATAGAATAATCGTAAGATTTTCTTAGATAAACCTACTACTTCATTTACACTTGCCATATCAATTTTATCTGTTTGTTTATTAAATAATTTCATATCATTCGCTTCCTTGTTTGTATTATAGCACATTCAAATTAAAATATGAAAAAAAGAGTGTCAATTGACAACTCATTTACATCATTTATTCATTATTTCTTTTTGGTAAATCAATTGTTTTAGGAAGTTCAATCTTTGGAGCTACAGGTTCTGGAATTTCTTCTTTCTTTGGCATCACGATTGGTTCTTCTTTTTCACGATTTACATACACTGAACTAAATACAGTTGGCATTACTTTTTTCTCTGGTTTTGGCATCTCTACTGGAGGTGTTTGTACGTCAGGTTCTATAAATGGTTTCAAAGCAGGTTTTGTTTCTTCTACTACAGAATATTGAAGAGGACGCTCTTCTTCTTTTTGTAACACAGGTACTGGAGCAGGTTCTTCAGTTTTTTCAATACTTGCTAATTCTTTATTAATAGCATCGGCTAAAGCATCAAAATCAAATTCTTTTTCTATTTTTGGTTCTTCTACTCTTTCTTCTTGTTTAGGTTCTACAGGGATATTTTCTTTTTGTTCTTCTTCTATTTGACTTAATGCAACACTTGCTAAATCAGGAACCGCTGATTTTTCTAAAACAGGTTCAGGAATTTCTATAGGTTGAACTGGCTCTTCCATTTCTTTAAAAGGCATCTCAGTCTCTGGTTCCACAGTTCCCAAAGTAGGAGCTTCTTGAGACATTTCTGTATTTAAAGGTTCTGGAGCTAAAACAGGTTCTGGAATATTTTGATTTGTTGTATCTTCTGAAATACTTTCTTCTTTAGGATTTTCATGCTCTACATTCTGCGCTTCTAATTTTCTTTTCTTTTCATCTTTCTTTCCAAAGAACAATATGACTAAAAATAAGATGATTAATATTCCTATGGCAATAAATAAATAAATGCCAAAATTTTCAATATTATATAAATTTTCTAATAAATCCATACTTAATTACCCTCTATTCTTTACTCTACAAATAGGATATCATAAAAAAAGGTATGAAGTCAATCCTTTTTGTATTCTATATTTCAGTTTATGAGTAAAAATAAAAATTTAATACACAAAAAAAGAGAAAGATTCTCTTACATATAACGGTTCATTTGATTCATGATTTGACGTACTTGTTTTTGACTTGGCTTTCTTCCCATGCTACTCATCATCGCCTCAATCATTTTTTCATTAATGGGTGGATTTTTCTTCATGTATTTCTTCATCATGGTTCTTGCCACGAAGAAACCAATCACGAGTCCCACAATTAAACCTAATACTACTAATAAAATATCTTGCCACATAATAAGGCCTCCTAACAATATCTATTTTACTAAAGCTTTCTTTATGATGCAAGAAAAAATCAGAATTTTTTTCTGACTTTCTATTTAGCTTCTTCCTGAGCACGACTTTCACGAATAACCACAATCTTAATCGTACCTGGATATTGCATTTCACTTTCAATTTTTTCTTTCATGTCTCTCGCAATTTTATAAGACATGGTATCATCGACTTCATCTGGTTTTACCATAACACGGACTTCTCGACCAGCTTGCATTGCATATGTTTTTTCCACTCCCTCAAAAGAGTTTCCAATGCTTTCTAGTTGTTCGAGTCTCTTAATGTAGTTATCTAAGGAATCGTTTCTAGCTCCAGGTCTTGCAGCTGATAAGGTATCAGCCACTTGTACTAAAACAGAGATGACACTCGTTTGTTCTGTATCTCCATGGTGAGATGCAATCGCATTTATCACCACATCATCTTCATGATAACGTTTTGCGATATCAACACCAATATCCACATGACTTCCTTCCACTTCAAAATCAATCGATTTACCTATATCATGTAGAAGTCCTGCTCTTTTTGCTAAGGCAACATTTTCTCCTAGTTCAGCAGCCATAAGTCCACATAACTCGCCAACTTCTTTTGAATGTTGTAAAGCATTTTGTCCATAACTGGTTCTAAAATGTAACTTACCAATTAAGTTAACAAGTTCTGGTTCTACTTTGGTAATTCCTAAAGAATAACACGTTTCATTTCCAAGTTCTGTAATTTTATTATTCATATCTTTACATACTCGGTCATAAACTTCTTCAATTCTTGCCGGATGGATTCTTCCATCTTTAATCAAAGTTTCAATGGTAATCTTTGCAATTTCTCTTCGAAGCGGATCAAAAGATGAAATGACAATCGCTTCTGGTGTATCATCAATAATTAAATCCACACCAGTAACAGCTTCAATGGTTCTAATATTTCTTCCTTCTCTACCAATAAGTCTTCCTTTCATTTCATCATTTGGTAAAGTAATTGTACTTACTGTTTGTTCAGTCGCAACATCTTCAGAATAACGTTGCATTGATTCCACAATAATATTTTTGGCAGATTCGTTCGCAGTTAACTTTGCTTCTCTTTCTTTTTCTTTGACAAAGTCCGCGATTTCTCTTGCCATTTCTTCTTCACATCGCTTCATAATCTGTTCTTTGGCACGTTCTTTTGTGAATTTAGCGATCTCTTCTAAACGTGTCATTTCTTGTTTCAATAATTCATCCATCTTATCTTGTTTTGCTTGGATTTCTTTTCCACTGGCTAATAAATTTTGCTCTTTTTCGTCTAAAGCTAATTCTCTTTTTTGTAAAATTTCATCTCTTTTATCTAAACTGTTTTCTCTTTGTTGCATCCGAGTTTCATTTTCTTTTAATTCATCTTTCTTTTCTTTTATTTGTTTATCTGTCTCTTGTTTTAATTTAAAACTTTCTTCTTTCAGTTCAAGTAAACGATCTCTTTTTTGTTTTTCTGCTTCTTTCTTTGCATCTTCTATTAATTTATCAGCTTTTTTAGAAACAGTATTTCCTTTCATAACAGAAATACCATAAGTAACTCCTGCTCCTGCAGCACATCCAAGAATTAAAGTTAAGATGGCAACCGTCATTGGTTCCATAAACTTTTTCTCCTTTTCTTTTATAGAAAATTAATAAACTTAATATCTATATATTCATTATAAAAGAAAATTAGAGATTTTACAAGTTTGAAATGAAGTTTTGTGTAAATAACAAAAAGAAAGACTCACTCTTTCTCTTTAAGACATTGCTGCACGTAGTTCTTGGATACGTTTGATATCAATTTCTGTGGTATCAGCAATTTCTTTATCACTTTTTCCTTTGGCTATCATTTTTTGAATGATGGCATCTTCCCCACGTTCAAAGTTCATTTTTCGATCCCATTCATCAAAGTTAAAAAACGCTGGGTCTAACTCCGTATCCATTTTACTTGGAATATCAATACACATACTCTCCAACACTCCATTTCTTTACTTATTTTTAGAAGCCTTATGTAATCTTCACTTCTGCTACTATTATAATCTACTTTTTCTAAACAGTCAAGTCTTATAGCCATCATAAAAGAGAAAGATTTGTTCTTTCTCTTTTAGCACATTGATGCGCGTAGCTCTTGAATACGACTTATATCAATCTGAGAAATATCTGATATTAATTCATCAGGTAATCCTTTTTGAATCATACGTTCCACGGTTGCTTGTTTCTCATTGTTTTCACCAATGGCAATGCCTTCTTTTACAACTTCTTCTCTACGTGCATCATTGATGAATTTGTCCCATGCATCAAAGTTGAAAAACGCTGGATCTAACTCCGTATCAATTCTACTTGGAATATCAATACACATACTTTCCAACACTCCATTTCCTTTACTTATTTTTTCTCGTTCTTCCTGTGTTTCTGCTTTCAAGAATTTTAGAAGTCTTATGTAATCTTCACTTCTGTTACCATTATAATCCACTTTTTCTAAACAGTCAAGTCTAATAATTATCATATTGACATATTTATTTAATGGCTTTAATGTTAAGCACTGTTCACAAGTACTTTCCATCTCTTCACTAACATGTCTTGCAATGTTGATTTGGATAAGTTTTTTCTTTGGGTGATATCGTTCTTGTTTCACTAACTTGTTATTTGAAAGTGTAATAACATAAGCTGTACTTTTGGAAAATGCTTTTTCATCAAGTAAGCTGTACATTTCAAGATTGTAAAGAATTTCCTCTGTTTCATAGACAATGTCACATCGATTGGTTTTTGATTCGATGTTTTCTCGTTCAAGTGTACTTTCAAAAGTAAGTTTTCCATGTAAGCTATTTTCTTCCAAATCAAGTAAGACTTCCAACATGTACTCTAAGTACCTTTTGTTTTCTTGTCTTCCAAAGAAATCAGTAAATAAACGATCTTCAGTTAGACTGTGTTCTTCCATGAAGTATTTCCTCCTCTCCCTTAATATTTTTAGAGGTTAGAACACTACCCTCTATTTATATATACAAAAAAAATGTCCGATTTCCTTTTTTTTTACAAAAAAATCGCTCGACAAAATTCGACAAATGCCCATTTCATGAGGCTTTTGAAGACATATAAAAAAAGTAAAAATTTCTCTTTACTCCATTTTTCTTCCTATTTCGCATAAAATATTTTTCATTATCTTTTGATATAAAACAGTACAATAACAATTATTTTGAAATTCTTTTCTTTTTATGATTGCTAAATTATCTATAATCAAATAAGAAACAGATTTTTTAATAAGTTCTTTTTCACTTGTCCCAATTGCTTTTTCAAAAGCATAAGTAGTTATACATTTTTTATCTTGAAACAAGATACAAACATTTGGATATTTTTTCTTTAGTATTTTAAATCTTACTTTTTTACCCATTACTATCTATATAATTTTCTATTTTCTTCTTACTTCCATATTTATAAGAATATAAATAATTATTGATAGAAGAAAAATATTGTTCAAAAGTAATAAAATCTTTTTGCAAATAAGATTTTATTCTTTTGACATTTTTCTTTAATTTACTATAAGTTTCATTTCTTAAAATACAAATCGTTTTCTTTTCTTTTAGAAAAAAACGATATCCAAGAAAAATAAATCCTTGTTTGATTGAATATATTTTTGTTTTATTCTGATTTATTTCTAAATAAAATTCCTTCTTTAATTTTTCAGAAATTAAATTTAAACATTCTTTTAAATAATTTTTATCTTCATGCATAATAATAAAATCATCCATATATCTGACATAATATTTTAAATGTAAATCATGAACAATAAAATGATCTAAAGAATTTAAATAAAAAACAGATAAAAATTGACTTGTTAAATTCCCAATTGGTAATCCTTTTCCAGGATAATATTTAGGAAGTTCTACTTTCATCTTTTTTTCCAATTTTTCTATTTTTTGATTTACATATTCTTCATTTGTACTATCTATAATATGACATAAGACTTTATATTCTAATTCAGTTAAGTCATTTTTCACTAAATCTTTAACTTTTTGCTGATCAATATTATAAAAATATTTTTTTATATCTAGTTTTAACACATAGAAATGCCCATGCTTTTTCATTTTCTCTATATATTTTTTAACAAGCCTTATTCCATAGTCCGTTCCCATTCCAGCTCTGGTCGCGACATTCCGAAAATCTAAATATTTTTCGAGCTTAGGAATTAAAACATGTCTTGTAAAATAATGGTTGATCAATTTATCATGTATCCCCATTGACATAATCACTCGACATTTTGGTTCATGAACTAAAAAAATATTATAATTTTGAATTTGATAATTTTCATTCATACATTCTTTTACAAAAAAAAGATTTTCCATTTTATGTCTTTCAAATTGCATTAATCTTTTTTTGTTTTTTACATTTTTACGAATTTCTGTTTCATATAATTTTAAAATTTTATAAATATCAATATTATCCATTTATTTTTATCCATCCATAAATCATTTTGGTAATATTTCTTAATTCATCACATAAATTTTTACACAATTTTTCATTAATGTATTGTTTTTTGAGTGATAATTCTAAATAATAATCTATCATACTTATTTTACTAATAATTCTTCTTTGTTCTTCTATATCTTTTTCTTTTAAATTTGCATAAAAAATCAGTTCTAATGTTTCATATGTTGTATTTTCTAATCGATCATGTAAAACTTTTTCTTTTTTAGGAAAATTCATTAAAGCTTTATCTAATAAAAGTATAAACTCTTTCATTTTGGTTAAAATTCTAAATTCAGTTGTATTCATAAATAATACTCTCTATTCTTTCTAGAACTTCACATAAAGAACCTGAATCTAAACTATCAATTTTTTTAAATATTTTTTGTAATCTTTCTCCTAAAATATTTTTATCTTGGGCACTTGCAAGAATTCTAGAATATTGATTTAAATTTTTGAAGTCTTTCACTTCCTCTTGTTCTCCAATAATTTTATAGTTTATTTTATTTTCTTCTAAAGCATTAATCACTTTATGAATTGCATTTTCAGGAAATCCTACTCTTCCCTTTATTATTTTATAACCTAGCAAGTAACTTAGTATCTGGGCATCATCATCGTAAGTATCATAAAACAATGAAGACTTACGAATTGTTAAAAATCTTTTCATTCTTTCTTTTTTACTCCTTCTAAATATTACTGCTATCATTATCATTTTTTTTAAGTTTTAACTTCTCACTCCTTCCAAAATAATTAAGTACTGCTATCATTTTTTGTATGCAGTGTATAGGAAGTTTACGTATAAACCTCCATCTGCATAATGAATTTGGGATATACCCTGGATAAATAATGTTCCTTATCACTCTCAAATTATAGCCTTGACCATAAAATCCACGTATTATAAGGAGCTGCAGTACGGGAGCCACACCGTTGTTGTTGTTGTTGTCGACGTTGTTGTTGTTGACATACCCGTTCGAATTCACATCGAACGCATTGTTGGAGTTAGACGAATTCGGCGATTTACTAGATATTTACCCTTTATTACTAACACATTCGTGTTGTAACCAAATTTTAAAATATTTTTCCAAGTTTTGACAAAGCCAAAACTTGGACCCCCTCATCTTTCTACATAGGATTACATAAATATAAAGTCCTCTTTATACTCATGTAAAACTATTTTTTTCACGCCAAGGCGTGGAGCCGGGACGACAACCCGCCGTCCATCGGCTCTGTTACTCCGCTTTAAGTACAAATGGATCTTCCACGCTTCCTTGACCGCTCGAGACTTTCACATTCGATGCCAGATACACGACGGGAGCCACACCGCGGCAGTTGCCGTCGCCGACGCTGCTGCCGTAGACATACCCGCGCGAACCCACACCGAACGCAACGTCGGAGTGAGACGAATGCGGCGATATTGTCCATGACCAATCATTTGTTGGTGTTAACCAATCATATTCATAGCATCCACCATCATAATTATATAATTCTGTTTTTAAACATCCAGTTCTTTTTTCTTTGGTTCCTCCTACTGCATATCCAAAATCACTTGGATATATTAAGCCTACTCTTGCTTTGGTAGTTAAATCCCCCTCTTTTGGCCATGTCGTTGGTCTCGGTGGAGACGTTTGATATACTTCTGTTCCTCTTTCCTTGTCATACCATTGATTTGCATATAAAGAATCATAGTCATCATAACTAACTCCTCCTATGTTCCATACAATATCTTCTGCTATCATGCTTTTTGATTTATCAGTTACTATTTGTTGATAATACTCTCCTTGTTCTCCATCTATTTCATTTAGTTTTTTCATTAGACTTGCATTTGTCCAATCGTTTTCACCATTTTCATCCCAAGCATCATCTGCAATTTTACTAGCTTTTATAATTTTCAACCTTTGTTCTATATTACCACTTGATGTCTTTACATTGACTAAACCTATAATTCGCCATAGTTCACAATGCTTTCCATCAGCATCACCCTCGGATTTACAATCGTCGTCACTATTAAACCATACATAGTTATCTGGATTTGGTCCTGCATATCTTAACTCTGGTTCGGTCCATCCATCTAACTCTGGTTTTACCTCGAAGAGTCCATTTCCATCACTATCTGGCTGCCCCCCCCCCCGGGTCTTGATCGTCTTCGTGGATTACACTATCTAAAACATCTTGAGGTAATGGTGAATCACTTCCTGAAGGCTCATCTCCTTGTTCATTATCACTCGCAAAGGTTGCGTGATTGATAATATGCACACTTGCTTGAAAGCTTTGTCCCATGACTTCATTTCCAGCAGCTTCATCAATCCATAAATACAAACGATAAGTTACACTTTGTCCTTGATCCCCACCTTGTTTTCCTTTTAAAATTCCACTATCTATAATAATAGATTGGTCTATTTTGTCTGGTTCAGGTAATTGAGATTTATCTGTATTTATATTTTTTTCTGGATTTTCTTTAGCAAATGTTCCTAAATTTTTTCCTTCCTCGGGTTTATTTGGATCATCATCTTCAGCATTTACTGTTCCCTCTACTTTTGTAATAGCAAACTTCACTTTATCTGTCATATTATATGAGCTAACCTTTTCCTTGGTATCAGGATTTTCAAACTGTCCATCCACATCTCCTTTTTGATTGTCTATTGAAGTATTTAAAGTCACAATATAACTATCATCAATCGTACAAGTATTTGTAATCGTAAATACATATGGTTTCCCTGTTAACCCTTTTTTATCACTTACTGGATAAGTATTCTTTAAATTAATTTGAGTTGTTTCTATGTCTTGATAGTTAATTTTAAAACAACCAACTTCTACAACATTTTCTTGTTCGGCTACCATATTTTTTACCCATAAAGCATAACTTTGAAAAGTCATTAAACAAACTCCTAAAGATACAGCTATTACAATTAAACCAATTTTATATCTTAATCGCATAATATCCCTCATATTCTATACATTCCTATGTTAAAATTATACTGATTTTTTTAAACTCGGTCAATAGATTCTTTTTATTTTTTCTTTTAAAAAAATAAAACCTGTTATTTTGGGTTTTACTTTTCTTTAAAAATGTCTAGTAAATGTAAATGATATTTCTTTTAAATCACATTTTCGATATAAAGACATTCCGACCCACTAAAGACAATAATATATTTTTGAAGTGGTTGATGTAATATTCATCTTCACTATATCTTTCTATTTGTTCTTTTGCTTCTTTTATTTTTTCCTTAAGTAATTCTTCACTTCTATCACTTACTTTAATATATTTAAATTCAATGATAAAGTTATATTTACATATATCTTCTTTTTTTGATTCTTGGATACTCTATATAAACGCTTAATGCAGGATGTCTAAGCAAAGTATAATACATTAATGCGATATATTTTTCATCAAATTTTATAAATACTCGATTATCACATTCACTTAACATGCGACTCGCATACATCGTATATTTTTCTAATTTTCCATCATAAAACATATCGTTAATTGCATAATCTCTTTCTTCACTTTTTATTGTAAAATAAATTAAAAATAATTGTTATAAGCCTCTTTTATAACTTCATTAGGTATAGCAAAAAGATTTTTTGCATGTATTTCATCATATTCTTTCATTGTTAAATATCCAAAATAATATAATAAGCTTATGATGTCATCTTGAGTAAAAGAAACTAACAAATTAAAATTATTATTAAGTTCTCCTATAACCATTCCTTCTTTTAATAATTGTTCTAATATTTCTTCATAATAAGAATTATTTTGTAATTTTAATAAATTTCCAATCTTTCCATAATTTGATACAATATTTTTATCCATAAGACTTTCTGGAATGCTTTGGTATCTTTGGTAATAATTTAATAGATACATAACCAATGTGGCATTAAATACTCTTTCATTTGCATCTTTATGAAATAAATATCCATCATAATTTTCAATCATTAATTGATAAATTTTTTCTCTATCTTTTCCTAATACGACATCATTTAATAATTTCTTTACTTCTTCGTGAGTAAGTCCTATCATACTATTAAATTCCAAATCATTAGATATATCACTTGCTATGTTAAATCCTGTTGTCATACCTAGTGTAATAGGACATATTCCTGTTGCAAAGAATCTTTCTACTATACCTTCTTTTACATAAATTTTTATGTTTGCATAAAAAGCTTTAACATCTCCTATCAATCTCTTAAAGTGTTCTGTATTTCCTTCTAAAATAGCATTTGTAAAATTATCGTATTCATCTACAATAATATAAATTTTATGTTCTAAGTTTAATCCTTTTAAATATTGTAAGAAAGATCTTATAATATCATCCGCATCCCCTTCTTTATTATAATTATAGGAAATATGATAATTTTGTATAAAATCATCTATTCCAGTGTTAACACAATTTCTAAAACTTTTCCTTAAATCCATTTGGTCTTAAATATGCAGAAATCTTACTTTTACTTTTAAGTATTTCTTCAATAACATCTGTTTTATCTACATAATAATAATTTCCCTCTCTTAATTCTTTAAAATTATCTACTCCTATTGGTAGTTTCATCATAATACACTTCACTTTCTAATATCATTTTATCAAACGTCATTTTGGAATGCAAGTGTTATTTTTCTTAAATTATGAGTTTTAAAAAGTGTGCAGGCAAAGACTTAAAAAGTGTGCACTCAAGTTCTTAAAAATTGTGCAGGCTAATTTATTTTAAATTTAATGGCAAAGAAAAAGAAACTATTTTGCTCTAGTTTCTTATTTATCATCTTTCTCTTTCATCGTTTCTTGTAAAACCGTTCCAAATGTTGCAATATTTTGTAAATCGGTTGGAACAATAATCTTTGTTGCTTGTCCATCAGCCATTTTACTTAATGTTTCATAAGATTTTAATTGAAGAACAGATTTATCCGCTTTTGCTTCTCTTAACAAACGTATTCCTTCTGCTTCAGCCGTTTTCATTTTAAGTAAGGCTTCTGCTTCTCCTTCAGCTCTTTTAATTCTAGATTCTTTATCAGCTTCTGCTCTTAAAATCGCACTTTCTTTTTCACCTTCGGCAATTAAGATTGAAGACTTTTTCTCTCCTTCAGCTTGTAATATTTTTTCACGTCTTTCACGCTCCGCACGCATCTGTTTTTCCATCGCTTCTTGAATATCTTTTGGAGGCAAAATATTTTTCACTTCGACACGATTCACTTTAATTCCCCATGGGTCTGTTGCTTCATCTAAAATCGCTCTCATCTTTGTATTAATAATATCTCTACTTGTTAAAGTTTGGTCTAATTCTAATTCTCCAATTATATTACGTAATGTCGTTGCTGTAAGTGTCTCAATCGCACTGATGGGAAACTCAATTCCATAAGTATAAAGTTTAGCATCCGTAATTTGAAAATAAACAACGGTATCAATTTGCATCGTGACATTATCTTTCGTAATCACAGGTTGAGGATCAAAATCTCTTACAATTTCTTTTAATAAAACAATATTTACAATTCGGTCCATAAAAGGAGCCAAAAAGTGAACACCATGCTCCCAAGTTGTATAATAAGAGCCTAATCTTTCAATCACATAAGACTTTGATTGAGGAACAATTTTAATACAAGGAATCACAACAATAATACATAGAACAAGTAAGATTAAAAATATTTCCATTATTTCTCACTCGCTTTCTTTTTATTTTGAGGTTTCTTTGTCGTGGTTGTTTTCTTTTTAGTAGTTGTTGTTTTTTTCTTAGAAGTCGTATTCTTTTTCTTTGGAGTTGGCTTTTCAATAATAACTGGTTCTACAACAAGTTTTACAGATTCAATATGATCTATTTTGACAATTTCTCCTTCTTTAATGGATTTAGAAGAAATCGCAGACCATAGTTTTCCATCTACCTTGACTTCTCCTACCGTATTTTTCTTAATAGGAACAGTCACAACTCCTTCCATTCCAATAATTCTTTCCAAATTTGTTTTTTCTTGTTTTTCTTTTACCATCTTATCTAGCATTGGTTTGGTAAGAATCATAAGAAGAATTCCAAGACCTACAAAGATGGCAAATTGTACTGGAAAAGAATCAACAAACAACGATACAAACAAGGATACAACTCCACTAAAAATAAACCAAATAGAAACTAAATTCACTGTTGCAGCTTCCATAAGAACTAATAAAATGACAATGATTAACCATAATACCCAATAACTCATAAATTCAACTTCTTTCTTGAAACTTATTATACTATATTTTACTGAAAAAAAATAGAGTCTATTCTTAAAAACTTGTGATACAATTATTGATAGAGAGTAAGGGATTTATAATGAAAACAATTTATGAAATTCAAAAAGAAAAATTAATAGAAACAGAAAGTACTCCAAAAAACTTTTGGATTCATTTAGAAAGTCCTACAAAAGAAGAACTTGAATATACTGCTTCAGAACTTAAAATTAAACAAAGCGATTTAGAAAAAGCTTTAGATAAATCGGAGTTACCTCATATGGAAAACGAAGAAAATTATTTTTTAGTCATTCTTCATACACCAGTGAAACAAGAAACTTCCAAGCAAAAATATCGTGTTTATCCAATTGGTCTCTTCTTCTTAAAAAATGGCATTATATCCATTTCTTCCGAAGAAACAAGTCTTTCTTCTCAAATAGAAGAAAGTATAAGTGAAAAACAAGATTATCAAAATCCCAATTTTTATCCCATTTATTTAATAAGTAAAAATACAAGTCTTTTCTTAAAATATTTAAATGAAATTCGCGAAGAAATTTTACAAAAAGAAAAAAACTTACTAAAAGCAAGTAACAAAGAATTAGATAGTATGTTAAATCTTCAAAAAAGTTTATTATATTTTACAACTTCCCTACAAGGAAACCGAACAATATTAGAAAGATTAGAAAATAGTCATTCTCTTTCTTCTATCGAACAAGATTTTTTAAAAGATGGAATGATTGAATTAAAGCAAGCTTTAGAAATGACGAATATTTATCAAGAAATTTTAGAAAATATCATGAATACATATCACTCTATGATCAGTAATAACACAAATGATATTATGAAATTTTTAACTTCGATTACTTTAGTGATTTCTATTCCAACTATGGTTTCTTCTTTTCTAGGAATGAATGTTTATTTAGGAGAATTTGGAAAGAATCCTTATTCGTTTCTCCTTATTATTTTAATCTCTCTTCTTATCACAGTTCTCTTATTAATCCTTTTAAAAAAGAAAAATATGCTTTAATATTTACTTAAATGCCATCAAAACATTACTAATGATATCCATGTTATCAATGGCATCACTTATTTTATCCGTGGCTCTTTCATGATAAAGTTCTTTCATTCGTTCGACAAACTCTTTATAGAATGCTGCATCGCGATTTAAATATTTAATATAGTAAGAGTTTTCTTTTAGATGTTCATACATTTTTGGGTTATCGACCAAAAGTTTTTGAATTTCGAGTTCCATAAGCTAATCCTCAAAAAAATGATTGATTGGTCTTGGGACTTTTGGAACACTTGCCGTTACTGGTGAAGTAGTTTCCGATTTACCTGTAAGTTCACTTACTAAGTTCAAAGCTTTTTGGGCGGTTTTAATATGTTCTTGAATCGAATTCATATCGATGTTTTTGATTTTATTGGTGATGGTTCCTACAGCATCCCCAGCATCTAAGCTTGGAGATGCACTTCGCACATTCAAGTAATTTTGCCAAGCACTTTCTTCTCCACCATAAATGTCATAAATTTCATAAAATTTTTGCCATGTCATTTCCCCATTTTTTACATAAGTTACAAGTTCTGGATGAAGTCTTGCAAAGGACTTAAATTCTTCTTTTTTATCCATATATATCACCTATTTTCATTTTATGTGAATTTATTGTTTTCATGACCTTGTTTGTTTCTTAATTAATTTGGCATGCACAACAATCCTTCCTCCATAACTATCTAGACAAGTAGAAAGTGTTAAGAATTTATCTTCAACTCCAACTTCAACATCGATGGGGGCCACGTTTCTTTCTTTCATTGT
The DNA here is from genome assembly GCA_947586205.1 of uncultured Bacilli bacterium. Lineage (GTDB taxonomy): Bacteria > Bacillota_I > Bacilli_A > RF39 > UBA660 > Ventrenecus. The sequence continues at coordinate 22,984 of CANPXO010000006.1, forward strand.
TTGAATCCAAATCTCTTTAGCTGCATCACTTTCAAAATTCGGTATAATATAGTAACCTTCTTTTTCGGTTGTATAAATAGAAAAAATTTGAAAGATGAAATTTTCTTTTAATGTGGAGAGAAAAATAACATAATTATCACGATTCTTTTGCCATTCTTCTTTTAACACATTTTGTAAAGAACCAAACATGGTATAATCAAGCATCGAATGTCCATAAATAATGGTATTTTCATCTAAAGGATCAATATGATTCCGATAATCTAAAAAAACCCATCCCGCATCATTTTCACTTCCATCAAAAGAATGTTTCAAATAATACTCGTTATCCGAAGACTGGACTACAGGATAATGAATATTACTATGATTTAGATGTAAAAATGCGACAGTATCTTTATTTTTTGATAATAAATAAGAAAAATCAGCTTCATAAAAAGGAAGAGTTACATAATAATAGTAATCACTTTGTTTGTTACTGGGTGGATTCACAAGCTCTCCTTCCCCATAATGACTCTCGATGTTTACGTTTTCTTCTAGTTCTTTATGAATTTGTCGATTTTTGTAATGATTTAAAGTCCATTCAAATATAGTATATAGTGAGAAGAGTAAAGTGAAAAGGCAAAGAGCAAATAAAATGCAGTATACCCATTTTCGTTTTTTCTTCTTCCCATTATTTGCCTTTAGATACTCTTCAATAGTAATGATTTTCTTCATCTTAAGATCCACCTCTTTAAAGGAAAAGAATTACTAAAATATTTTTATGAAAAAAAGGAGTTTTTTATGAAAAAAATATTATTTATTTTACTTATTTTTACAACTTTGTTATTTACTCAAAACGTGTCTGCTGAAACCGCTTATGGAAAAGTAACAGACATTACAAGTGCTGCAGGAGATTCTCTAACCCAAGGTTCTGGAAAATTAGAAACGAAAGGAAATACAACCACGATTCGTTATGATGCTGCGACATTTAAACTACTTGATGCGGCCGAAGATGCCGCAGACGGAGAAAGACCAGGACCAGCAGCTTGGATAGGTTTCCAAGTCGATAAACCAACAGACGAAAAAGATGATAAATACAAAGTCACAACCCCAGATAATAAAACAGTCGAAGAAACCAAATATCCATTTAAAGATTATGTGGGAATTACTCCAGAAAATTTAAAAAAAGTTTTATTAAATGGAACGGTTCTTACTTACAAATACGCATTTGATTGGGATGAAGATAATACGGCGGATCAATATGTCATCATTGAAATTAATCCAAGTGGAATGACATTAGAAAACAAAGAAGGAAAAGAAGAATGGTCTCCTGAGATTGCAGAAGAAATATTAGAAGAACAAAACCCAGCGACTTCAGATATCAACTTACCTCTTATCATTGGATTATTATTAGTGAGTGCAGTTGGATGTATTTACTTTGTGAAAAAGGCTTAATGGTCTTTTTTTTCTTTTGATATCAAAAAAACTACTGTATTTCTACAATAGCTTTTCAAATTATAATTTAAAATCATCTATTTGAAAATCAAGCTGAGTTTGTTCTTCTTTTGTTTCCTCTTTTTCTTCTAGACCTATAAGTTCCACTTTAAGGAAGGAATCAACCAGTGTTTTTTTGGTGATAGTTGAACCTGTACTTACCGTATCCATAATTGGAATCTCACTATTTTTGATATCAACGGAATTGTCATCAACAATATTTGTAAGGATGTCTCTTGCATCACTTGCGAATATACTTTGAATTTCATAATTGGTACTCTTTACTTTTTTAAGTAAAGTACTTCCGCGTTTTGCTCTTCCTGTTTCCACAAGTTCACCTGTTTTAATTCTCTTTGCAGTTTTCTGATTTGTAAACAACGTAATATATTCTTCTTTTTGTAAATCAATCACTTTCACAACTTCATCTTCTTTTAGGGAAATACCTTTCACTCCAGAACCACGTACACCGACTAAAGGAACTTCTAATTTATGGAATTTACAGTAATATCCATTTTTAGTCACAACAACTAGGTTTTCATGAGCAAGACAAACAGATACCACTTCGTCTCCTTCTTTTAACTTCATAGCAGTCATGGCTTTATTTGTTCTTGTCGCTTCAAAGTCTTTCGCCTTCGTTCTCTTTATCATTCCTAGTTTAGTCACAGAAACAATTTCTTCTTGAGGATTATAGATGAATGAGCCAACTACTTTCTCTTCTGGATTTAAAGTGACTACATTGTTAATATGTTTTCCTAAATCTTTCCATTTTCCTTCCGGAATTTTATGAACTGGTAAGAAAATATAATTTCCTAAATTGGTAAACATCATGATATGATCTTGAGTAGTGACATCAAATAGATTTGCTAAGTAATCCCCTGGTTTCATCGCTGGAACTTCAGTATTCGATAAGTAGGCTTTATTGCTTACTCGTTTAATATATCCTTCATGAGTAATTAAAACCACCACTTTTTCTTTTGGAATCATACTCTTCATATCAATTTTGATTTCAGTCACTTCATCTTTAACCTCAGTTCGACGAGGATTGCCATATTCCTTCTTCATGATTTTAAGTTCGGTTTTCATGACATGCTTTAAAGCATCTTCATTATTTAGTATTTGAGTCCAAATATTCATATTCTTTTGTAACTCTTCCATACTCTTTTTGATTTCTTCAATATCAGTATTGGTTAAACGATAAAGTTGTAACTCGACGATGGCTTTCGCTTGTTCATAGGTAAATTCATATTCTTTACATAAATTATCAATGGCATCGGCTTTATTCTTACTCTTACGAATCGTTGCAATGACTTTATCTAGAATACTAATGGCTTTCATTAAACCTTCTAAAATATGATAATCAAATTTTGCTTTGTTTAAATCAAATTCACATCTTCTTCGAATGACATTTTTTTGGTGATCGATAAACGCATCTAAGATATCAATGAGACCGACAAGTTTTGGCCTGCGATTCACGATGGCAACCATATTAAAGTTATAATTAATTTGTAAATCTGTATTTTTAAGTAAATAATTCAAAACAAGCTCGGCATTTGCTTCTTTCTTTAAATCAATCACTATACGAGCCATGTTCTCGGCATCCGATTCATCTGTGACATCATTAATACCTTCAATTTTTTTATCGACTTTAATATCAATAATCTTTTTAATCAGTTGTTCTTTAATAACTTCATAAGGAATAGAATGCACAATAATTTGTTTTTTACTTCCTGTATCGACAATCTCAGTCTTCGCTTTTACTACAACTTTTCCTTTTCCAGTTGTATAAGCTTCTTTAATGCCATTTTTTCCTTCAATTACTCCACCAGTTGGAAAGTCTGGTCCTGGAATGATTTCCATCAAAGTCTCTAACTTACAATTTGGATTATCAATTCTTTTAATCGTTGCATCAATCACTTCACTTAAGTTATGAGTTGGAATATTTGTTGCATATCCAGCTGAAATACCTGTAGAACCATTTACAAGTAAGTTTGGAAAAGATGCTGGAAGAACAGTAGGTTCTAACTCGGTATCATCAAAGTTATACGTCATTTCGACTGTATTTTTCTTAATAGAGTCCATCATGGTTTCAGCTATTTTAGAAAGTCTTGCCTCCGTATAACGCATAGCAGCAGGACCATCGCCATCAATCGACCCATTATTCCCATGGATATCAATGAATACTTCACGCATTTTCCATTTTTGACTCATCCGAATCATTGCATCATAAATTGAGGAATCTCCATGTGGATGGAAATTACCCATGATATCTCCAACGGCCTTCGCACTTTTCCGATGTGGTTTATCATGTGTATAATGGAATAAATACATCGCATATAAAATACGTCTTTGTACTGGTTTTAATCCATCTCTTACATCTGGTAAAGCACGTTCCTGAATAATTTCTTTGGAATATCTTGCAAAACCAGTTTCCATTAATTCTTCTAAACTATAGTCATATATTTTTTCAACAATTGACTTTTCTTCTTTTTTCTTTGCCATGTTGTCACATCCTATCTAAAATCATCTTCAAGTGTAAAGTCGACATTTTCATTAATCCATTCTTTTCTAGGTGCTACTTCATCACCCATTAAAACATGAATTCTTTTTTCAGCTAAAGCAGCATCGGTAAGATTTACTCGGTGTAAAGTTCGGTTCTTTGGGTCCATCGTGGTTTCATAAAGCTCATGAGCATCCATTTCTCCAAGTCCTTTAAATCTGCCCACTTTTAAATTTGACTTTCCTTTTTTTCGTTCGGCAAGTTCTTCATCGGTTGCAATATATTCTTTTCCTTTACTTGTTTCAATGGAATACAAAGGTGGTGTTGCAATATAAAGCATACCCTGTTCGATAAGTGGTCTCATAAAACGGTAGAAGAACGTGATTAAAAGAATTTGAATATGAGAACCATCGACATCGGCATCGGTCATGATAATGACTTTTCCATAATTACTTTCGGTATAATCAAAGTTTGGTCCAAGTCCTGCTCCAATCGCATATTCAATTTGTTTGAGTTCTTGATTCGCATCAATGTCATTTTGAGATGCTTTTTCACAGTTTAACACTTTACCACGTAAAGGTAAGATTGCTTGTGTCTCCCTATTACGACATGTTTTTGCTGAACCACCTGCACTATCTCCTTCGACTAAGAATAACTCATTTTCTGAATAATTTTTACCGGTTGCTTTCACAAGTTTTCCACCAACTATTTTTTCTTTATTATTTTTACTTGTTCCTTTTCTTACTTGTTCTCTTGCTTTTCTGGCAGCTTCTCTTGCCATCTTACTTTTTTGAGCTTTCTCTAAAATATTTAAAGCGACTTCTTTATTTTCTTCTAAAAAGAATTTTAAGCCATCATAAGTTACACTTTCTACAGCATTTCTTGCTTCTGGAGTTCCGAGTTTACCCTTGGTTTGTCCTTCAAATTGTAATAAGTGTTCTGGAATTTTCACAGCAATAATCGCAGATAAGCCTTCTCTTACGTCTCCTCCATCGAGTCCATCTTTTCCTTTTAAAATTCCATTATTTTTGGCATAGTCATTGAAGGCTTTCGTAAGTCCTGTTTTAAATCCAACTTCATGAGTTCCCCCATCACTTGTTTTGACGTTATTGACAAAAGATAAAATTTGTTCATTATAAGAATCGGTGTACTGCATCGCGATATCAACTTCAATTTCATTTTTGGTATTATCAAAATGAATGACTTTATGAAGGGCTGTTTTATTTTCATTCATGTATTCAACAAAAGAAATAATTCCATTTTCATAATGATATTTGGCATTTAAATTATCTTCTTCATCAATCACTTCAATTGTAACATTGGAAAGTAAAAAAGCACTTTCTTGCATTCTTTCACAAATGGTTGTAAACGAAAAATTACAATTTTTAAAAATCTCTTTATTTGGTAAGAATGTTACAATGGTTCCCGTTTTTTTGGATTCTCCAATTTGTTTTAAAGGAACGTCTACTTCTCCCCCATTTTTAAATTTAATTTCACTAATCTTGCCATCTTTATAGATAACAACATCCATCCAAGTTGATAAAGCATTGACAACGCTTGCACCCACTCCATGAAGTCCACCTGAGACTTTATATCCAGTATTTTCAAATTTTCCACCAGCATGTAAAACCGTATAAACAACTTCTGGTGTACTCTTTCCACTTTCGTGCATACCAATCGGAACTCCACGTCCATTATCGGCAATTGTAATCGAACCATCTTTATGTAAAAGAATTTTAATATAATCTCCATACCCATTAATAATTTCATCAATTGCATTATCAACAATTTCCCAAACTAAATGGTGCATTCCTCTTTTATCTGTAGAACCTATATACATACCAGGACGTTTTCTTACTGCTTCTAATCCTTCTAATATTTTAATAGAACTTTCATCATATGTGTTTGTGTTTTTTGCCATCTTTTATTCACCTTAATTAAGTATAACACAAATTCAAAAGAATCGTAAAGTTTAAAAAGTCAAAAAAGTGTCAAGGAAAGACACTTTTATTAAATTGAATTCTTTTTTATATCGTAATTTTTAATTTTAATTCTTCTTTTCTTTTCTTAGCTTCTTCTTCTAATTTTCTTTTTTTATATTCAAGAACAGGTTCATAAAATCTAAAATTTTCACCAAGCTCAATGACTTCTAATGAAGTGGAGTTATAAAATAATTCACGAATAGCAAGAAAACTTTCCAAACTACCCAAACATAAACTATGTAAATGAGAATTAGAATGTAAAAACCCGATTCCTACCATTTTTGCTTCAGGAGCGTCAAAATTCAAAATCGAATTATTATGATAACAAAAGTCATTGCCAATGTATTGAACACTTGGTAAGAAAACATCTTGAAGGAATTGATTTGAATAACAAAAATGTTCTCCTATTTTTATAACATTAGGTAAAAATAAAGTTTTTATCACTTGATTTTGATAGCAAAAATTATATCCAATCTCCTTCACCTTTGGAAAAGAAATCTCTTCAAAAGCATTATTACAGAAGCAAAAAGCATTGCCAATTTTTTCAACGTTTGGTAAATCAATTTGTTTCATTTGTTCAGTACGGTACAAGAAATAATCTCCAATACGAACTAAATTAGGAGCATAAATTTTTTCAAACAATGGATTATTAGAAAGAAAATTATCGCCAATTTTTTCAACATAAGGTAAAATAAGTTCTTTTAAAGAAGTATTCCAATCACAAAAATGACTCTCAATAAATTCCACATTTGGTAAAGAGAGTTCTTCTAAATTTCTATTATCACTAAGAAAAGCATTTCCAATAGAATACACATTCGGTAAAGAAAGACTTTTAAGTTGTTGATTATTATTAAGAAAATCATCTCCTACCCTTGCAACATTAGGTAAAGATAAATGTGAAAGCATTTTATTCATACGACAAAAATCATTTCCGATAAATTCTACACAAGGTAATGAAATTTCATCTAGATATTCATTATAGCAACAAAAAGCATCACCAATGGATTGCAACTGAGGAGCTTCAAAAATTTCAAGTATATGATTACTATTTAAAAAATCATTTCCAATAGAGATCACATTTGGCAAAAAAACTTTTTTTATAGAGTAATTATTAGAACAAAATTGATTTCCAATTTGCTCTACTGAAGGAAATGAGATTTCTTTAAAAGCTTGATTTTGATCACAAAAAGCATCGCCGATTACTTTTAGATTAGGAACGTTTAGCTCTTCTAATTTGGAACAATTATGGCAAAAATCATTGCCAATTTTTACAACGCTTGGTAATGAAATGGAAGAAAAATTCTCACAAAATCCACAAAAACCATTTCCAATTTCTTTTAAATGATTGAAAGAAATATTTTCCAAAGTTGTATTTAGAAAACAAAAATTATTTCCAATTTTTTCAACATTTGAAAATTCAATCTTTTTTAAATTCCTATTTTGATAACAAAAATCATTTCCGATTTTTTTAACATTTGGTAACTCAATCTTTTTTAGAATTCTATTATAGTAACAAAAGCCATTTCCAATTTTTTCAACATTTGGTAACTCAATATCTTCTAACATAAAGTTATAAAAACAAAAGTCATTGCCAATTATTTTTATTTCATCATTTTTATAAGCAATCATCTGATTATTTTGATTTAAAGTAATTTCTATGTTGTTTTCATTTTTTGTTTTTATCATAATTTTTTTCTTATCTTCTTCTTTCACAATTTGAATATTACAAATTGTTTCTATCGTATCAATAAAGCTATCACGCAACTTTTTATCTAAAAGACAAATCTTTTTTTCTTTCATATCTAGTAAAAAATAATCAAATAAAATATATCTTTCTTTTGGATAAGTTATAACCTGATGATCTTTTATAAAAACATTATTTGTACAATAATACTGATGATTCATTTCACGATTATATTTATAGTATTTTCCATTGACCATAACGTAGTTTGGTATTTCAAATTTTTGAATATTTTCTTGTTTATATCCATAAACTTTTTCAAAAGCATCAGTAAGTCCATCAACAATATTATCCAAGTTATTTCCAAATGTACTATTTGGATTTACTACTGTATGATTATATCTATTTTTTATAGATACTTGGTTTGTTTTTCGATCAAACTGAATACTTATCACACTTGTTCCATACTCATCTTGTCTTTCTGGATCCTCAAAATTTTCACGTTTTATGGAATCTACATTTTTCTTTACTGCAAAAAATACATAATCTGTCTCTAATCTTCCTCCACGAAAAGTACATAGTTCTTCTCCTTTAGCATAATATTTTTTAAAACTTTGAATATCTCTTTCAGTTTTACATTCATATAAATCATAACCAACAGAATTTAAAAGTTCTTCTGGAGTTTTATCAACATTTTTAAAAACTTGCTTTTCTTCCACAAAACTATAGATATACTGAACAAAATCAGACAAAAGATCATTTTCTTTTAAATCATTATATAATTCACGATTTGGATCAAAATGTTCTAGGAGTAAAGAAGATAATAGTCCTTCTGTTTCTAAAAGGGTTGCAAAATGTTCACGACAAAAGTGAGCCATTTCCTCTCCATATTTCTTTTTGATAATAAGTAAATCATGATTCATACACATTTACCCCCTCTTTAGCGAATTATTCTAGCACATTTCATAGATTTTGTCTATATGTGTTACATTGTTATTTTGCTGATTCATTTGTGCAGACGCCTTCTGTACTTATTTAAAAAAAAAGAAGACATTATTTTCTTCTTAAATTTTTCGAATGAGAGTTTCATCACTTTTCTCAGTAGACATTTCAATTGCTTGATCAATAACATGATTGATGTTTTCTTTATATAAAAGTAATACTTTTTTTATGACTTCTCTTACTTCATCTTCCTCGATTTGTAAAAATTTAGCAATAGATTCTGTAGAAAAATATTTGCCATCAATGTAACCTAATTTTAAAGAAAGAATCACAGCATCTTTCACCGATAATGTAGTCATCATTTGACCAAATGTTGGGGTTTTTAGTAATTCTAATAATTTTATATAATTTTCTTTTCTTTCTATTTCATTTGAAGATATTTCCTCTTCATTATTCGTTGCTACTAAAGGTTCTTCTTCTACTTTTTCTTTTATATCTTCTTGAATGCTTGGAAGACAAGTGAATGATTCTTCTTTTGGCATGGATAACGAATTTTGTTCTCCTTGTTTTTTCTTTCTTGGCTTTCTAATTTTGTTTGGATTAGCTAATAATCTTTTCATTTTAGGAACTAAGTAACCATAAAATTTTCCTTCTTCTTCTTTCGTTAATTTGGATGATACTGGGTGATCTAAGTCACTCCCATAACGAATTGCGATTAAGTTTCTATCTTCCTCCGTTAATTTTGTGAGCATTTCATCCACTTGTTCTCTAGTATAAATTTTAAAATATTCATATATCGTTTGCAATTTTGACATTTCTTCTTCCCTCTCCTTTTCCTTTTTCTTGTCTTTCGAATCATTTTGTAAAAATTTTTTATAACGATTTTCTGGGTCACTATATTTTTTTCTTAGTTCTTCTATTCTTTGTAAGGCTTGATTTGGATAAGATGAATAGACGGCTAAATCTTTGATGTACTTTGACCTTATTAATTTTACAAATCCATTTGCTTCTAATTGACGAACTCTTTCTCTTGTTAAATGCATGATTTCACCAACTTCGGCTAACTTCATTGGCTCTTCCCCTGTTAAACCTATTCTTAATGTTAATACGTCCATTTCTTTTGGTTTGAGATTACATTTTTCTAATAAACTTCTGACTTCTGTTTTTAAATTTTTGACAATCATTATTTCTTCAGGAGTTTCACTCATAGAAGGTAAAAAATCTTCCAATTCTTTATCTTCTTTTTCGCCCACGATGAGATTCGTACTTATTGTATCTAATTCTAGTTTATCTAAATTAGCAACTTGAGGAATAGATAACCCCATTTCATTGGCTAATTCATTTATTGTAGGAGTTCTTCCTAATTTGTTTTCTAATTCAGTTACTGTTCGTTTATATCTTTTTATTTTTTCATATAAGTGAACTGGAACTCTGACGTTTCTACCTTTATCTGCAATGGCTCTTGTAATATTTTGTTTTATCCACCAAGTAGCATACGTCGAAAATTTGTTTCCTCTTTTATAATCAAATTTATCCACGGCTTTGATTAAACCTATATTTCCTTCTTCTATCAAGTCTAATAAAGGTAAGCCATTGTTTTGAAATTTTCTTGCTATACTTACTACTAATTTTAAATTTCTTTCAATAATTATTTGTCTTGCTAATTTGTCTGAATTAGCTAATCTTTCAAATAATTCTCTTTCTTCTTCTCTGGTAAGTAATTCTTTCTCACCAATTTCTTTTAAATACATTTTCGTAGAATCATCACAAAAGAAATCATTAAAATCTTCTATATCATCTTCCTTTATAGTGATTTCAATATGATTTAATTCACAATAGGATTCTATCGAAGAAAGAAATAAATTATTATCTAATATAGTATCAGCATTGTTACTTTTAATTAAATTTTCTTTTTGTTTAAAAATGATTTCTAGCATTTTGTTATAAATTTTATTTTTTTGAATGAGTTCGACTAATAAATCAGGAGTTAAAACATAGTCATAAGTTTCTAAAAAAGCGTCTAATTTTTTAAAATAAGTGAGGGAAGTTTCATAATCTAAGGTTTTCTTAAATTTGCAATTGATGTAACTATCTATCATATCTATTGCTGTATTAGGATTATTTAACATTTTTCTTGCTATATTCGATAATTTTATTTTTACTTTTTTTTCTATCTCTTTCTCATAATTTTCTGTACTCTGATCGTTTTCTTGTATTTCTTGGATTATTTTTTTACAAATGTCAGCAAATTCTTCTTCCTTTAAACCAATGTAACGAAAAGAAAAATAAATTTTCATTAAGGAAGGCTTTAATTTTTGATATTCATCTATTAAGCTTTTTTCTATCTCTAAGTTCATAGAATAACCTCCTTAAATGTATTGTTTTTTATTCTATCACTTTTTCTCTTTTATTCAAGTTTATTTTTTGTTTTTTAGAATCCTTTCTCCAGCATATGTTGCTTTTTCTCCTAAGCGTTCTTCAATACGCATTAACTCGTTATATTTACAAATTCTATCTGTTCTAGATAAAGAACCAGTTTTAATTTGTCCTGTACCAAAAGCAACTGCTAAATGAGCAATCGTCGTGTCTTCCGTTTCCCCACTTCGATGAGATAAAACTGTGGTATAATGATTTTCTTTGGCCATCTCTATCGTTCTTATAGTCTCTGTTAATGTTCCTACTTGATTTACTTTAATCAAAATAGAGTTTGCCGTGTTCTTTTTGATTCCTTCTGCAAAAATAGAAGGGTTTGTGACAAATAAATCATCACCCACTAATTGCACTTTACTTCCAAGTCTTTTGGTAAGTTCGATCCAACCATCTACATCTCTTTCACCAAGTCCATCTTCAATAGAGAAAATTGGATATTTATCCACCATTTCTTCGAACCAACGAATCATTTCTTCACTTGTTTTGGTTCCACCCCCACTTTTCTTTAATTCATAAAGACCCGTTTCTTTATTATAGAATTCACTTGCCGCGACATCCATCGCAAGATAAACATCTTTTCCTGGAATATATCCAGCACACTTAATCGCACTCATGATATATTCAATCGGCTCTTCATTATTTTTTAAGTTAGGCGCGAACCCTCCTTCATCACCAACAGACGTAATTTGACCATTTTCTTTTAAAATACTTTTTAGCGTATGAAAAATTTCACTTCCCATACGAATGGCTTCTTTCATACTCGATGCTCCCACAGGAACAATCATATATTCTTGGAAATCCACTGAACTATCGGCATGACTTCCTCCATTTAAAATATTCATCATCGGTACAGGCAATAAATAAGAATCTTTATTTAAGTATTCATAATAAGGACATTGATGCTCTAAAGCAGAAGCATGGGATACTGCTAAACTAATGCCTAAAATCGCATTGGCTCCATATTTTGATTTATCTTTTGTTCCATCTAACTCAATAAGTGTTTCATCAATTTTTTCTTGATCACTGACTTCCATTCCTAAAACAACATCTTTTAAAATTGTATTTACATTTTGAACAGCTTTTAGAACTCCTTTTCCTAAATATCTTGAAGAATCATTATCTCTAAGTTCTAATGCTTCTCTTTCACCAGTCGATGCTCCACTTGGAACAATAGCTCTTCCTACAAAACCTAATTCCGTTGTCACTTCTACTTCTACAGTAGGATTTCCTCTTGAATCTAACACTTCTCTTCCATGAACTTCTTTTATTTTTGACATATTATCACTCTTTTCTAATTCAATTATAAAAAAGAAAGAAAAAAAAGCCAACTAAAATGAGAATCAGTTGACTTTCATTTGACTAAATAACAGCTTATTGCTTGTTGAAAATAAACTGCCATAAACTTAATTTTCGAAATAACAATGAGAAAATTTAACTGGTGATAATCATGAATTTTGAAAAAATAAAATATATGCGAGAGTACTATGATTACTCTCAATCTTTTGTTGCTAAAAAACTTCATGTAAAGCGTGGAACTTATGCTCAAAAGCTTGTGATGCTTGCAAATTTATTTGAATGTAACGTGGATTATTTAATGGGTTTAAATTTAACAAGAGAAAAAAATAAATCAAAATTTGATTCTAAAAATGAAAACGGAAAAAACTATCCCACAACTTATACTATATATGAAATTGCTAAGAAATATGTATATTCTCTAGACTGGATAACAGGAAGAAGTCATAAGAAAAAACTACTCGTTACAGAGTAATTTTACATTTTCCACACTTGCTACAACCATTACAAATAGGTTTACTTCCACAAGTTTCACATTTTGATGAGAAGAATGGTTTGTATAATTCTTCTTCAGTTAGTTCATTTAAAAACTCATCATAAAGTTTAAAATGAATTTTTTTTCCTTCGAAGTTCATATTTGACTTATATGCCATTTGCGATTGAATCTTTTTATCTTTTAAAATATATGTTTTGCCATCCTTTACAAAACAAGTTCCCGTTTCAATAAATGTAAACTTCACATTATATTTTACACATTCTTGTTGTAAACTTTCTACCCATTCAAAATGGCATGGTCTTGCTCCATCATAATTTTCTCCACCAACAATCACTTGTTCTAACTCTCCTACTCTCAAATATTTTTCAATGGAAATTAAACCAATAAAGGGAGCACAGAAAATCCCTTTGTGTTTTGCTGGAACACGAAGTAAAATAGGAATTCGTTCATCGGCTCTAGTCTGATTTTCACAAGTGACATTTAAGAATACATTTTCATAACCATCTTCCCAATCTTTTGGTAAACACTTTAATATTCTATCTGCTCTTTTAGTTAAAAGATAAAAGATTACATCTTTACGAATTCTGATAATATTCCAAACTTCTTCTCGCCATTCATCAGCTTCTTCTAAGAAAAAATCACTCGACATACATACCCTAATTTGTTCTCCACTTTTAATTTTATAAGTTCCTTCTTTGGTTTTGGATAAGGGATATTTCATATCTTTGGTTTTATATATCACTGAACCATCTTTATTTCCATGAATTTTATCTAAGTAATACATATAGCAGTGAGCGCATCCCTCACTTATTTTTTTACATCCATGCCATGGACTCCATATATCGTGCATCTTAAATCACCTTAAAAACCATTTTGTATTTTAAGTCTTGCTTTTCATAGATGGCAATCACTTGTTTTTGAAAAGTTAAAAAGATTTTTTCTTCTTTCATATTTAAAGAAAGAATATTTCCATTTTCCACAAGACCCTTTTGTTCTTCTGTGATTTCTATTTTAGGATAAGTAAATAAATCTTCTAAAGTTTTTAGTGGTGTTTCTTCTGTAATACTTTCTAATTTTAAGCTTTCCTCTAATGAATAATCTCCTTGTTTAGTACGATTAAGTTCCGTCATTGTCGCGATTGTTCCTAAAGAATGGGCGATGTCTTCAATGAAAGCACGAATATAAGTTCCTTTTGATACTGTAGTTTTAAACTCTATGGTATCATTTTCTACTTTCAAGATTTCTAAATCATAAATATTCACTTCTCTTTTGGGAAGTTCTACTAAACTTCCCATTCTCGCATATTCATATAACTTTTTACCATTTACTTTGACAGCTGAATAAATAGGAACAGTTTGCATATAACTTTGAGGAAACTCCCTAAAACACTTCTCTATTTGTTCTGCACTAAAATGAGTTTCTTCTTTTTGTAAGATATTCCCTGTGATATCTCCAGTATCTGTTTTGATTCCTAATTTCATTGTAGCAATGTATTCTTTCGAAGTTGTTGTAAGTAAATCAACAAGTTTCGTATAACGACCAAGACAAACGATTAATAAGCCTGTTGCTATAGGATCTAATGTTCCTGTATGTCCTACTTTTTTAGTGTGATAAATTTTAGATATTTGATTTACCACATCTCTACTTGTTAAACCCTTTGGTTTATTAACAAATAAAACACCATCTTTCATGACAATCACTTCTTTTCAAAACTTATTATAAAGGAAAAAGAAAAGAATTTCTACTACTTACGGCCAGAAACAATACATGCACATACATCAATAAAAAGGATACAAAACGCAATCCAAATCATACACATTCCTCTTTTATTATAATATATGAATTCATTTAATAACCTCCTGTTTGAATGTGTATTATAAGACTTTAAAAAAGAAATTCAAGCCGTTCGACACCGTTCGACAAAACTTTCCTAAAGAATTTTAACCATATTGATTTTTAACCCCCTTAACATTTACCATGAGTTTGTTGATAACTCACCGGGGAGCCGGGACGAACATCCGCCCGTCCAACGGCTCATGACTACCCCGTCGTCAATTGAAACGGTGAACTTGAAGAACCCGTACCGTCTAAGATGCTCACTTTCGATGACAGATAAAGGGCAGGCCACACACCGTCGGAGTTGTTAGCGCAGTTGCCGTAGACATACCCGACCGAATTCACACGGAACACAGAGTGGGAGTTAGACGAAGCCGGCGATAACGTCCACTTATACCCACTTGCAGGTTTTAACCAATCATTAGTGTTACAATTATTTGCTGTATCCCAATTATATAATTCTTTTGCTAAACATTCTTCTCTGTTTTCTGCGTTTCCTCCAACTGCATATCCATAATCACTTGGATACATAAGGCCTACACTGTGGAATAATTCAGTATCTATCTGCGATTCTTCTCCTACTTCCGTTACAGGTTTCTTTGTATTACTAGAACTCCATGTTGTTTCTCTACCACTTGGTACTGTTGTTCCTCTTTCATATCCATACCAATGTTGAGCTAATCCATTATTTGCACTTGTATAACTTGCTGTTCCACCAAGATTCCATATAATTTCTTTATCTATCATATCTCTTGCTGATGCTTCCAATCCTTTAGTTCCTGTATCTGTTCCACTAAAATTAGAAGAAGAGTAATAATATTTATCGTTTAACATTTCCATTAATTGACTATCTGTCCATTCATTGCTTCCATAATCACTTGTTGAACTCCCTATTCCATTTTTTTTATAATCCCAACTATAATTTCCTATACTTTCATCTCTTATGATTTTTAATCTTTGTTCTACTTGATTATCACTAGTCATAACATTTACTAAACCTATAATTCGCCATTTCTCACAATGCTTTCCATCTGTACTATCTTCAGATGTACATCCTTCATCACTATTAAACCATACATAGTTAT
>CANPXO010000007.1 GCA_947586205.1 uncultured Bacilli bacterium
TCATTTCTGGATGAATATTTTTCATTGTTACTCTCCTTTCGCCATACCTAAGTCCTAGGTATAGATTTTCTTGTTTCCTATGTATTATACCATATTTTCTAATCCTGACAAGGGGATTTTGGCATTTTGAGCATTTTTTAGATTGAATTTTCTACTTTATTTCTAGTTTTTCGCTTATCCATTGATGGCCTTTATAGTTTGGATAGATACTCGTTTCTTGAAAGAAGAATGCTTTTTGTTTTTTAATTTCACTGATATCGATAAAAGTAATCTGATAATTATTACATATTTCTTTTAATTTTTGGTTAATGTTCTCGATTTTTTCCAATGGTACTTTTTCGGTTTGATATAAGCCAATTAAAAAGATGGAATTATGATTATAGGTTGTCAGAAGTTTCACAATTCTTTCCATGTTGTTTAAGTATGTTTCTATATCTTTTGATTTTAGTTTTGATTTACTATTTAACTCTTTGGTTCCTAAAGCAAGAGTGATGATTTTCGATTTAGCTATTGCTTGTTGAATAGACAGATTCGTACTCTCCAAAGTATAATTTGTAGATATTTTGGTTTTTAATGTTTCACTTGTTTCTTCGGTACTCGCAAATTCAGTGATGTATTCTTCTAAGTTTTTGTCTTCTAATTTGTCTCGTATATAATCATTAAAGCTGTAGCCTTCGACATCATAATCAGTTATTCCTGTTGCAAGTCCATCTCCTAAAACTAGCATATTTAACGTTTCGTGATAAGTCACTTTATAAATAATAAAAGTTAAAATTGCTCCACATACTACTGTTAATATGATGATTTTTTTCATAGTAACACCTAAATTATTTTATGTGTGTGGATGATTTTTATTCAAATTTTTCCTTTTCCACATACCTCATTAAGAGAAATAGAAAATTTTTGACAGAACTTATATAGATTTGATAAGGAAATGCAAATTAATCCTTTCTCGTATCTTACAATACAAGCTTGGGTAACACCTAAAATATGGGCTAGTTCTACTTGAGAAAGTTTTTCTTTTTTACGAATTGTTTTTATATTGTTGCCTAAAGTTTGTAAAGAAAAGCCTTTTTTTAGATTTTTCTTTGAACGATTACTTGATAAACCCAAAATATAATCTAGACTATAACCAAAATAATCCGCAAAGTCACATAGGTTGGGAAGAGGAATAATGCTTATGCCTAGTTCCCATAAGGAATAAGCTGGACGTGTTACTCCTAAGATAGTAGACATCTCTGCTTGAGTCATATCATGATCTTCACGAATATCCTTTAGTCTTTTTATATCTATCATTCTAATCACCTAAGAATATTTTCCCATTCTCTTATATGATTTTTAGATATTTGTAAATTTCAGTTATAATTTTTGCTATTTTTAGTTATATTTTTGCTAACTTGTGTTATAATTTATCTAAAGTAGGTGGAAAGATGAAATTAAAAAGATTTAAAGAAACGGATAAGAAGAAAATTGGGGTTTTTATATTTACCATAGTGTGTGTTTTATTAGTGAGTGGAGTCGTTCTTTATCGAACATTCGCCGTGTTTGAAGTAAGGACAAATCAAAATGTCATTAAGGGAACGGTACAAGACCCTGGAAATCTTTATTTTGCTTTTTATCAAAAAAATGTAGAAAATGGAACCTATGAAATTCAAAAAGATATGCCTAAAAAGGAAGAAGGGTACATGTTAGATAAAGAAAATAGTTATTGTGGAGTAAATGGAGAAAGAGATGAACACATCATTGTAACACTGGATAGAGATACTTGGTCCATCGTTGTCACTGGAATGACTACATCCAGAACCAAATGTAATTTATATTTTAAAAAAACTTATGATAATAATACTTTATATGATTTATCAGGAAATAACTACAATGGAACCTTTAGGGATGGCGCTAAAGTACAAAGGGATGAGGATGGTGCTTTAGGAATTTATTTTGATGGAGATACTGCCTATGTTCAAGTTGCTGAATTACCATCCACGATTGATTGGGCAAATGGATTTACAGTTGAAGGTGAATTTAAAGTTATATCTATTCATTCCAATGATAAATGGCAAAGGATATATGACTTTGGTGGCGGACAATCAGATAATAATATATTAATGGCATTTGGAAAAAATACTGGGGATTGTAACACGACTTGTGTCTCTTTTTCTGTTAGATATGATAACACAAATCGGAGAGGTGATTTTCTAGAATTTATCAACATTAATGAAAAAATTAATTTTATCGCAAGATATGAAAAATTGGAAAATCAATATTCTTTATATGTTACTAGGAATCAAATTTTCTTAAATAAAGTTAATTATGAAACTAGTGAGTTTGTAAAAAACGTTACACGAACAAGTAATTTTTTAGGAATGTCAAACTGGGAGACAGAAAAAGATCGTAAATTCAATGGTTATATCTATTCTTTAAAATTTACAGATTCTAAAGGAAATATCATTTTATGGTATGATTTTTAGAAGACAAAATCTAAATTTATCAAACAAAACAGTGGATTAGAATACATTTTATATATCCAATTTATTTTTAGTAATACAAAATACTGCATATAATGGGACTGATTTTATATTATTTTTAAAGCCAAAATTTTTAGAAGAAATTCTAATTCCATATTTTGGTTTATATTCTGTCATGTAATTATTTAAACTTCTTGATTTTGTATGAGTACTTGTTTTTACTTCAACAGGTATAATTAAACCTTTTTCTGATTGCAAAATAAAATCTAGTTCACTTTCAAAATCATTTTTCCAATAGTTTAAATTTAAGCCATTGTATTTTAGAGATGATGCAACGTAGTTTTCTGTAAGCATACCTATCATCATTTCATTCACAGCTTCTCTATTTTTAATTAAGTAAATAGGAAATTCACTTAAATTGGTAAGTAAGCCAACATCATTCATATATAGCTTAAAAGAATCTAACTCCTCATACATTTTTAAAGGTACACCTATCTTGGTTTTAATACATTTATTTACTATCCCGGCATTTTCTAACCAATTTATAGAATCGCCAAAAATAGAACTAGTTCCACCTTTTTGAACTAATTTATATTGAAATTTTTTATTTTCTTTTGCTAATTGTACTGGAATAGAGTCAAATGTCGCGATAATTTTAGGAGCATCAGAAGTCTCACTATATTTGGTTATATCATTTTTATAAGACTCTATAATGGCATGCTGATAATCAATTGCATTTATGGTAGAATTTGTGTTAATAAACTCTTGCACGACCTCTGGCATGCCTCCGATTGTTAAATAATCATAATATAAATCAAGAGCTTTCTTATGCATAAGTGTAGGAAGTGACTTATTGTCCTTAAAGCTCTCTTTAATATTTTCTAATAATAATTGGTTATCTGTGTTGATTAAAAATTCATCAAAAGATAAAGGATATATTGTTAAAAAATCCACTTTACCAACTGGAAAAGAGAATTCTTTTTTATTGATATGTATTCCTAGTAAACTTCCTGCTCCAATCACGTAATATTCAGGAGCATTTTCACAAAAATATTTTAAAGAAGTTAATGCTCTTGTGTTTTTTTGAATTTCATCAAAAAATATTAAAGTGTTTTCTTTATCTATTTTTTTATTAAATGCAATTTCTAGATTTTTTATAATATATTCTGGTGTAATGTTTTCGTTAAACATTTTACCAATAAGTTCATTGGTTTCAAAGTTCACATAAATAATATCCTTAAAATACTCTTTAGCAAACTCTTTAACTAAGTATGTTTTGCCTACTTGTCTTGCTCCATAAAGGAGTAATGGTTTCCTATTTTTTTTGTTTTTCCACTTAATTAAATCATTCATAGCATTTCTTTGCATATGTATCACCTATGAATAATATACTCTATAACTCCAAAAAAATCAATAATTTTCGTATTTTTTTGGAGTTATAGCAGTTTTTTGATAAAAAACAACTATTCGGTTTTATGAATCATTGATTTTTTGTATGGTGTTTTTATATCTGTTCGATAAAGTAAATAATCTGTACTTGTTTTGTAAAAATCAGCTAGTTTTATTAAAATAGAAATTGGAATGTTAATTTTCTCTAATTCATATTTACTGTAATTTGATTGGTCTATATTTAGATAATTTGCTATATCTTTTTGATATAAATCATGGTCTTCTCTTATCTCTTTTAATCGGTTCATTCTTTTTCACCTTTCTTTTGACCTATTTTATTACAGTTATATTTTACCTATTGACATATAGGTATATTTTGCCTATAATGAATTAAAATATAGGTAAATATTACCTATGTAAAAAGGATGATAGTTGTATGAAATTAAAAAAATTTAAGGAAAGTAATAAGAAAGTAATTGGCGTTTTAATATTTACAATTTTATGTGTTATGTTAGTTTGTGGAGTCATTTTATACAGAACATTTGCTATCTTTGAAGTAAGAACAAATCAAAATGTGATTAATGGTGCTGTACAAGATCCTGGAAATCTATACTTTGCTTTTTATGTGGATAATCAAATTCAAAAAAATCTTCCTAGTAAAGATGAAGATTATGTTTTTAACTCTCAAAAAAGTTATTGTGGAGTTTTAGGAGAAAAGGATGATTCCATCAAATTATGGTTTGATCGTGACAGTTGGTCTGTAATTGCGGAAGGGATAACTTCTTCAAGAACGAAATGTAATTTATATTTTGATAAGGGAGAAAGTTTAATAGACAAAATAAAAAGTTTAAATACAGTCGATGAAGGTGATGGTTTATACAAAGTATCACATAATGACGCGACTATTTCTTATACTGATGAGGAAGAAAAACAAAACATGCTAAAACAAGAAGAGCGAAGATATGCTGGGGATAATCCAAATAATTATGTATGGTTTAATAATGAATTATGGAGAATGATTGGTCTCGTAAATACACCAGATGGACAAAGAGTAAAACTTATACGAAAAGATAGTATTGGAAGTTATAGTTGGGATAGCTCTGATAGAAATGTTAATTCTGGAGCTGGAGTCAATGAATGGAGTCAAGCAGATTTAATGATTTTATTAAATATGTATTATTATAATTCATTCGATAATCAATTTTGCATAACTGGTGAAGCTAATGCTAAAATTACATGTGGTTTTTTAAAAAATGGTTTAAAGTATGTTCATAGTTTTATTGATTATATTGAATGGAACTTGGGAAGCAATGGGCAAGATATTACTTGGGGTAATAATACTACAATACAGATGTATAATGTAGAAAGAAGTAATGCTACAGGCGATTGGTGTAAAAGTGCAAATGTTAGTTATCCTTTATGTACTGATAAAGTTTTGCGTAATATTATTTGGATTGGAAATGTAGCAGTTATGTATCCTTCTGATTATGGGTATGCAACAAGTGGAGGAATACAATGTTTAAGTTCTAATTTATTTGCGTGGGATAACTCTTGTTATGAGCATAATTGGTTAAATAAAAAAGTGGATTTTTGGACACTAACTCCATCTGGGGGAGGTGCCATGGCAGAGCTTGCTTATCGTGTAAATAATGTCGGCATTTTTGATACTGCTCAATCAAATACAGCAAAGAATTATGAAATTTTTCCAACTCTTTATTTAAAGTCAGATATTCTAGTTTCAATTAATTCTAGTGGAACAATAGATTCTCCTTATATTATTGGTTAAAAAGCAAGGTTTTTAGTTCCTTGCTTTATTCGTTTACTAATTTTATATCGGCTCCCACATTTTGAAGTTTATCAATAATATGTTCATAACCTCTTAAGATATGGTCTATGTCAGATATGGAAGTTGTTCCATCGGCGATGAGTCCTGCTATTACTAAAGAAGCTCCTGCTCTTAGATCACTTGCTTTTACTTCACTACCATATAATTTTGTTTTTCCTTTAATATATGCGGTTTGATTGGAAACTTTAATGTCGGCTCCCATGTTATTTAGGTAAGGCACTTGTCCCATACGATTGGAGTAGATGGTTTCTTCTAACACACTTGTTCCATTACACTGAGTCATTAACGCAGAAATTGGTTGGGCTAAGTCTGTTGGAAATCCTGGATAGACTAATGTTGTTATGTTTAAAGATTTTAATTTTTTACCGTGATTGATTACTAAGTTATTTTTTTCTAATTTAATATCTACACCAATTTCTTGTAGTTTTGAGATTAAAGACATGAGGTGCTCCACAATAATGTTTTCAATTCTAAGGTCTTTACCAAGCAAAGCTCCCATGATAATATATGTTCCTGCTTCTATTCTGTCTGGAATAACTTCAATCATTGATTTATGAAGATATTCTACTCCTTCAATTCGTATTTTGCTTGTTCCTGCACCTGTTATTTTGGCCCCCATGTTATTTAGGAAAGATGCTACATTTACGATTTCAGGTTCCTTAGCAGCATTGTTAATAATTGTTGTTCCTTTTGATTTTACAGCGGCTAGCATGATATTAATGGTTGCTCCGACACTTGCAAAGTCTAAGTATATTTTGGTTCCTTTTAATTCTTCGGCTTCAATAATATATTTATCGTTATCTTCAATTATGGTTGCGCCTAGGGCTTCAAAACCTTTTAAATGAAAATCAATTTTTCTTTTTCCGATGTTACAACCTCCTGGAAAATAGATTTCCACATGTTTTAATCGTCCAAGTAAAGCTCCCATGAAATAATAACTTGCTCTTAGTTTATTGGCTAAATTTTCTGGGATTACTGTATTTTTTAAATCTTTGACATCAATTTTTAAATCACTTTCTTGAACTTCAACTTTTCCGTTTAACAATTCAATAATACGTATTAAAGCATCTCTATCAGTAATATCTGGCACATTTAAAATACTTACTTCCTCATCACAAAGAATTGCCGCGGGAATTAAGGCGACTGCAGCATTTTTAGCACCAGAAATTTTGATGGTTCCTGAAAGTTCTTTTCCCCCATGGATTTGTATTTTTTGCATACTCAAACACTCCTTGCAAATTTCTTAATTTAACTATATCAAATTTTTTCCTTGATTTAAAGTTATTTTCTCTTTATTTACATATATGTATGACACCTAAAATGACTAGAAGAAGGAAACCTAAAATGTTGGCTTTTTTTCCTAGTTTTTTAGATGCAAATTTACCAATGGCTAAACCTAACATGGTAAATAGAAAACTTACGATAGAAAAGATAAGCATGGCTGATACTTTGCTCTTGGTGATTGCTGATAAACCTAGACCAGTAGAGAAAGCATCAATGGAAACACCAAAAGCAAAAAGGAATATTCCTAAAAACGAAAAATCCATTTCGGTTGTATCTTCTTTTTTATGCATTTCCCATAAGAGATTGCCTGCGATAAAAAGGAGAATACATCCTAAGAAAAGATTGCTGTTTAAAGCAAAAAAGGAAACAATTTTATCGCCTATCATATCTCCTAGATAAGGCATGATAAAGTGCATGATTCCTACAGTCATACTAATTTGTAAACATTTTTTTCTTGATATGTTATAGGTTCCGATTCCTAAAGATAAGGAAAATGTATCCATTGACAATGCAACGGCAATCATTAAAACATTTAAAAAGTCTATCATAAGTAACTCCTATATTACTATATGATAGACGTTTGGTTCTATGAATTCCATTGAGCTAAAATTTCTTGAACAAAGAATTTATATTCCACATCTTCTGTATTGTTTTCTTTGGCATCTAATAAGCATAATGGCGGAAACATAACACACCACCAATTTTCACCTTGTCCACTTCCTAAGGTGATGACTAACGAATCATATTTTCCACTTGGATAAACAACTCCTTTGTATTCTTTTTCCGGAAATTCATTTTTTCCATAAGAGACTGTGTTTTTCAAAGTATATTTGTTTACTTCTTCTCTTATCCATGGCATAGATTCTTCTATTTTCTCACTTGCTTCTTCTTTAGTTTTCACGTCTTGCATGAGGTCATTTAGTTTGTTTTCTAAATCATTTTTTACAAGATACTTTGTTGTCTGGTCTTGTAAGGTATTTGAGTTTGCAATCACTCGAAAGCGAATTGCATAATCGGGAATAATAACTTCTTCTTTATTTGTTAATCCATAGACTAAAAATAGGATAAATAATATAGGAATTATTTTTTTCATTTTCTCACCTATATTATTTAAGGGAGGTTGTTCACATTTTTATTCATGGATTAAAAAGGCATAACGGTCTTTCCCTGCTAAGTCTTTTTCTATAATACACTCATATGTGGATAAGTAAGTGGTTATTAACTTTTCTATTTTTGCTCCTTGTTCATAACCGATTTCAAAGGCTATGAGTTTTGGCTGTGTTTTTAGTTTGGATACTTTTTTTATGATTTCTTCATAGAAAAACATTCCTTCTTGAGGTGCAAAGATGGCATTTTGAGGTTCATATTTTGTTTCTTCTCCAACATGAATTTCTTGAGATACATAAGGTGGATTACTTATGATTATATCAAAATGTTCATAACTTGTTTTTAACATATCTTCTAAAATAAAGTGGATATCCACATGATTTAACTTCGCATTTTCTTTGGCTACATCTAAAGCATCTTCTGAAATATCTACTGCTGTGACTTCACATGAAAAGTGTTTTTTTAAAGCAATCGAAATACATCCACTTCCTGTTCCTAGTTCTAGAATTTTCGGATTTTCTTGTTTTATAGACTTGATTCTTTGAATTGTTTTTTCAACTAAATACTCGGTTTCAAATCTAGGTATTAATACTCGTTCATCCACATTGATGTGAGTATCATAAAAATCAACATAGCCAATCAAATATTGAACTGGATAATGTCTCTCTAATTTGTCTATTACTTTTTCTAAGTTGTCTTTGTATTTTTCTTTTAGAAGTTGCCAATCTAAATCTGTAATAAATTCAGGTTTCATATATATCACTTTCCTTATAAATATATTTTATGAAAATTACTATTTCGAACAGTTTATTATTATTATTATATAATGGCATTATAATGGTGTTTTTCCCCTCAATCCATTTAATTTTTGTTATTATCTATTTAATTATGAATTTTATTTTGGAAAGAGGTGATGGTCCATGAAAGGAATGAATAATGAATATTCTCATACTTTCATAATTCTTATATTAGTTTTAGAAAAGTATTTCCAAAACAAGGACTAAGTGTCTTAAAATGACATAAGAAAAGCACCCTTACATCTTATATTGGTGCTTTTCACTTCAAAAAACATTTTGGACTGAGAACGACACCTAACACGCAAAAATCAGATGTATCTTTTTTATGTCCTAAACTATATTATGAAACATAGTTTTCATTTTATGAAAGATTTCTCTTTCTGTAAACATTATACCACACTTTGTTGATTTTGCAAGTTTTTTTGGTATTATGGGGTAAGAACGATGCGAAAAGTAGTATTAATATAAGCTTGGCCGTGGCTATTAATGAAGGCTGAAAGCCCAGCCTCTGTACCGTCTGTACAAAGAGCACCACGTCTGAACCACGGATAGTAGCTATCGACAAAAAAAGCAACGTCTGCATTATAACTTCCTGCTAATCTAGCGGAGCCATTACCTCCACTAGGTTTTTGATATGCAACACTGTAAAATGGGCCAACCTCTTTTGTTCCGTCTCCTAGCTTTCCTCGATAAAAATTTCGATCTGTTGTATCATAATCATATAAATCATAATATTTGGAAGAAGGCCATGGTTTACCATCTTTATTTTCTGTGTCAGAAGATGCTCCATCACAAGTAGAACAACTATATGGTCCTTTAAATCCTGAATTATATGTACTACTTCTTCCACTTGTTGGAGTAGCAACTTTATCTTGAGCGTGCATAACCCCCATTACATACTCCCAAGCCCCACCAGCCATGTCATAAATTCCTGTATAATTTCCTGTTGTACTTGCTTCCTTGTTATTTTTATTATAATAGCTTTGTACCTCTTTACTATCGATATTTAATGCAGTTGTTTCATACCAATTACAATTCTCTCTTGTTGCGGTAAATCCACACGTCGGAGCATTAGCGGCTGACATTCCTGTAACATAACTACTTGAATTATTGATTCTTACTTCTTTACAAATTCCATTTTCTTCACATCTTCCATATATACTTTGAGTTAAATAGGCTACTGCTCCCCATTCTGTATTTTTCATCATATGACTTTCTAAGTCTCTTTGATAATTATAACTTGTATAAAAAGCATTGGCTACTTGTATTTCTCTCCAACTATATACATTTGGTTTTATAATGATTTTAGAAGAATTTTCTTCATTTTTTTTAGCATTATCTGCATTCCAACTATTATTAGACTTGACATCTATATTTTCATTATTTTGATTATATCCAGTTTCAAATTTGCCAACCCATAGTCCGTTACTATCAAAGGATACAAATGCTGGATGGGTTAAATATTGTCCTTTTTGCGAACCTTGCTTGACACTACTATTTTTAGTTTCAAATTGAATATCAAAAACTTCTGTTTCTCCTTTGTTTCCATTAATATAATTATAAAAACTTTGAACATCTGGATATGTGTTTTTAGTTATTATATCAATATATCCTGTATATGTTTCTTCGCTCTCTTGTAATTTATAACTATATCTTGGAATCCATACAAAGTAAGCTTCTATATCTTTTTCTTCTATTTCTTGGCCTGGACTATAATTATCTTCTACTCCATCTTTTAATATGACTGCATTTGCCCATCGTTTATCTTTGTAACTATACCATGTATCAGTTATATCTGCTTTTTCTACTTTTCCACCATAAGAACCATCACCGATATTTTGAATTGTAATTCCTGTTGGTTGTTCTTCTTTGATTTGAACAGGGATAAGTCTTCCATTTCCAAGATCTGGTATGGCTCCATTTAAAATATCTTCTTGATATATTTTCTTAAAATATAAATAACATTTTGTTTTAGTCGTTGTGATATTAGATAAATATGGTCCCCATCTTTCGTTATCCCAATTGATATTGCTAACTTTTTGATTATTTAATAAATCTATACAATAACTAGAGCTGGTATCTAAGGAATAACCTTCTTCTTTTTTTGGAACTTCTTTTACTAAAGTATTATCTTTATAAAAAGCAAATTCTAAATCTCCCATTTCTTGTACTTCTCCATTTATTACATTTTGATTTGTGTTCACTTCAAAAATTGCAAATGTTCGATATAGTATCACTCCACTTACTAGTAAAATACAAACAATGGTAAATATAATGATTCCTATTCTTTTATTATCTGTCTCTTTAAATTTCTTTAATTTCATACTAGCTCCCTTCATCGTAATATCTTACGAGTTATAATTTAATTATAGTCATAAAATGTTACGATGTCAATGGTGAGAATATGAAAATTATTGCTAATGATTATAAAACTAATGAAGCTTTTAAATTCTTAAGACAAAGTTTAAATTTAACTCAAGAAGAACTTGCTCATTTAATTGGAGTGAGTAAAAGTTCTATTGAAAAATATGAATATGGTACAGCTAATTACACATTTGAAACCTTACTTAATGTGGCTAAGAAATGTGGTTTGAAAATAATTATTGAAAAAGAGAAGCATTCACAAGCAAATTTAAAGTAAATGAAAAGCAGGTTTATTCGCCTGCTAATTTTCTTTTTAAGTCTTCGGTAGTTAATGCTTCGATGATTGGGTCAAGATCACCTTCCATGACTCTATCTAAACTCATAAGAGAGAAGCCTATACGATGGTCTGTTACTCTATTTTGAGGATAGTTATAAGTTCTTATTTTCTCGGAACGGTCTCCTGTTCCTACTTTACTTTTACGTTCACGGCCAAATTTTTGTTCTTGCTCTTGTTCTTGTTGGTCGTAAAGTTTGATTTTTAACCATTGCATCGCTCTTTCTTTGTTCTTTAACTGACTTCTTTCATTTTGACAAGTTACTACTGTATTGGTTGGTAAGTGAGTAATTCTGACTGCTGAATTTGAAGTGTTAACTGATTGTCCTCCGGCTCCACTAGAATGATAAACATCGATTTTTAAATCACTTTCTTTAATTTCAATGTCAATGTCATCTCTTTCTGGCATGACAACTACAGTCGCGGTTGATGTATGAACTCTTCCTTGAGTTTCTGTGACAGGTACCCTTTGAACTCGATGAGCACCACTTTCGTATTTTAACTTACTGTATACATTATCTCCTTTAATGGTACATTCTACTTGAGCGAATCCACCACTTGCCCCTTCAATCTGGTGATTGATTTCAATTTTCCAACCTTGTTTTTCAGCATAGTAAGTATACATTCTTAAAAGGTCTCCTGCGAATATGTTTGCTTCATCTCCACCGGCTGCTCCTCTAATTTCCATGATAACGTTCTTGCCATCATTTTCATCTTTTGGAATTAAAAGTATTTCTAATTCGTGATTAATTTGTTCTATTTTACTCGTGTTTTCTTCAACTTCTAGTTCAGCCATTTCTCGCATTTCAGGGTCGTTTATTAAAGTTTTTGCTTCACTTAAGTTTTTCTCACATACAAGTAATTCGTTGTATTTGTCGACAATTTCTTTTAAATCACTTTGTTCTTTTGATAATTCTTTTAATTTATTAAAGTCATTCATGAGTTCAGGACTCATAAGTAAATTTCCTAGTTCTTCATAACGGGCTTTAATCGTTTCTAATTTTTCTTTCATAACAATTTCCTTTCTTTTTTTCTTTTTAGAAAGTTTTTGCTATAAACCGTCGTCCTCTTCATCAATAATAACTAAATCTTTTAAATCGTCATCAGTGTCATCATCTACATCATCTTCATCATAGTATGTATCGTCTTCCGTCTCGTCTTTTTCTTCTTCCTCTTCTTCGGTTTCCTCATCTTCGTACTCTTCTTCTTCATCCTCAATCACTAATTTCTCACTGTGGCGAGTACGTAAGTCCCAGTAACCATTTTCTAATAAGATAAACTTTTTATCTGTTGTTAGGATTTCAAAGAAATCGGCAATTTGATTTACAAAATCTTCCTCTGATAAGCCTAAGGCATTACAAACTTTTTTGAATAAATCATTAATTTTCATTTTCTTTTTTGATTCTTCTAGAATAATGTAGGCTATGTCATCATATCCCATTACTTCTAATTCTTCTTTTGTATATTCTTTTAACTTTTTCATTTTTTACATCCTTTCTGGTATTTTGATACCTAATAAATCTAACATTTCTTTTAGAATTTTGTTCCCTAAATCTAATAAGAATAACCAATTTTCTTTCTTATTCCTATCTTCTAAATTATTTATATGATTTTTTTCATAAAATGCATTCATATTTACACAGAGTTCATATAAATAGTTTGCTAGAATAGATGGCATTCTTAGTTCTACCGCATGGTTTAAGGTGCTTGAAAGTTCAATTAGTTTCCTTCTTACCTCACGGTCTGTACTATCATATATCTCTTTGTTTAACTCGTCAATAGTATATTGTTCTTTTTTTAAAATACTTGCAATTCTTAAATAGGTATAGAGAATATATGGCCCTGTTTTTCCGACAACACTTGAAAATTTATTGATATCAAAGATATAGTCTTTTTCACGATTGTTTTGTAAATCAGCAAATTTAATAATGGCATTGACGATGATGTCTAAGTCCGTCTCGGTCATGTTTTCATTTTTTTCGTTTGATTTTAGGAATGACTCTTTGACTTCTTTAAATAAGGAATCTAGTTTTGGAGAATTTCCAGCTCTTGTCTTAAAAGGCTTTCCATCGGTTCCATTCACGGTTCCAAAAGCAAGATGCTCTAGTTTCATGTCTTTGGTATATCCTAATTTTTCACAAACACGGAAGACAGTTTCAAAATGAAGGCTTTGTCTAAAATCTGCTAAGTAGATGATGTCATTTGGATGATATTTTTGTCTTCTTTCATAGATGGTTGCTAGGTCAGTTGTTCCATAAAGATAGGCTCCATTTTTCTTTTGATACATCATAGGCGGTAATTCTTTGGCATCACTTTCTTTATTTACAAAAACAACTTTGGCTCCTTCACTTTCAGTTAAAAGGTTTTTACTAACTAACTCTTTAGTAAGCGGTTCTATATAAGGATAGGCATCTGACTCTCCTTGCCATAAATCGAATGATACATCTAAATATTTATAAATTCTTAAAATGTCTTGACCTGAAATCTCTTTTATTTTTTCGAAGTATGGTTGGTATTCTTCTTTGCCATCTTGTAAGTCTTTGGTGATGGATGCACATTTTTCTTTTAATTCTTCATCTTCTTTACAACGTCCACTCATTTCTGGATAGATTGTTTCTAAATCTTCTAGGGTGATGTCTTCTAAAGGAATTCCTTTTTCTTGAACTCCATAAATGACCTCGCCTATTTGTAATCCATAGTCTCCTAAATGAACATCAGAGATGACGTCGTGTCCCATGTATTTTAACATTCTTTTGATGGATTCGCCAACTATCGCGCTTCTTAGGTGTCCAACATGAAGAGGTTTGGCAATATTGGGGCCCCCGTAGTCAATTACAATGGTTTCTTTTTTAGGAAGGGAAACACTAAATTTTTCACTTTTCGCTATTTCATTAATTGTTTCATTTATCCACTCGTTACTTAACGTAAAATTAATAAATCCAGGTGGCAAGACTTCTATTTTTTGAAAATATTTTTCTAAATCTTTTTTTTCTTTCAGCTTTTCAACAATAGTCGTACCAATTTCTATTGGACTTTTATGTAATACTTTGGCTAATTTGAAAGAACCATCGTACTGATAATCACTGATGTCACTTCGATTGGATACGATGACTTCTACTGAGTCTGCCTCGTACTCCAGATCTTGTAATGTTTCTTTTAGAAAAGTTTCTATTTTGTTTGTAATCATATGTCCTTCCTTTCTAGTTTATTACCAATTTTATTGGCTCGTCATCGGTTTCGATTCGATACGTGAGTTCACAATAATTTTTATTCTTCAATAGATTAGCATACTCTACTAGAAGTTGCAAGTGGTAACCTTCATTTTTTAAAGTTATTTCACATTTTTCTTCCGCGATGTTTAGATAAAAACGATATTCGTCATTTTCTCTTGTAAATTCTTGAGTTTCAAAGTTCAGAAAATGCTCCATATCATCTAGATGGAAAGAGAGTTCTGTATCATCTATTTGATATTTTATATTTGACTCATCTAGTACTAAGGATTCCCCTTTATAGAGTTTTATATTCATTAAATTCATGGTAAAACCTCACTTAATAGAAACATTATAGAGAAAGAATGGGAAAAATGCAAGATGCACTTTTGATAGTTGCGTGGTTGTATATGATGCATATGTGACACCGTTCGACAAGTTTCGTGCCCCTTCTTGTGTATAATAGCGAACTAATCTTGCCAAAAAAGCAAGATTTAGAAATGGAGGATACTATGACATCGGCGAATGAAAAAAAGTATAGACTTTTGAATGACCAAATTGTTAAAAAACTATTTTCAAGCGGTTCAGAAGCTTCTCAAGAATACTTTTTAAAAATTGTTTCTTTAACAACTCATATTCCTTATGAAAAACTGAAAAAAGATTTTCATTTTATTGATCTTAATGATTGTACCCATGCAAATATTTTAGATGGTGAACCTGATCTTGCTTTTGAATCTGACGAGTACCTTATCTCTTTTCTCATTCATAAAGGAAACTCTGATACTTTTGATGTGAAAAAAATTTCTTATATAATTACTCTTACTTTAAAAAAACTTACAAATGGTAAAGAGTATTTTACATCATTTTATCAAGTAAGCTTAAATAACTTTGATTATTTTGGCAAGAATGATTTTCTTTATAGGAGTGAAATGTTTGAAAGAGAAAGCAATAAACCTCGAAATCTAGATATGCATGTAATCGATATTAATCTAGATTATTTAAGAAATTTGGACTGTGATCATATCAAAAATGCGGATGAATTAGAGAAATTACTTTATTTATTCGTATGTTCAGATGAGAAAGTACTTGATGAGTTATATGAAGGAAACACCATGATGGATAGCATAAGGAAAGAAGTTAACCAACTTGTAAACGATTTTAATTTAAAACTCTACTACGATGAAAAAGACATTGAAGCATTAAAGAATGAAACTACTGAGTAAATTTCAGTAGTTTTTTGACATGAAAATCACTTTTCTTTTTTTCTTACTAAAGTATAAACACATTCTTCTATTTCTTCTGGACTCACAGAACAATATTTTTCTTTTAATTCATATAAAAATTTTTTTTGATTTAAAAGTTTTATGTTTGCTCCACAGTCATAGTATAAATCTAATTTTTCTTCGAGTTTGAAAGGTATGCATTGAGATTTTGAGTTTTCTTGTTCTAACTCTTTTCTAATTTCTTTATTGATACCAATTTTAACATATCGATAGCCATCTATTTCTTTTTCTATTTTTTTAATTTTAATATGGTTTATTCCTCTTGCTCCTAGATACAAGCCGATAATTGTGAAACCGAATACAGCATTAGAGCCTCCTAGAATTATTAATAAAAGTCCCCCGATTACCATTTCAATAGGAAGGTTATTCTTTTTTTGAATACCTTTTTGAATCTTTAACTCATGAATTATATTTTCTACTTCTTCTTTTTCTCTTTCTAAATATCGTAAATGATTCATAATTCACTCCCTTGATAGCTTTATTATACATTTCTACTTATATTTTTGCAATTTTTTTTCATAATAGATTTAGGTGACGCATGATGAAAAAACTTAAATTTGTCTTACGTTTTAGTCTTTTTCTTTGTTTATCTGGTTTTGTTGTTTTGACAGGAATTTATATTTTTGCTTTTTTCTCCCCTAAGTTAGAGCTTAAAGATATGGGAAAGGTTTTTATATATGATAAGGAAGAAAATTTAATTTATCAAGGGTCTGGGTCTAGTGAATGGATTTCTTTGGATGATATTTCTGATGATTTTAAAAATGCGATTATTTCTGTTGAAGATAAGAATTTCTATCGACATAAGGGTTTTGATTATTTAAGAATTGCTAAGGCATTGTATCAAAATATGACAGACCACACGAGATACGGAGCATCGACGATTAGTCAGCAGTATGTGAAAAATATGTTTTTAACGTTTGACCAAACTTGGGAGCGAAAAATTAAAGAAGCTTTTTTAACGGTGGAATTAGAAGTTCATTATAGTAAAAATGCGATTTTGGAAGGATATTTGAACACGATTAATTTTGGAGAAGGAAATTATGGAATTGAAGATGCAAGTAAGTATTATTTTAATAAGAGTAGTAAAGATTTGACTTTAGAAGAAGCGATTATGCTCGCTGGGATTCCTAAAAACCCTAGTAATTATAATCCAGTAAGTGATTATGAAGCTTGTATTGAAAGAGCTAAAGTGGTTGCTGAGACGATGGTGAATAATGGTTATATCACAGAAGAAGTTTATGATGGTTTGTTTCAGAATGAAATACCGATTTATGGAAAACGAACTCAAAATAATTCACAGATGATTTTGTATTATCAAGATGCGGTTTTAGAAGAATTAAGTCAAATTAAGGAAGTGCCTAAGGATTTGATTTCTTCTGGTGGACTTAAAATCTATACAACTTTTGATAGTCAAGCTCAAGTAAATATGGAAGAGTCTATTTTGAATTATATTGGAAACCAAGAAGAATTACAGGTTGCCAGTGTGATGGTAGACCCAAGTACTGGAGGAGTGATTGCTTTAACAGGAGGACTTAATTATGCTAAGAGTCAGTTTAACCGGGCGACAATGTCGAAAAGACAAGTAGGAAGTACGATGAAACCTTTTCTTTATTATGCAGCTTTAGAAAATGGTCTTACTTCTTCTTCTTTGTTTAAAAGTGAAAAAACGACTTTTCATTTTGCTAATCAAGTTGTTTATTCGCCAAGTAATTATAATCAGATTTATGCTAATAAAGAGATTACAATGGCCGCGGCGATTGCTTTTTCAGATAACATTTATGCTGTGAAAACCCATTTGTTTTTAGGAACGGATGTTTTGGTTGATACGGCACACCTCACAGGTATCCAGGAAGACTTGGTTGGAAACCCTTCTCTTGCTCTTGGAACTAGTGAGCTTAATATGCTTGATTTTGCTCATGGATATACAACTTTGGCAAGTGGTGGGGATGAGAAAGAGATTTATTTTATTGAGAAAGTCGAAGATATGGAAGGACATGTTTTATATGAGCATAAGCAAAAACACAATTATGTTTTAAATAGTAACGATGTGTTTATTTTAAATGAGATGATGACAAATACGACAAATTCTGCTTTCTCTGATTACACCACACCTACTGCTTTATCAATTGCTTCTAAAATGAGTCGTAAGTATGCTTTAAAAACAGGAACTACGGACACGGATTCTTGGAGTGTTGGATATAACCCGAATGTTTTAATGCTTGTTTGGATAGGCAATGACGATGCGAAAGACATTGATGGAAGTGCAAGTTATTATTCCAAAAATATATGGTTAGATACCATGGAAAAATATCTTCAAGATGTGGAACCTGTTTGGTATGAGAAACCTCAAAATGTGGTGGGGCTTATTCGTGATGGAATTACAGGAGTGCAAAATACAGCAAGTAAAAATAATACGATGTTTTATTATGTAAGAGGAAGTGAAGTTCAAGTCTATTCTAAAGATGAAAAAAATGACTAGAGTTTTGTTCTAATCATTTTCTTTTATGTTAATAGTCATTTGGTAATTTCCAGATAAATCAATTTCATCTAAGGAAATGTTGAATCCTTTTTGTTTTAGATTTTCAACGACATCACGAATTTCATTGATTGCTGTTTTTAAATCAAGTCCAGCTTCTTCCTCAACTATTTGAGTGTAGTTAGGGTCTAATTTAATCACAGAGTCCATTGGGTCTACGACTGCATCTTTTTCGTCTTTCTTTTCTTCTATGATATTGTTTTCAGCAGGTGTTTCTTTGTCTTCAAAGAAGAATGGCATGATGACATCTTCGTCTTCATTTTGAGGAGATGTTGTTACACTAGGCTCTGGTTGTGGTTCTTCTTTCGTAGGTATAATTTCAGGTGTGACAAGTTCAATATCATCTAAAACTTCAATGGTATTTTGAGGTTCTATCTTTGGCTCTTCGATTGGAGCAAATGCACTATCCATGTTCATTGAGGCTGCTTCATCTTCGAGAAAATTAAAGAATTTATTAGGAATTCCCTTTCTTTCTTCTGGAACTTCCTCTTTAGGTTCCTCTTGTTTTGGTGGTTCGATGATGCCAGACATATCTTTTTTTTCATTGATTGTATGTATATCAGTCGCATTATTTATCATAGTATTTATATCAGGTGTTGGAGATACTAACGGAATATCTCCTCCAATGTCTCCTTTCGCTTTTTTGATTTCTAAATCTAATTGTCTTACAGTAAGTCGTTTATTGATTATTTTATGTAACCATTCTCCTTGTTCTTCTTTTGGTAAACTAAGCAAACTTCTTGCATGACGTTCACTTATTTTTTCTTGAAGTAAAGCATCTTGAACTTCTGGGGCAAGATTTAATAACCTTAATTTATTAGCAATTGAACTTTGGCTTACTCCCATCTTTTCGGCTAGTTGTTCTTGAGTCATATAGCCACGGTCCAAAAGATTTTTATATGATTTTGCTTCTTCGATTGGTGTTAGGTTTCTTCTTTGGATATTTTCCACTAAAGCTATTTCTGCACTTTGATTGTCATCTATATTCGAAATGATTGCTGGAACAGATTTGAGTCCTGCCATTGTTGCCGCCTTAAAACGTCTTTCACCAGCGATGATTTCAAATTTACTTCCTAATCTTCTTACTACAAGTGGTTGGATAATTCCATGTTGACGAATAGACTCTGATAATTCTTTTAATCCTTCTTCGTCAAAGGCAAGTCTTGGTTGAAAACGATTGGGAATGATATCCTCTATTCCTATTTGTACAATTTTATCCTCTGTATTCACAAAAAATCAGCCCCTTACTGCTTATTTTCTACTATTAATTGTATCAATTTTTTGAGGGAATAGCAACACGAAATGATGTATTTTTATTTTTTCTTAAAAGAAAGAAATTGTTTATGGTGTAAGAACGATACGGAAACTATAATCAATAGTTTCCTTCCCCTGTGTTCTTCCAAAAGCTTCAACACCTGTTTCTGTGCCAACTGTGGAACCTCCACCACGTATAAACCACGGACTGCTACTATATATAAAGAAAGCTGCGTCTGTATTATAGCTTCCTATATATCTTATAGGTCCATATTCTCCATTAGTTTTTTTCCAATTTACTGAATAAAATGGTCCAAACTCTTTTGTAGCATCTCCAAGTTGTCCTCTTTGATATTGGTGTGATGTACTATAATCATACAAATCATAATATTTACGACTTGGCCATTCTTGTCCATCTGTTTTAGAACTATCTCCATTATTGGAATATGGTCCGTTAAAGCCTGAATTATTTGTTGCATTTGGTCCTGTCGTTGGAGTAGAATCCCCATCTTTTGCTTGCATCACTCCCATTACATATTCCCATCCTCCGCCTGACATATCATATATTCCTGAATAATTTCCTGTTGTACTTCCACCTTGACTGTCTGTTAAATAATAACTTTTAATACTGTCATTATCTAAAACATTTAAAGCTGATGGACCACCATAATAATTACATTGTTCTTTTGAACTTGTATATCCACATGTTGGTGATATTGTTGTTGACATTCCTGTAATATAATATTCTGAATTATTTATGCTTACCTCTGTACAGTTGGTATTATTACTATCACATCTTCCATATTTACTTTGAGTTAAATAAGCAACCGCTCCCCACTCTGTATTTTTCATCATATGACTTTCTAATTCTCTTTTGTATTCATAAGAAGTATAAAAAGCATTTGATACATTGATATTTCTCCAACTATAAACATGTGGTTTTATAATGACTTTTGTTGAATTCGTTTCATTATGTTGAGCATCTTGTGTACTCCAATCACTTGTTGGTATTACATTTGTTGTATCTGTATTTTGGTTATATCCAGTCTCAAATTTAGCAACCCATATTCCATTACTATCAAAGGCTGTGAATGCTGGATGAGTAATCCAATCACCTTCTTGCAAGGCTGTTGTACTTACACCTCCATTTTTTGTTTCAAACTCTATTTCAAAAGCATTATTTGGTGCTTGATTTCCATTTACTTTATTGTCACTATAAAAAGCACTTACACTATCTACATTTCCGACTTCGGTTACAGAATTAAACTTATTAAACTCTTCTTCACTATTCTTCAATTTATATTTGTATCTAGGTATCCATACAAAATAACTTTCTATTTCACTTTCAGGTATCTCATCTCCTGGTTTATATGTATCTGTCTTTCCATCTTTAAGTATTACTGCATTTGCCCATTTTTTATCTTTGTAACTATACCATGGATCTTCTGTTTTTGTTATATCCGCTTTTAACACTTTTCCTCCTGTTGCTCCAAGATATTTTTCTTTTATATCACTAGGTGCTTCATTATTTAATATAACGATGGGAACAAGTCTTCCATTCATTAAATCTGGGATGGCTCCATGCAATTCTTCTTCTTTATATATTTTCTTAAAATGTAAATAACATTTTGTTTTCGTTGTTGTAATATCTTTTAATTCGATGCTCCATCTTTCGTCATTCCAACTTACATTACTCACTTGCTCTCCATTTAATAAATCTACACAATAACTTGAACTTGTATCTAATGAATAACCTTCTTCTTTGCTAGGAACTTCTTTTACGATGTCATTATCTTTATAAAAAGCAAACTCCAAATCTCCCATACTCTGAACACTACCATTAATCATGTTTTGATTTGTCTTGACTTCAAATATGGCGAATGTTCTATAAAGAATGACTCCACTTACCAATAAAATACAAGCTATTGTAAATACAATAATTCCTATTCTTTTGTTATCTCTTTCTTTAAATCTTTCTAGTTTCATTTGCAACACACTCTCTACTTTCAACATCATTATATCATAAGTGTTCGTATTTGTCTGTACAAAATAGAATTTTTTTATTAAACATAGGACAATTAACTAGGTGATACCTATGTATGAAAGCAATTTGTTTACTATAAGAGACAAAAATCATTTATTACAAAAAGATGTTGCACATTTATTAGGTATTTCTCAACAAACTTATTCTTTATATGAACTTGGACTTGCAGTCATCCCGTTAATTCATTTGAATACTCTTTGTAATTATTATAAAGTGAATATAGATTATCTTATTGGTTTATCTAATCATAAAGAATATTTAGGTCAAGTGCTTTCTTCTTTAGATAGAAAATTGGTAGGGGCTCGTCTAAAAGAGGTTCGGATGAACCATAATATCTCTCTACGAAAACTTGCTAAGTTTTTAAATACTTCTCCATCCACCATTAGTGCATACGAAAATGGAAAAACAATGCTTTTAACAGCTTTTGCTTTTCAAGTTTGCAAAACTTACTCTGTTTCTTTAGATTGGCTATGTGGAAGACTCTAATTATCTTATCTATTTTTTGTATATTTTTCATTCACTAGAACAAATT
The DNA here is from genome assembly GCA_947586205.1 of uncultured Bacilli bacterium. Taxonomy (GTDB): domain Bacteria; phylum Bacillota_I; class Bacilli_A; order RF39; family UBA660; genus Ventrenecus. Next base: position 22,445 of record CANPXO010000007.1, read on the forward strand.
AATATTGTGATATTTATGAAACGAAAAATAAGTTTTATTCTTATGTCTATCGCGATTGTAGTATTAGATATGTGTTTTATAGAGTATGTAAAATGGGATTTAGATAATAAACATCAAGAAAAAATCATGGAACATTATCAAGATGTATTTATTGAAAGTCCTAAAAATGAGGAAGAAGATTTACATTTTTTAAGTGCCGATTTTGAAGAATTAAAACTTCAAAATTCTGATGTTGTTGGTTGGATACAAGTTCCTGGGACTTTGATTGATTATCCTATTGTTCAAACTCATGATAATGAATTTTATTTAAGTCATTCTTTTGATAAGTCAGAGAGTATGGCTGGGTGGATTTTCTCTGATTTTCGTAATAATTTAGAGTATCTTAATCGCAACAGTGTGATTTATGGTCATCGAAGAAATGATGATTCTTTGTTTGGAAGTTTACGTTATACATTAGAGGAAGATTGGTTAAGTGAGCCTGATAATTTTTTTGTTTATCTTTCTACTCCACATGTGAATTATATTTTTCAAGTTTTTAGTGTCTATGTTATTCCTCAAGAAAGTTATTATATCACTACACATTTTCCAAATGATGAAGCTTATCAAGAATTTTTAAATGTTATTCAGGAAAGAAGCATTTATCCTTTTGATACTCTTTTATCTATACAAGATAAAATCCTTACATTATCTACTTGTAAGGATGGTGAGGGTATTGATCGTGTTGTTCTTCATGCAAAACTCATAAAAAAAGAAACTCGATAAGTTGTTTCTTTAAATCTTAGTTTCTTTTTAAGAATACAGTTGCACTTCCTATTAATGTTATCATACTCATTAAAGCAATGAACAACACAACATTTATTTTATCGCCTGTTTGATGGTTTGGTTGAATTTCAAATAGATTATTAATTTCTTTTACTGTTACTTCTTCACCAGGACTTAATGTTTGTTCTTCTCCATCTACTTCAAGTACAGCTGGGTCTGAGTCCGTTGGTACCCAAAGACTTGGTGTGTCTGCACTTTCGGTTGTATTTACTATATTTGTAGAATTATCCATTTCTAAATGAACAATTTCATCTACGTTAGCACCTTGTCCAAGTTCAATTCCACCAAAACCGTTTCCAGATACATCAATGGTTCCTTCTAGTTTTACAGTTGACCCGTTTACTAAAAGAGCAGCATTTCCACCAGTAAGTTTGATATCACGAATGGTTGCAGTTGTTTTATAAACTTGTAAAACATAAATTCCTGCCCAAACTGTGAAATCGTTTTCTTCGTCACCAAAGTTTCCGACGTAAGTGATAGAATGCCCTTTTCCATCAATGGTTACTGGTCTTGTAATGTTAATTTTTTCATGTGTTTCAATGTTACTTCCTAAAACAATTTCTGTTACACTCGTATCTTGCAAAGCACTTTTTAAATCTGCCTCACTGTTAATGGTTCTTGAGGCTGCATGTACTCCTATTAAAGGAAGAAACCCAATAAGTAATAATAACAATATAAATAGTGCATTTTTGTCTTTTAACATAAGTTTTCTCCTTTCCAATTTTAGTATGTATAATATTTGTCGATTTATACGATATTTTGTCGAAAATTGGAAAAGATATTTTTTAGGTATAATTTTTGGAAATTCATTCATACTATTTATGTAGATAAGATGGTTATCTACAGACTTTTTAGAAGTCAAAGAGAAAAATGACACGTTTGGTTTACGTGTTGTTTTTCTTTTTAATCCTTTAATTAAAAGGCATTACTTAACAAATATTCTACTATTTTATAAATTTCAGTATTTGGATTAGCTTCTACTGTACCAATTATTCTATTATTTTCTTTTTGATAATTTTCTAATTTTTTGGCATTTTCTATTGCTTTAGAAGTCTTGCTATTTATATCCATGTAAATATTTATATTTTTTTCATATTTTGGATAATATTTTTTCAGTCTTTTCATAACTTCATTATTTGTTAAAGGAGCTGTTGTATAGTCATAATGTAATAAAAACCAAAGTTCTATACAGGGTGTTGATGTAATAATTTGTATTCCATGTTTATTTGCAAATTCTTTTGCTTCTTCAATCACTTTATTTTTTTTATAATCAATATCTACATCAAAGACACAAAAAACTTTATCGCCATTTTTTAAAGATATTTCTCTTTTCTCATTTCTTTTTCTAAATTTCTAACTAATTTCATTGGGTCTGTATCATTGCCTCTAGCTATAGTAATTGAGTAATTTTTCTTACCATCATCAAAATTATCAAAGTATATTTTTTCTGTTTTGTTTTTCCCTTCAACTGCAATAATTATTTTATTCTTTTTATTTCTTGGTTTACCTATTCTGTCTTTACTTATTCTTCTTCCCATATGTTTATGTCATTCTTGATAAATGGAACTGCACCATATCTACCAAGTAAGTATCCTTTCTCTATATTTTCACTTTTTCTTACAGAAAAATCACTTAAAGCATATAAGTCACTTTCTCCTGTTTCATTATTTTTTTCGGTAAACCAGATTTGATCTCTTCTTAAAATATTTAAGTCTAATAAATTGGTATCATGTGTATTAAAAATTAATTGAGAATTTGTTTTATTGGTATCAGTGTTATTAAATGTTTCTACTATATAATGAACTAAAAATGGATGTAAACTTTTATCTAATTCATCAATAATTAAAATTTTATTATTTTCTATTGTATCTGCTATAAATGGAATAAGGGAGAAAATAATTTGTGTTCCTAAAGATTCTTCTTCTAAGGTTAAGTATTCATTTGTTCCTTTATGTTTTATTAAAACTTGATAAATTTTTACTTTTTCAGTAAAATTCTGTTTCATAAACTCAGGCATATTATTTATTATATCTTCTGGTAAATTTATTCTTGATACTTTATAATCTTCGATATTAAAATCTGTTTTCTTTAAAAAATCTAAGGCAAAGCTTCTTAAATCTTCATCTTCAGTTTCATATATGTTTAAAGCTGCACTTTTGAATTCTTCTATATTAAAACATGTTCTAATGTTTGTTGTTAGAAATTCATATGCAACTCGTGTTTTTTCAAAATTCCAATTCGTTGCCGTTGCAAGGAAAAATTTGTTATTAGCATTTTTCTTTTCTATTTCTCTCAATGTTTTTTCGTCTTTTTGAGGAAATGAATATTTATTTATTTTTGTACGGTCAAAAATTTTGGTTTCTCTACCATTTGGATAATAGTAAAGATATTCATCATAAATATTCTCTGTATCCGCTTTCCAACCGTATACATATTTTACTTTTCCTATTATAAACTTCATTTCAAATTCACTTGGCTTCTTAACAGAATCAGCATCTAATTTAAAAGGAATTATTGGCAACTGTGAGTTTATATCCATGCTATTTGAATTTTTAAGCATGATAATCACATTTGATAAAATTTTAAAAAGATTCGATTTTCCTGAAGCATTTCCACCATATATTGCTGAAGTTTTAAGAATTCTTTTATTGTCTATTGTGACATAGTTTTCATTTAATCCGTTACTTGTATTCGCTAACATACTAAAAGTGATTTTATTTTTGAAAGACAACATATTAGCAATTGTAAATTCTAAAATCATATTTTTTCTTCCTTTCTTATAGTACTATTATATACATTTTTAAGCAAAATCAATATTTTCAGCATTTTATTTTTAATTTTTGCATGTTTTTTGCAAATTTTGCATTTATTTTATTAAGATTTGTATTTTATATTTCTTTTTTTATTCATTTTATTTGTTCCTTTTTTAAGGAAAATTTGTATTTTTTCCTTAAAAAAAGAAACTTTATAACGGTTTCTTTTTGATTTTATCGTAACTTCTAGGGTACATTGTATTTGTTTCTTTTAATTTTTTTATTTTTAATAATGTTCGATGTCCTCCATTTAATGGTAGTTCAAACTCTTCTTGAGTCTCAATTTTTGCACTAAGCTTTTCTAAAGCATTTTCAGAAAATTTTATTTCTTCCTCAGCATTCCCTTTCATGACTAAAAAGGAACCATTTACATTTAAGGCTGGCATGTTTAATTCTAATAAAATTCTTAATTCAGCTACAGCTCTAGAAGTCACATAGTCATATTGTTCTCTAATCTTTTGAGTATAATCTTCGGCACGACTATAAATGATTTTTACATTTTTTAAGTTTAATAAAGTGACTGCTTCTTCTAAAAATTTAATTTTTTTATTGTTAGAGTCTAACAAGCTTACTTGTAATTTAGGATAAATGATGGCTAGTACTAAGCCTGGGAATCCGGCACCTGTGCCGATATCTAAAAGTGTTCCTTCTGTTAAATCAGCGATTTTACTTAATGTCATGGAATCATAAAAATGTTTTAGATAGACTTCTTCTATTGTTTTGATAGCAGTAAGGTTTGTATGCGTATTATATTCTAGTAAAAAATCAGCGTATTTTTCTAAATCATTTTTCATTTCTTCTGTGAGTTCAATATTTAATTCGGCTACTTTTTCATAAAAATCATTTTTATTCATGGTTATACTCTTTCTTTAAATAAACATTTAATATAGCTATGTCACTTGGATTTACACCACTGATTCTTGTTGCTTGACCTAACGAGATTGGTCTTATTTTTTCTAATTTTTGACGGGCTTCTGAAGCTAGATTTTTTACTTTACTATAATCAATATCACTTGGTATTTCTTTTTCTTCTAGTTTCATCATTTTTTCTACTTCTTTATACGTTTTCTTAATGTATCCTTCATACTTAATTTGAATTTCCATTTCTTCTTGAATTTCTTCTTTGAAAGGAATAGGCTCGATTTCATTCAAAAATTTTATGGTAATTTCTGGACGTTTTAATAAATCGTAAAATGTTTCAGTTATATTTGGAACAGGAATATTTTCTTTGGCAAAAATTTCTTTTACTTCTGATGTTAGTTTGCATTTTGTCTCTTTAAAAAATATTTCACATTCCTCTATTTGTTTCTTTTTATTTAAGTAATTTTGGTATTGAGTATCAGTGATAGAACCACATTTTTTTGCTAGTGGACGGAGTCTTAAATCAGCATTATCATGGCGAAGAATGAGACGGAACTCAGCACGACTTGTTAGCATACGATATGGCTCATTAGTTCCTTTGGTTACTAAATCATCAATTAAGACACCAATGTAAGCTTCGTTTCTTTTTAGTATGAGAGGTTCTTCTTTTTCGAGACTTAATGCCGCGTTGATACCAGCTACAATTCCTTGCCCTGCTGCTTCTTCGTATCCACTCGTTCCATTGATTTGGCCTGCTGTATATAAATTTTTAATCACTTTTGACTCTAGGGATGGCATGATTTGTAATGGATCAATTGCATCATATTCGATTGCATAAGCATATTTTGTAATTTCCGCATTTTCTAATCCTTCTAGGCTTCTTACCATTTGTTCTTGGATGTCCTTTGGCATAGATGTAGAAAAACCTTGGAGATACCAGTCATCATAATGGATGCTTTCTGGTTCTAAGAAAAGTTGATGTCTTTCTTTGTCTTTAAATCTAACAAGCTTGTCTTCAATACTAGGACAATATCTTGGCCCTACTCCAGTTACAAGCCCACTGTACATGGCAGATTTGTTTAGATTATCTAAAATGATTTTGTGTGTTTTAGGATTGGTATAAATAAGATAACATTTTTGTTGTTTATTGATGTCATAGCATGGAGGATTATCACAAGAGAATGTCCAATAAGTGTCGTCGCCTACTTCTTCGTGCATTTTTGAAAAATCGATAGAACTTGCTTTTATTCTTACGGGAGTTCCTGTTTTCAGACGTTGGATGTGAAGACCATATTTTTTTAGATTATCACTTAAGAGATTACTTCTTCTCTCGCCATGAGGACCACTTTCTGTTGAGGTGTTTCCGACCAAAATATTTGCTTTTAAATAGGTGCCAGTTGTGAGTATGACTTTTTCGCCTTCAATTTTTGTTCCATCTTCTAGAATAATTCCTTTTACTATGTTATCTTCCACGATTAAATCTTCTACCATGTTTTCTTGAATGGTCAAATTTGGAGTGCTCTCTAATTCTTTCAATATGTTTTTCGGATAAGTTACTTTGTCTGCTTGAGCACGTAAACTACGAACGGCTGGTCCTTTGGAATTGTTAAGCATTTTGATTTGAAAATGAGAAATGTCAGCGACCCTTCCCATGAGTCCGCCTAAAGCATCAATTTCTCTTACGATAATTCCTTTGGCTGAACCTCCGATGGATGGATTACATGGCATATCCCCGATATTTTTGATATTTCCTGTTACAAGTAATGTTTTGTGTCCTTTAAAGGCTCCAATATGAGCGGCTTCGATTCCCGCATGACCTCCTCCGACTACGATTATTTCATATTTCATTTGTTTCACCTACTTTCCTAAACAGAATTTTGAAAATATATTGTCTACTAATTCATCTTCGTAAAACTCACCTATCATTTTGCCAAGATTTTCCCATGCACTTTTGATATCGATGGCAAGCATATCCACTGGGATATCGTTTTTGTTTTCTTCGATAACATGAGCAATGAGATTTTTCGCCTCAGTTGCTAAAGCAATTTGTCTTGCATTTGATAAGTATGTCAAGTCTTTGTTGCTCATATCTTTTAAACCAAAGGTGTCAATGATTTGTTCTTTTAGTTCTTCTATTCCTATATTGGTTTTGGTACTTCCTTTTATGATTGGTAATGTTGTATTTATTGTTTCTATTTTTTCTTTTAGGTCAATTTTATTTATAAAGATGATTCCTTCTTGTTCTTCTAGAGTTTTTATTAATTCTTTTTCTTCTTTGGATAGAGATTCGTTGCCATTTAAAACAAGAATAGTTAAGTCTGCTTCTTTCATTAATTTTTTACTTTTTTCTACCCCTATTTTTTCAACGATGTCTTCAGTTTCTCTGATACCCGCGGTGTCTAGAAAATTTAGAACAATTCCATTTACGATGATGGAGCCTTCTACCACATCTCTTGTTGTACCGCGAATATCGGTGACTATTGCCTTTTCCTCCTCTAATAAAGTATTTAGTAAAGAGCTTTTTCCAACGTTTGGACTTCCGACAATGGCTACATTAATTCCATTTTTGATTAAAGAGCCGTTTCTTGATTCTTTGATGATATTTTCTAAAGTTTCGTTTATTTCTTTTAAAACAGGAGTTATATTTTCTTTGGTAATTTGGAGTTCGTCAGTATACTCTGGATAATCAATGTTAACCTCGATATTTGCAAGTAAGGAAACCATTTTTTCTCTTAAGTCTTGAATGAGTTTAGTAGTTTTTCCTGTGAGTCCACTCATTGCCATTTTAGATTGAAGGGTTGTTTTGGCATTTAGTAAATCACTTACACTCTCGGCTTCAAGTAAGTTAATTCGTCCATTTAAAAATGCTTTTTTGGTAAATTCTCCTGGTTCAGCTAAGTCAGCCCCATTTTCTAATAAAAGTTCTAATATTTTATTCGTGGTTGCATACCCTCCATGGCAATCGATTTCAACCATATCTTCTTTGGTGTATGTTTTTGGTGCACGCATGAGTAAAACTAAAACTTCGTCAATTGTTTCTTCCCCTTCTTTTATCCAACCATAATGAATGGTGTGAGATGGTGCATCTTTAAAGTTTTTGTTTGAAAATATACTGCTTACAATTTCTACTGCTTTTGGTCCACTTATCCTTACAATGTTTATCGCACTTGTTCCTAAATTGTTTGTTGATATACTAGCAATCGTTCTATCCATAAAAATCACTGCTTTCTTTAACGTATTGTATTATAACACTTATTATTTAAAAAAACATTAAAATCTATTTTTGACTTTAATGTCATATTATCTTCGAAGTGGTGTTCTATCTTCGGTGACATACTCATTCATAAGTTTCACAGCACTCGTTAGTCCATTTATGTATGCTTCAGAAGTTATCATTTCTAAATTCATTGTTGATAATTTAAATTTGGCTGCTTCTTCTGGCAAATGAAATGCCATCATGCAAGCACTTACTTTATCTACTCCGCTTTTATATAATTTCACAAAATTTAATTCTTGAACAAAGCAATTGTTTTCTAGTTCGTTATATGACATTTTTGCCCTCCTTTTATTATTGTATCATGATTTTATTGTATTCTTTTCGATTTTTGTTATACTTTACAGTTTCTATTCAAAAGAAAAGACAGATGTTACTCTGCCTTGATTACAATATGTCGGTTTGGTTCTTCGCCTTCACTTGCAGAAGAGATTCCTTTGAAGTTGGCTAATTTGTTATGAATAATTCTTCTTTCATAGGAATTCATATTTTCTAATGCGACTGGAATTTTTGTATCTCTTACTTCTTTTGCAGTCCTAATTGCAAGTCTTTCTAAAGCTTGAACTCTTTTTTCTTTGTAATTTTCTACGTCTAATACAATTTTGACATAGACATTCCATTCCATATTTATTTTGGCACGGCAGAGTGTTTCTAATGCTTTTAGGGTTTGTCCATTTTTTCCAATCAATATTGCATTGTTATCAGAAAACATGGTAATTGTAAAAGTATCTTCTCTGATGCTGGTTTCAAATTGTACTTCTAATCCTAAAGCACTCGTTAATTCTTTCAGATAATCTTTTATCTCTTTTAATAATTCTTGATGTGAAATCGCAGTTACTTGATATACTGTTGACTTAAATAGTCCTCCCTTTTTTATTTCTTCTTTTTTGTAAAAAATGCTTTCGGTTTGTAATTCGTTTTTAGCATTTTCTACAGCCTCGATTAAGGTCTTTCCTTCTGTAATCACTGACATACTACTTCACTTCTTTCTTTTCTATTTTTTTCTTTTCCATTTGATATCAAAGATGTGTTTTTTCTTTTTCTTTTCTTCCTCATTTAAAACACGTTTGATGATAGCATTTTGTAAGACTGCAAATCCGTTTGTAACAATCCAGTAGAATGCTATTGCAGTTGGAAGTGAGAATGACGCGATGGAAATACTTATTATCATAAACATAAACATGAAGTTCATTTGTTTCATCATTTCATTATTTTGTGATGATTTCATAGAATTTTTGAATGAGATATAGGTTGTTGCCACGATTAAGAATATTAATATAATGTAGATGTATTGTCCTTCAGATAATCCTTTCCATGGTGTCATACCAAGGTGCATTCCAAACAAGCTTCCCTCAAAGATTGCTGGGACTTTGTTAATCGCATCTAAAAATGCAAAGAACAATGGAATTTGGATTAAGGCTACAAGGCAACCTGATACTGGATTGATTTTGTATTTTTGATATACCATCATTTGTTCTTGACTCTTTGCCATCATGGACTCGGAATCGGTTCTTCCAGCATATTTTCTTTCAATTCTTTGAATCTCTGGTTGAGCTTTTTGCATGTTACTAGTTGCTTTCATACTTTTAATGGCAAGTGGTAACATGATGAGTCTTATGAGTAAACCTATTACCATGACCGCGATTCCAAAGTTATTGAATAAATAACCTGCTTTTAATATCAGTAATGCAAGTGGTCTTACTAAAATGGTTTCCCATAGACCGTTGTATGGATTTGAACCTAAATTAAATTCTTCACAAGTTGGTAAATCTTCTAGTTTTGTTTTTAGTTGGTCATTGTGGGTTTCATAGATGTGATATAATTCTGTATCTTTCTGCGGTTGACATAATATATCTTTTCTTACACTTTGGCCTGTTTGAGTATTTGTTAATACGGCATTGTTCTCATCTTTTAAGTAATCATCGGCTCCACAGCCACTTGTTAAAGAAATGATTAGAACTAGTATTACTGCTAATATTTTATTTTGTTTTTTCATAGTTTCTCACTTTCTTTCCCTAGTTCAAGAAAACTTCGTTGTAATTCTTGAAAACTTAAATTTTTTGTGTTTTCTTTCATTATTATAATATAATCTTTGTTTTCATTCAATGTTTTTTTCCATTCTGTTAAAATCACTCTCATTTGTCTTTTGAGTTTGTTTCTATGAACGGCATTTCCTAATTTTTTTGATACTGCTATTCCAAAGTGAGGATAGTCATATTTTCCTTTCCTTATATATAATACAAAATTTTTGTTCTTTACAAATTTTTCTTTTTGAATGATTTCTGTAAATTCTCTATGAGTTTTTATCATTTCTTTTTTCTTCATCTATTTCACCTTCGTATAATAAAAATTCCACATGAAAAATGTGGACTAATTATGACATAATACTTTGCGACCTTTGTTTCTTCTTTTTTTCATTACGTTCGATTTTTTACGTGAGAAAAAACCATGTTTTTTTGCTCTTCTTCTTTTATTTGGTTGATATGTTCCAACTTCCATGATATCCCTCCTTTTTGTTAAGCTCCCTTATTATAATATCAAAACTTTAGAAATGTCAATCAAAAGTGACGAATTTTATCTTAGCCAACTAATTATTTTTATTGTATTCTTTACATTTTTCTTCTAAAAGAATGAAATTGCAACATCTTGATTTTATACGTTCATCTAATGTTCCGTTTTTATATTTTTCATATAAACTTAAAGCTTTGCCTTTCACGTTTTTAATATTTTTATTTAACCATAGCAACTGTGACTTTAATAAATTTAACCATTTTAATTCATATGTGTCTTTTGGTGTGGCATTTAAATTAAATATTTCATAATTATTCGGTGTTACTGGAATCATATTATTAAAATTGACAACTCCATATCTTCCACCATCTATTTTTATTACATCTAAATTATTTTTCATATGTATATGTTTTACTTTAGGGCTAGATAGAGGTGCAAAGTATTCACATCCATCCACTACAAAAAGAATACCTATAAAAGGTCTTAATTCTTTCACTCCAGCATTGTATGATACTTTATTATCAAATTGTCTTAAATAATCACAATACTTATAATCTACTTTTACAATTTTAAAATTTCTTATCACAATACATCACCTAAAGAAATTATATAATAAATTATTTAAAAATAAAAGGCTAGAGTATGCTCTCTAGTCTCCTTTTTTCATTTCCATTTAACGGCTGGATTCACCACTTTTTTCATTACCATTTTCGGCTGGTTTCACCGCTTTTTTGATTTCCATTTAAAGCTGGATTCACTTGCTTTTTTATTGCAACAAGTTGCATTCTTATTATATGCAAAAATGTAGAAACATAATCACATATGTGTAAATAATATATCATAATTCTATTTAAATGTCTATATGTTTGCTTATGAAATTTTTTTTATTCGTTACTATTCACAGTCCAGGAAAGTGAATAAGTGGTAAAGATATCAACAAAATGCGATGAAAAGGGAAAAAATCGCATTTTTTTCTTGCAAAAGAAAGAAAAATAAGCTTTAATTAAAACAGAAATAAGAGGAAAAAGAATGAAAGACTTAACAGCAAAAGATTTAGAAAAGATTTTTAGTAAAAAACAATTATCTTCCTATAATCGAAAACTAAAAACAGAATATTATATCTTAAAACAGAAATATGATAAAGCAATGGAAAACAAAGATAGTTATGTAGAAAAAGAAATTGAAAGAAGAGAAGAAGAACTCTTAAAAGAAGTGAAAAGAGAATTAAAATTAGAAACATTAAAAGCAAGAATGAGTCTAGATATGTTATATAGAACTCAAAAGAAAAAAGAAAAAGTAGAAAGAGAAAAAAACGAATTAGAAATCAAAGTAGCTACATTAGAAGCACAGCTAGAAGAATTGAAACAACAATATGAGAAAGCAATTAACGAAAAAGATGAAACCTATTTAAAAGAGATTTCTTCCTTAAAAAAAGAAATAGAAAAACAAAATATCATATTAAATCGAAATGGAACAAACAGTTCTATACCAACCAGTCAAACACCAATCAATCAAAAAAAGGTGATCCCAAATAGTAGAAAGAAAACAGAAAAAACAAAAGGAGGACAAATAGGACATAAGAAAAATAAACTCGAGAAATTTGAAGAAAATGAAATTACAGAGAAAGTATATGAAAAATTAGAAGAATGTCCTTATTGTCATAAACATCATTTAAAAGAAACAGGAAACGTACAATATAAAGATGAACTCGATTATAGAATTATAACGTTGAAAATAAGACATTGCTTTGTAGAACAAGAATGTACAGATTGTGGAAAACGTTTTCGAAAAGAAATACCATGTCATTTAAAAGAAGAAAATCAGTATGGACCAAATATACAAAGTACAGTACTAGGACTTATGAATATAGGAAATGTGCCTATCAATAAAGTAAAAAGAATTATAAGTGGTTTAAGTATGGGAGAAATAGATTTAAGTGAAGGATACATATCTAAATTACAAAGAAGAGCTAGTAAGAATTTAGAAACATTTATAGAAGATTTATATAATCATATTATTATGTTAAAAGAAGTATATTGGGATGATACAGTGATTATGGTAAATACCAAAAGATCATGTATGAGATTTTATGGGAATGAAACATATGCTTTATATAAAGCACATGAAAAGAAAAACATGAAAGGATTAGACCAAGATAACATATTAAATTGTTTAACAAAAGAGCAATATGTAGTACATGACCATAATAAAGTAAACTATAATCCAAAATATGATTTTATGAATGTAGAATGTAATGCACATTTAACAAGGAATTTAGAAAAAGTCACAGTTAATATTCCAGAAAGAACATGGGCAAAGCTATTAAAGGATCATATAGAGAAGTATGAAGATGCAAGAAAAGAATATATGGAAGCTGGAAAAGAAGGATTCAGCGAAGAAGAAATTGATGAGTACTTTATAAAGCTCAATGAATATGTGTTATTGGGATATGAAGAAAATGAAAAGAACTCAGCCCCATATTATTCCTCAACAGAAAAAGCTTTATTAGACAGGATTGTAGAATACAGAGACAACTATACTTATTGGGTTCTAGACTTTGGAATTGCAACTACCAATAACTTAAGTGAACGAGCTCTTCGAGGAATCAAAACAAAGATGAAAGTATCTGGACAATTTCAAAATATAGCAAGTGCAGAATATTATGCAGCTATTAGAAGTTATATAGAGACTTGTCATAGAAATGGAATCAATGAGATAGAAGCATTGCAACGATTAATTACAGAAAACCCATATACAATCGAAGAGATTCTTGAACAAAAAAAGATTAGCTGATTAGCTAATTCTTTGTCGTGTCTTTATCATGGGCTGTGAATAGTAACTTTTATTCAACATCCTTTATTTGTTATTGTCCACATAAATCTTCTAAAATATAGATAAGCTCTACAGGAATAACATACGGATAGTCTTTATCTTCTTGAATAAATACAAAACCGTAGTACAACAATTCTCTAAAATCTTCAGATAATTTTATTTTCTTTCCAGAGCATAAATCAAGGAATAATTTTGGATCTAACCATTTTGCTCGAATCATTCGAAATATAAATTCATCTTGAATTTCATGATGTAAATAGTTCATTTGAGCTGATTTTGTTTTTCTTTCTCGATGGTAGTCATTTTCAGACATTGCAAGAAATGATACATCATAAGCTTTATATAAACTTGCAAATGCTTCTTTAGACAATCTATTGAAACATTCATCTAATTCACAAAACAATTCCTTTTTAGAATCTTTTAATGTTCTTAATCTTTTTAATTCTTCTAATTCCATATATCTTTTTCTTTAAACATATAATTGATTAAATATTCGGTATCTTCTAGGTATTCAAAACCCGCAAATTCATAAAATTCTTCAAAGGAATCATATTCTTCTTTTATTGCTTCAAGTTCATTATCATAGATTTGTTTTAAAACACTTTCTTGTACAACAATGTCCGTAACATTTAACTTCAATACATAACTTAACATTTCTTGAATATTTTCTACTATCATTTTGCCATATCCTTTACCAGCGTAGTCATCGTCAATTGTTATTTCTTCTAAATGATAAATATTACCTGGGATAACGTCGTTTCTAAAATCAAGATCTTCAGCTAGTAATGACCTACTTAAATCTGCTGATATCTCATCAGGCATATCAAACATAGTAAATAAATCTAATCCAGTTTCTAAAGAATATTCTACATCAAAAAATCTTCCTAAAAATTGACCAATCGATTTTTTTTCTTTGTAAGCTTCATCGTAATCCTCTTCAAGTAATTCATCATCTAAACTATATAAATGAACTCCTTCTTCAATTGAACTTAACTCTTCACAACTATCTGAAAAGTCTAGTCCTTCTTCAGTATCAAATAACACAATACCTTCTGAATTTCTTATAGGTTCTAACAAAATATTTTCCATTTCCTCACTTCTTTCTTGAAAATATTGTATCATGTATCCTATTTAGTAGTAAATATTAGATTTTTGATATTTTGTATAGTTTACTTTAAAATATTTTTTTTATTTGATTTTTTCTTATTTTCTATAATGATATCTAAATCATATGCTTTTGCAATCGCTAATAATAATTCTGTATCATAATTTCTTAAACCATATTCGTAGTATTGAATAGCACTTCTTGTTCTATTTATTTTTTTTCCAAAGTCTTTTTGAGTTAATCCAACATATTCCCTAATCATCTTTATAATCTCATTTGCTTGATAGTCATTTGCTTTAATTTTCATATAGTCACCTCTTGCATAAAGCATACAATATGTGGTATTATTAATCAGAGTAAAGCTGACAAAATGAGGCTTTTTAAAGGAGAAATGAGTTATGAAATTAAAGAAATTTAAACAAAAAGATAATAAAAGAATATGGATTATCGTATTTACTATTATGTGTATTTTGTTAGTTAGTGGAGTGATACTTTATAGAACTTTTGCTATTTTTGAAGTGAAAAAAAATCAAAATATTATCAAAGGTACTGTTCAAGATCCAGGAAATCTTTATTTTGCGTTTTTTAAAGATAATGAAATTCAAAAGGATATTCCAAAGAAAGATGAAGGATATGTTTTAGACGAAGAATCAAGTTACTGTGGAATAAATGGAAGTAACGAAGATAATATCAAAGTTACTTTAACAGAAGATTATGTGATTCAAGTTCATGGGGTAACAACTTCAAGAACAAAATGTAATTTATATTTTGTAAAAGGTAAGTTTATTCAAGGAAAAGGAATTCCTATTGTTGAAGAGGGTGATGGACTTTATGAAGTAATTCATAATCATGATGAAACAACAAATCTTGATATTGAATGGCAAAAAAACGAATATCGTTACGCTGGAATAAATTCCAAAAATTATGTGTGGTTTAATGATGAGTTATGGCGTATTATTGGGTTAGTCAATGTGAAAACAAAAAATGACATAGTAGAACAGAGATTAAAAATCATTAAAAATAACCAGAATGATGGCGAACAAGTTTGGGATGCAAATAATCAAAATGACTGGACTAAAGCAACGCTTCAGTATTATCTAAATACTGAATATTATAGTAATCAATTGAAAGATAGTGTAAAAAGTATGATAAGCGAAGATATTATATGGAATATTGGTGGAATTAAGTGGGATGATTATCAGAGCTCATTTGTAAATCAATGGTATGAAAAAGAAAGAGAAAAATTTGCTTATAATAATCAACCTTATGAATGGGATAACAGTAACCTTGAATTTCATTCGATTGGTTTAATGTATCCTTCAGATTACGGGTATGCAGTAGGGGGTGAAAATAGGAGTAGTTGTTTGAAAAGAGAATTCATTTATTATAATGAGGATTGCTATAAGGATGATTGGTTATTTTTTAAAGATAATTCGGGTACTTCTCATTATCAGTGGACTATATCTCCTTATGGGACCTTTTATAATGGTGCATTTAGTGTAGTTTCTGATGGAAGTATCGGATATAATGCTGTTACTAAAACTGCTTATGTAAGACCTACGATTTATCTAAAAACAAATGTCAAAATCATTAATGATGAACAAGATGGTAGTGAAGAATACCCTTATCATTTACAGCAAATTTTATAGAAAA
>CANPXO010000008.1 GCA_947586205.1 uncultured Bacilli bacterium
GGTATCGGAGAAGACGTCATTTCCAAGAAGACTTATTGCATGCACACGGCCAAATAAACAGCTACGAGTAGCATACCAAGTATATTTTCCAACATAAGAACCTCCTAAAAGGATAGCAAAATCTGTTATTTTACAACGAGTTCCCATTTTTTGTAAAACTTGATTTTCAACTAAGTCTGGTTCAAGCAACATGACTTCTTTATTTTTAAAACTCATAATATATCACTCCTCACACACAATATAACACATAAATTTTGATAATGAACACATTTCATAATTAAATTTCTAAATATATTACCACTTTTTAATCACAAATTTTCGTCATCTACCACGCACTGAAAGTATGTGACCTAGCCTTTTTCGACACAATCAAAAAGTTCTTTTGTTTAAAATATTTGCATACTTTATTTTTATAACTTTCATTTATTTCTATACTCTTGAAAAGAAGGTAACGATAAGACAAGCTCTTCTGGTGAAGAAATTACATAATCAATTTCTGGAGTTTTATCATAATAAAATGGAACTATTTTTTTACATTTAGCGGCATAGTAAGAATTAATATATTCTTGATAATACAATCTTTTACCACAACAATTGCATGTAAATTTTCCATCATAATCTATCATTTTAGCATCATGTCCAAATAAACGACATAATTCAGTTTTTAAAGAATTTAAATATGCAATATAATTATTTAATTCATCAATTTTTTCTTGAATAGTTTGACAAGTCTTGCCATTTATTAATAATGAATTATCTTGATAAATATCCGTAGGAATCTCAGCTGTATATTTTTTTACTTTAGGATATCTATAAGTGATTTGAGTATTGTGAGTTACGCTTCCACAAATAGTACATTTATATGTAAAATTACCATTTTGAGCAAAACCATATTCAAAAGAATGACCATCAATTTTATGTAATTCTTTATAATCGATTAAAACGTAGTGATGACCTTTTTTTTGACAATATAAAACCAAAAGTGATTCTAAATCTTTTTTTAAATTATCTAATTCTTCATTATTTTTTTTAATTTCTGTATTAATTTCATTAATTTTATTAAGTCTTATTTCTTTAATGACTTCAATTTTCTTTTTATTTTTTTCTAGTAACTCTCTTATAGATTTTTCATTAGCTCCAATAGCTACAATTTCACTTTTGAAATTTTCATCTAATAAATTTATATCATTTTTCATTGATAATAGACCTCCAATCGGATACGAAAATATATTATATAATACATAAATAAATAATTCAACTTATTTTTCACAGAAATTGCAAGCACTTGGTTACTATTCACAGCTAAAATGTCCAAAAATTAATTTTTACCACTTTTGGTATTAAAAATACTGTAAAATTGGGAATTGCCATATAAAAAGCATTGATTTTTTATATAAATCTCCCACTTTTTGTACATTTTATTATTGACTTTTACACACTTTGGAAAAAATGGCATTTTTAACAATTTTTTTTGAAATAACTGCAAACCCTTATATTATCTAGGTTTACGAGATTTTCTAAAATCGGCTGTGAATAGTAACAGCACTTGTTACTATTCACAGCCCAGGAAAGTAAATAGTAACCAAATTTCATAATTAAATTCTTAAAACTATTATCGCTCATCGAATTTTTATATACCCATTCTTTTGCATCTTATAATTTCTTTGAAACATAAAATGAACAGTTATATATTGATATATAGAAGACACCACTTGTCCTAAAGCAGTACAAAAAGGTGTATTTAAGAAGGAACAAAGCACTCTTAAAACATTGGATATAATTTTATTTGTTGTTGCTTTTACCGGAGAATATTCTATTTGTAAATAACAATTCTTTATTTTATATAATGGAGACAAAAGAAAGCAAAAAATATCAAGTCCCAAATAAACGAAAAAGATAGATAATGAAACCTTATAAAAAGGATTTAATAAAGCAAAAGACAGAAAAATAATACCAAATAAAATTCCTAACAATTTATAAGCATTTTTTAAATGTTCCTTATAATTAAAATGATTTTTACTAATATCAATTTTAGCCACAGTAGCAATAGATCCAAAAGCATCCCACTCACTATCAGTAAGTAACGTAGCAAAATTTAAAGCTAAAACATAAGCACTTCCATATTCTATTGAACGACTTAATCCAAAAAGATAAATCAAAAAAAGCATAATATATTCAAAAATATCCATGGAATCATATCTGATATATTTAAAAAGTTGAAACTTCAATTTAAATTTATGATATTGTTTTATTGTTACATAAAAAGTATACACAAAAATTGAAATAAGGGTAATCACAATTATAAGCCATTTATCTTTAAATAAAATCGATGATGAAATAAGAATAATAAAATTTAAAGCATTAAAAGTAATACAATAACGATTGGCAAGTTTTTCTTTCCCATCATAATATAATTTTTCAAGCACATAAGAAAATACAACAGATATATATAATTGAATAATAGAATATAAACCAAACTCTTTATAAATAGAAACATCTAAATTCATAAATTGAATATAAGAATCAATATGGATAGCCAAAAATAAAAAAACAAAAAAGCTAATAATAATTCCCCATGTCATACCACTTAAAACAGCATTTTCATCTTTCTCTTTTTCTTGACAAATATTAGGCCCGACTCCAAAAACAGAGTGAAATACAGACCAAATAAATTGAATAGGATAAGTTAACGTAAAAACATTTGCTAAATTTTTATCTACCAAAATTCCAAGTAAAAACCATTGTAATACAGGAATAAAGGAAAAAATAGCATTATTAAAACTAATTCTTGTTAACCTTTTCATATATATCACTACATTTCAAAAATTTCTTTTATTTACGATACCCTTTTGTTTTATACATTCCACATTGAAGATACGTTTTATAATCATAGCTTTCATTATTATAAGTAACGGTAACATATCCATCACAATCTTTTTCATTGACTTTTTTATTTTCTAAAACTCCAAATTCTATTAACTCATCAAAAGAATAATCTATATCTTCTTGATAAAGCATCGAATTTTCCATAATGTATTCTTTTGTTTTAGAAGCAAGCTCACTTTCAAATTCTTTATAGACTTTCGTAGTATGTTTAAAATAAAAACCAAACACGGTCAAAGCTGTAAAAATAAGAACTAAAATAGCACCCCATACATAACTAATCAACCGCATTTTTTTTAAATTAACACTGCTATTCATAACAATCTAATATCCTTCTGTTTCGTAATGATTGCAAGAAATATAGGCATCGAAGTTCTTTTCACTCATCATAACATAACCCTCACAAATATCATCATCAACGGTTAAATCTTTTAAAGATAAATAATCTTCAAGAACTAATTCATCACTCGTTACATAATCGCTTTTATTATCCTTATAGTAACGCTTCGCAGCTCTAAGTAGATTTTGTTCTACTTTTTGATAAGCACTTTTTGTTTCATTACCAACAGCTCCATAAAGTTGTCCCACTAAAACAGCAATAAGTAATACAAAAAAAAGAAGTATGGCAGATAGGAATAACATTTCTTTTAACCCCCAGCCATGGTTATTCCTAAGCATAATTATTCCTCCCAATTCTTTTCTATTTCAGTTTTAATAAATGCTGCCCCAAAACCATATCCAGGCGTCGCAGCAGTCCCATCATATTCAAAATACTTATAACCAAAACTAACACATTGATAATAAGTTCCTTTACTATTTGTTTTAGTCGTTTCACTTAAACAAACTAAAGGTTTATTTCCTCCACGTGCTCTGAAGTAATCAACAACAAAAAGAACCATCCAAGCAACAATAATAACAAGTACACAAATCTTAAGAATTGTTATAATTTTTGATTTCACAAATATCCCTCATTTCCTAAACTACTAATATCATATCAAATTTCTTTCATTTCCACAATACGATAACAAAAAAACTCGTAAAATTTTTACGAAGTCTTTTCATTCAAGCATATATATAAAGTTTATTATTTTCTAATTTCAGTACATCTGACAAAGTCACCATAAATTCTGAATTTGTCGGTTTTGCCTTATCATAATCAATACTATGTCCAAATACTTTATCCATCATGTCATAATCAGCTCTACTCCAACTCACTTCAATGGCATGACGAATAGCTCTTTCGACTCTAGATGGTGTAGTATTATATCGACTTGCAATTTCTGGATATATTTCTTTGGTAATTCCACCCACTAATTCAGTTGCTTGATAAAGCATTAAAATTCCTTCTCTTAAATATTGATAACCTCTTATCTGTGATGGAACACCTAAATCATGAAGTAACTCCGTAACTTTTAATTGTACTTCATAGTTCACATCTCTTTTATAATACTTGCTATTACCAAGATGAAAAATTTCATAAATTCTTTTTTCTAAAGCATCTAAATGACATGGCTTTAACATATAATAATCAACATTATACTTATTGGTCATTTGAACCACATATTCTTTTCGATAACTTGTAAGAATAATCACATGCTTCTTGATGTTTTTAGCAGCCATTTCTTCTAGTATTTCAATTCCATCTTTCCCAGGCATAATGATATCCATAAGTAAAATGTCGACCTCTGGATGTTTCTCCAAAAAATCCATTACTAAACTGCCATCATTTAATACTTCTACGACTCTGATATTTGTGTTGCCTTCAAAATACTTTTTAACACTACTCGTAAACTCCAAACTATCGTCTACTACTAATGCATTAATTTTTTTCATTTTTCTTCTCCTCGCCTAAAGTACCTCTACCTCCAACACGCACATTAATCGTACCATTCATTTTACACTTTGAAAAGGGTATATTTTGTCTAACTATGTCTACTTGTGTCTAGTTTTGTCGAAAAATGTCGAACGGTATCACAAATACACACAAAAGTGAAAAAATATGATGAATTTTATCACCATATTACAAAGAAAGACGAAACATATTGTCGAAACTACCATCACCAGTAACTAGTAAAACAGAGGTTGATAAGTAAACAGAAGGATAAATATTATATACACCCCAAAGCCAATCGCTATGTAATTGTCCTTTAAGTATAGAAAAGCTGCATGGGGAATTTATAAAATCACTAGGTGTCATAGTCCATAAGTTATTATTATAAAACATCCAATTGTTGATATTACAATTTAAATTTTCCTCAAGATTCCACTCACCCATTTTAATATTCTGACATTTTGTTTGATTTAATTCAGTTGCATTTCCTATAGTTGCAAAACCATAATCACTTGGATAAATAAGGCCCACTTTCCCTTTCCAACTTGTAGTTTTTTCTACATTATCATTACAATCCGAAACACTATACTGTTTACAACTATCGCCTGTAGTATTACTTCTTTCGATATTATAGGCTTGTATCACATTGATATCAGCATTAGATTGTCCTTGAAAACTACTACCCATATTCCATGTTACTTCTTCTAACATCTTTTTTAAGTTTTCAGGTATTCCACTTTCTACAAAATCACAAGATACTCTTGACCCATTCGCATACTTATAGCAGCTACCTTTTTCACGATTCCAATATAAGCTATTATTGATATATTCATTTTTTTGTATTACCCCTTCATTGTTTTCCAATTCATTTCTATCATACCCATTATTTAATAATTTCATAATATCACTATTACTCCACTCATTAACACCATGTCCATTATTTATATTTGATGCAGAAATATCCCACGCAAACTCTCCAATAGAATCTTGTTTTACTAATTTTATTCTTTGTCCTTCTGGAGTATTGACAAGCCCTATGACTCTCCAAATTTGTCCATCAATATTAACATAGTTATGAACATAGTCAGTCGGATTACTAATGGCATCATAATTTTTTCCAGCATATCTTCGTTCTTCCTGTTTTAAATTATCTACTTGTTCTTTTGTTCCTTCCCAAGTAATATCTGCACTACTATGGTCTATTAAATAAAGTCCTGATACTCCACTATTTTCTTCTTGAATAGATAATTTTTGAATGTATTCCACAAAATTTTCTCCCTTTTTAAAATACAAATTACACTTAGTTCTAGATGTTGTCATTCCCTTTACTTGAACAATACAATCATTTGTCATAGAAACTGTAATATTTGGATCTTTCTCACCATTCACTCCACAGTAACTGTTTTTTGTATCTAATCGGTATCCCGCATCTTTACTGGGCATTTCTTTTTGTATTTTATATTCATGATTATCATTCATTTGATAATAAGCAAAATAAAGATTTCCTGGGTCTTGGACAGTCCCTTTGATAACATTCTGATTTGTTTTCACCTCAAATACGGCAAATGTTCGATAAAAAACTACGCCTGCAACCAATAAAATACATGTTATGGTAAATACAATAATTCCAAATTGTTTATGATTTCTTTCTTTAAACTTTTTTAGTTTCATACTCTTTCCTACTTTCTAAAACAATTGTAACACAAAATCACATTTTTTTTGTAACTGATAATCACAATTTTTAACATAAATATATCTTTTTTGAAAAAATAGAATTGGTGAAAGTCATGATTAATTTAAGAAATATGCAAGAAATCAGACAAGATAACGACATTAGTCAAGAAAAGATGGCTTCTATTTTAGGAGTCACTCGAGATGCTTTAGCAAAATGGGAAACATGTGCAACCTTACCAAATCTAAAAAATGTTTTTTATTTTGCTAAATATTTTTCTTTTTCTATAGATTACGTTTTAGGTCTTAGTCGTGATAGAACCAAAGTAGAATATAAAGAATATAATCCTCATCTACTTGCTAATAATCTAAAATTTCTTAGAACTCATTCTGACTATACTCTAATGAAATTAGCAAAAAAATTAGAGGTCAGTCATGCAGCCATTGTCCGTTATGAACAAGGAAAAAGTAATCCAAGCCTTAATGTCCTATATCGATATTCCAAAGCTTTTCAAGTATCTTTTCATGAATTATGTACAACTACTTTCTACAGATAAAAAAAGAAATAGAGTTTAATTTCTATTTTCTTCTTTTAACTTTTCAATTTCTGTTATTGATAATCCTGTAAGATCCATAATTTCCTGAATATCATATTTTTTTTCTAGCATTGATTTTGCAATTTCAATGTTCCTGTTATTCGTAGCTTCTTCAGCCGCTTCTTCCTTAGCAAGAGAGATTCTCGTATTCGTAAGACGTTCTTTGTCTTCTTCTTCAGAAACTGTCCTTATAAATGTTCCATCACTATTTAATATATACATTTTCTGATCAAACTCCTTTACTAATTCATCTTTCTTGGATAATTCTACAAGTTCTTCTTCACTTGCTCCTAACATCACTAGATGAATATTCTCTTTGTCTCCTTGTATGTTCTTATCATACCATTCTTTTTTTACATTTTCAATATTGATTGTAATCATTTTAAAATGGTCAACATATGGAGTTAAAGTTTCTTCATCTAAGAGTCTATAAATTTTCTTCTTTCCTTCACTTTCATTCTTATTGAAATCGAAGTCTATATGAATGAAGTCGCTTTTGGTGTCGTATTCTTCTCCTCTTTGAACTTTTTGAGAGTAAAAAGAAGTAAAGTAAGCTAGGTTTCGTACTCTTGTTGCAAGGTCAAAACTCGTATTCACCTCACAATTGAGAAAATTGCCATCTTTAGTTTGTAATAAAACATCTAAGACTTTGACTCTTTCTTTTTTATTACGAACAGCAAGTTCAGTGGGAAAGAATTCTAACACCTCGACGGGTTCTCCTAAAGCTTCAGATAAAACGGCATTCATAAGCCTCGTATCATCAGGATTTGCAAAAACAGTTTTGAAAAGTCGATCGGTACGTACACTTAAATATACGTTAGAATCAGTTGTTGTATCTGTCATAAAAATTCCCCCTTTGAAAGATACAAATCGTATTCTACAACAGAGGGTATGTCGAAACTTGTCGAACGATGTCGAAATTCAATCATATTACTCCACTTTTCATGAAATATCATATAACATTCAAAAAATAGGATGAATTTTATCACCATATTTTTTGTTTAACCCTCTAAAACTATCTTTATCTTCGCATCAATTTATAATCTAATTCTTTTTGAGAAAGTTCTAAAGTATTTAAGTCATAACTATATAATGTCGCGAATTCTTCAGTATTCACATTATCAATAGTAATGTTTAAACGTCCATCCTTCACTATACACTGAATAGATTTGCTTTCATTCCATTCCATAATTTCTTTTAAAGGTTTTTCTTGATAATCAAATATTTTTAAAATGTTATCGTCATCCACTGCTATTACGTAGGACTCTGTTAGATAAACAAGAGCTTTAAATGTCCTACTTGTATAAATTTTTTCTCCTTTTTGATTATAGATTTCATAGTTCTTATCACTCCCTGGATAACCATAATAAACAGGCTCATTACTAATCTTGGATGTCACAAGCTCATCATTATTTTTATTTGTGATAAAGCTGAAAGTGGAAGCATCTAAAATACGTTCAAAATTTTTGTTATAGACATTTACATAATTGGCTCCTGATCCTGGAAGCGAACTCATATAGTAATCACCTAAAACATGTAAAGCTGAGTATTTGACATCATCGCATCCAAAGCGGTCCTCTGTGATTTCTTGTAATCGTTTTCCAGTTGTTTTATCTAAAATAAAGAAATGAGCAAGTTTACAAGAACCATTATCTTCTAAAAAAGTGATAGTCTTTTCACCAGCTTGAGACATTTTATATTTTTTATTAAGATCCAATGCCAAGTTCACTTTCTTTTTATTTAAAAAGTCATAATAAACATAGGTATTATCTAGCAAAAAAACATCAGCATCATGAACTAAGATATACTCTTGTTCACTACAATTGTCATTTCGACAACGGTAAGTTCCAACAAGTTCATAATCGTTATGTTTTGTCATACTTGAAAAATAAAATTGATTGTTTTTATAAAAATAAATAATCTTAGATGGTTTCATATATAGGAATACTCCTATCGAAAATAAAAGAATGACAATTAGTGATACACCAATGATAATTTTTGCTTTCATTTTATACTCCTTTTCATTATATATATGCTTTTATTATAACATGCAAAATACTCATTTCGTATAAGAATAACTTTCTTCTATCAAATTCATAATTTCTTGATCTGATATGGTGTCATCTAATAGAATGGTAATCCAACTTTTTTTATTCATGTGATAGGCTGGATAAAAACCTTTTTGTTTTTGTAAAGTTTCAACTTTTTTAGGGTCTAATTTTATATCAATGATTTCCACTTCTTTAGAAGTTGTATTATCTAGTTTCTTTTTATCAATATTCATGATGATACCGTACCATTTATGACTCTTTGCATTTTTAAACACAGCATAACTAGGAAACTTCGGCCATTCAAATTCGGGTTCATTGTTATATTTTTTATGTATTTCTTCGGCAATACGATTTGTTTGTTCATAAAGGAAAGGTTTTATTATACAACAATGATTTCTTATATCCATTAGAATATTTTGAAATGCTTCTTTTACTTGTGCGGTATAGGAAGCATGACTCTTTTTGATTCGAAAATTAGTATATTCTTCTTCCATAGCTAAATCATAAATCTTACCTTGAACATATCCATCGTTCTTGATTTCAATATCAACTCTGAAAGAATTGTCTAGAATATTTTGGGAATACACATACTTATCTTTTTCTTTTTTAAAGCCATAGGAAAGAAGTTTATCAAAATGAATATTTGCTTTTTTAAAAATTTCTTCTTCGATTGTCACTTTTCCTCACCACACTCTTACATTCATTATAGCAACTTGATAGAAAAAAGAAAATACTTCGTCTTTATTATTCTATAAAACGTTATTCTATAAAATAAACTTGATACCAAATGAGGAAACAGTAAATATTAAAAATCTTCCTTCCATTATTTTCTTTCTTTTGATAATGATTGTCTAATAAATTTAAAATATATTCTTGATTCAGAAATTCTTTAACAAAAGGTTTTTCAAACATATCTTTTACTTTTTGATAATATTTTTCTTCTTGAATCCATTTCGAAAACGGGACAGGAAAACCACATTTCTTTCGTTTTGCACATTCTTTTGGGAGAACGTTTTTGGAAAGAGTTCGAAATATTCTTTTGGTAGTATGTCCTTTTACTAAAAATCTTGTTGGTAACTCTCTTGCAATTTCAAAAACGTATTTATCTACAAAAGGTGTTCGAAGTTCTATGGAGTGAGCCATACTCATTTTATCAGCTTTGAGTAGAATATCTTGAGGAAACCAAAAATGAAAATCAATATAGAGTTTTTTATAAAGTTCACTTTTTCCTTTTACTTTGTCATAGTATGGTTTTAAAATATCACTAATTTTTTCTTCATTTCGAAGATGCTCAGATAAAATTAAATTTGCTTCTTCACTTTCCATATAGGTGCCTCTGCCAATATATCTTTCTTCCATCGGAAGCCCGTAACGAAGAAGAGTGTTTTTGCCTTTGAAGTTTGGAAGAGGTTTACAAAAATTACGAATTTGCTTACGTATACACAAAGGAATCTTCACATAAAGATTGAGAGGGAAAGGATTCACATTTTCGTTATAGCCTGCGAACATCTCGTCAGAGCCTTCCCCAGATAACACAACTTTGACTTTTTGAGATGCGAGTTCACTTAAGTAAAATAACGGGACAGTCGTTAGGTTTGCATAAGGTTCATCAGCATGCCATTCGATTTTTGGCAATACTTCAAAAAAATCATCAGCATCTATTATTTTTCTTTCATTTTTTATATCCTCAATTTCACTTAATCTCCTCGCATACTCTGTTTCGTTAAAACCTTTTACTGGAAAACCAATCGAAAATGTTTGTTTTGGTTTAGCAACGGCTACAACATAGGAAGAATCAATCCCTCCACTTAAGTAAGACCCTACTTCGACATCACTGGTTGTTTGGTGATAGTAGATAGAATTGTTGATAGCATCTTTTAATCTCTTCTTCTCTTTTGCAAAACTTGCCCATTTTTTTCTCTCAAATGTAATCTCAAAATAGGAAGAAATTTTTAACTTGCCATTCTTATAATGAAAGTAATGTCCTGGTTTTAATTTATACACATTTTTAAAGAACGTTTCTTCTTTCACAGAATATTGAAAAATTAAATACATCTTCAGAGCATCCGTATTGATTTCTTTTTGAAATTCTGGATGAACTAGCATGGACTTAATTTCAGATGCAAACATAAATTCATTCTCCGCTTGATAATAGTAAAAAGGTTTCATACCAAAATGGTCTCTAGCTCCAACAATCTCTCCATTCTTCTTATCATAGATTACAAATGCAAACATTCCACGAAGTCTTTTAAATAACTCATCTTTCCATGCTTCATAACCAAGTAGAATGACTTCGGTATCAGATTTTGTTTGAAAAGTATATCCTAATTTAATGAGTTCTTGTTTCAATTCTTCATAATTATAAATCTCTCCATTAAAAACAATCGCCATGTTTTTTTTCTTATTATACATGGGTTGAGATCCACCTTGAATATCAATAATCGATAATCTTCGATGTCCTAATGCTACAAGTTCATCCGCATAGTATCCTTCGCCATCAGGTCCTCGGTGAATGATTTTATCCGCCATTTCTTTAACAATTTGTAATTTTTCTTTCTTTGATTTTTGATCTACAAAGCCAACAATTCCACACATACGACTCCTCCAAAGTTGTTTCATCAAAAAACAACGTATCTTTATCCTAAGTATAGCAATAGAAATACGTTGTTCCTTTAATTTTTTCTTAACAAAATCTTAATTTTATCTTAATTTGTTTTCCTTTGGAAGCTCGACAATAAACTTCGTCCATTCTTCATCACTAGTTGCCCAAATTCTACCATTATGAAGTTCCACGATTTCTTTCGCAATCGCAAGGCCTAGTCCACTTCCGCCTGTCCTTGAAGTTCTTGAAGAATCTAAGCGATAGAATTTTTCAAATATTTTATCTAATTTTTCTTTTGAAATTTCTTTTCCTTTATTACTCGTGATAACATAAACTTTATCATCCTTTTCTAAAGTTTGTAAAAAAATGGTTTTATCAGCGCTATAATGAATTGCATTTTTTAAAATGTTTCCAAAGACTCGTGCGAGTTTATCAGAGTCTCCATAGAGTAGACATTTGACATCGGATGTAAATTTTACTTCTTTCTCTGTTTCTTCCAAAAGAGGATAAAAATCATCAATGATTTGTTCTAACATTAAGTTTAGATCTAACCATTCTTTTTCTAAAATAATTTTTTCAGAATTAAATCTAGCTATTTCAAATAGTTCATTAATTAAATCTTCCAATCGATAAGATTTTTCTAAAGCAACATGGATATATTTTTCTTGTTTTTCTAAAGGCATATCTTTGATATCTTCAAGTAAAGATAAGTATCCAATAATGCTTGTTAAAGGGGTTTTAATGTCGTGGGCAAGATATACAATTAAATCATTTTTTCTTTGTTCACTTTCTTTTGCTTCCTGCATTTTCTTATCCATTTGTCTTTTTGCTTCATTTAATGATGCGGTGATGTCTTCAAGTTCAATGGGAAGTTCTATGTCTTCTGGACTTTCTTCTGCAAGGGACTCTATTCCCTTTTTTAATGCTTTCATGTTTTTCGTGATTTTTAATATGAGACGAATTAAAAAGATAAGAGTGATACCAAGCCATACAAAGCCTATAACAGTTACCCAGCCTCCATTAAAGAAGAAGACATAAAAATCACTCATGTAAAGATAATATAGTTCTGGACTTTTATCATAAAGCCATTGGAAATCTAGTTCTCTTATAAGAAAATAAATTCCTACAAAGATAAGTAGAACCGAAACTAAACAAATAATATACTTCCAAATAGATGCTTGAATTATTTTTTGAATCATTAATTTTTCATTCTTATTTTTCAATTTTATAACCTACTCCCCAAATTGTTTGAATGTATTTTGGATTTCTTCCTGTATCTTTCATTTTTTCTCTTAGGTGTCTGATATGAACCATAATGGTGTTGTTATCCACTTCATAATACTTTTCTTTCCAAACAGCTTTAAATAAATCTTCGGTTTGAACCACATTACCGCGATTTAAACATAAGTACCAAAGAATTTCAAATTCGATTGGTGTAAGTTCTACTTTTTGTTCATTTAGAAAAAACTCATGAGTATCATAGTTAATTCGAATGTTTCGAAAATCAATATCGTTTTTAGAAAAATTTTCTTGATTATATTCCTTGTATCTTCTTAACTGAGCATTTACTCTTGCGAGTAATTCTAAAGTTTGAAAAGGCTTGGTAATGTAGTCATCTCCCCCAATCATAAGACCATTTACTTTATCTAAATCTTCCACTTTTGCAGTGACAAAGATTATGGGAAAATTATATTTCTCTCTTAGTTTTTTACACAAAGTAAAACCATCTACTTCAGGCATCATTACATCGAGTATAGCTAAATCTATAGAAAGGTTCTCAATATTTTTTAAAACTTCTTCACTATCATAATACTTATCCACATGGTAACTTGCATTTTTTAAAACAATTTCGATTAAATCAGCGATTTCTTTCTCATCATCTACTACTAAAATGTTCATAACATCACTACTCACTTATAACTTGATTATACATTATTTTTAGAAAAAGAAAAAGTATCAATCACAGAATGCTTTTAATACATTTGGTTACTACTATTCAGTTTATATTTACTGTTCATTTAATTCATTATACTATATGTCTCTATACTTGCCACAAAACTTTTTAAAAACTTAGTTAAAATAATAACTCAGCTTTATATCATAATACACTTTTATGTTTTTTTATTTTTTTATCTTTTTGGAAACTGTCATCATTCTTGTATGATATCCATTTTTGAAATAAAAGTTTTTGCCAATCTCATTATAACCAAATACATCAATATTAATCGTATAACAATTTTGACTTTTAAAATATTCTTCCATTTTATTTAAAAGTTCGGAGCCAATTCCTTTGCTTCTTGTTTTTTGAGTTACAATGAGTTCTAATACCTCACCCATGTTCTGTAATCGTTCATAATCAAAGTCTACTTCAGGCATTCTAATGACACCCATAATAAGACCAACTACATCGTTTTGGTCTTGAGCTAAATAGATTTTGCCTTGATTTTTTCTTACTTCTTCCATATCTTTTATAAAGACTTTTTCTTTATAATCACCTTTTAATATATTGAAGTGATAAGGGTCAATGGAAATGATATAGTTTTGTAATTCTTCGAGTAAATCTTTGACATCTTCTGCATACTTTTCTTCATATTCAATTATTTTCATATATTCCTCCACTTCTATTATATCGTTTTCCTTCTTAAAATGAAATAAGATGTCTGCTGATGATTGTCCTACCCATTTTATATAAGTTTTTGAGTGCCCTTAAAAATTAAAATATTAAAGATTATAGACATTACAGAATGCTTTTAGGATATGGCTTTTTTTCATCTGTGCGGCAAACTAAATAATCCATGCTTGTTTGATAGTAATCAGCTAAAATGTTTAGTTTATCTAAAGGAATAATACGCGTGCCAAGTTCATATTTTGAGTATTGTTGTTGGGTTGTTTTTAATAATTTAGCTATATCTTTTTGTAGTAAATCTTTGTCTTCTCTTATCTCTTTTAAGCGATTGATATTCATTTGAATCACCTCTATTTATAATCTCATACATCTAAACAAGTGTATTGACTGTACGTTCAAACGGGCGTATAATAACCAATATAGAAAGAGGTTACATATGAAACTAAAAAGATTTAAAGAAAAAGATAACAAAAGAATAGGAATTCTTATATTTACAATAGTTTGTATTTCTCTTGTATCAGGTGCAATTTTGTATCGAACATTTGCTATATTCGAAGTAAAAACAAGCCAAAATGTTATTAAAGGAACTGTACAAGACCCTGGTAATATTTATTTTGCTTTTTATGTAAATGATGGAACAGAAGATAAAATTCAAAAAGAAATGCCTACTAAGAATTATGTTTTAGATGAGGATAAAAGTTACTGTGGAGTAAATGGAGAAAGAGATAATAAAATTAAAGTCACTTTAACAGATGAATATGGAATTTATGTCACTGGAGTCACAACTTCAAGAACAAAGTGTAATTTATATTTTGTAAGTGGAGCATTTATTTTAGGAAAACCAATCAAAGCAATTACTAGTGGAGAAGGTCTTTATGAAGTGACTCATGAAGATACAAGTGGAACCATAAATGATACTGGTTTTAAAGAAACAGAATTTCGATATGCAGGTAATAATCCAAACAATTATGTAACATTTAATGATGAGAAATGGAGAATTATTGGACTGGTAAATGTCATGACAAGTGATAATACAGTAGAACAAAGAGTCAAGATTACTAGAAGTGAAAGTATAGGGAATATTGCTTGGAATACAAATAATATTAATGATTGGACCCAAGCAAGTCTACAACAATTATTAAATACTGGAAATTACTATACTAAAACAGGTGATTATTCTGAAAATGGTTTAACTGAAAGTGCCAAACAAATGATAGAAGAAGTGACTTGGAACATAGGTAGTAGTAAACTTGAAAATACACTTTCCAACAATTATTATACTAACGAAAGAGGAAATAACACGCCTTATAGTCACCCTTATACATGGATTGGAAAAATAGCTCTTTTTTATCCAAGTGATTACGCATATGCAACAAGTGGAAGTGAAACTTATGCTAGACAAAATTGTTTAAACAGTTTAGTATATAACTGGGAAAAAGAAAGAGATCCAACATCTTACGAAAACTGTGTATTAAATGACTGGCTTTGGGATTCACAATCTTATCAACATTCACTTACATCGGCTTGGGACGGAGAAAGCGATTTAATTCGTATTACTTCATATGGAGATACTCGACGAAATACAACTAGTAATACATCAGCTATTAAACCAACTCTCTATCTAAAACAAAATGTTAAAATTGTGAATGATGATCAAGACGGAAGTTATGATAAACCTTATAATTTAAAACTTGTTGAATAAATATTTATCCATTTAAAAAATGAGATTTTGATTTGTCTCATTTTTTCTTTTTCTTCTTGCCATCGCCTAAAATATCAAACATTGTTTCATCATCCGCCACTTGTTCAGCAATACTTTTTAATTCTTTCTTGCTAAGCTCTCTTGTTTTTTCAAATTCTTCAATGATTTGAGCCGCATTATTTACTTGTTCTAAAGCATCTTCTTTGGTTTTGTCTTTTTTCTTTTTAGATTCCTCTTTAGGAGCTTCTTTAGGTTCCTCTTGCTTTAATGGTTCTTTTTGTTCTTTCTTTTGTTTTTTATCTTTCTTATTTTTAGTATCTACTACTTCTTCTCTTTTCTCTTCAAGTTTCTTTTCTATTTTTATTTCTTCTTTTGGACGTCTTTCTTTTTTCTTAGTTTTCTTAAATAATAAGATAATAATGATTAAGAAGAATAGAATTAAAACTCCTCCAAAAATTAAGATGACATTTTTATACTTTTCAAGTTCTTGTTCTAAATTTTGAGTAATCGCGTCATTATATTTTAAATAAGTACCATCTAATTTGTCATAATAGTAATAAGAATCTTCACCATCGACAATGTTCATGGCATATACAAGTATAATATTTTTATCCATTGTAGATACAAGACATTCTCTTTTTTCTTCATTAATTGTAATATTATCTTTTTCAAATCCATTTATTACTTCAGGAATCGATTTAATATATAAAAGCATTTGATTACTTTTGTTTTCATTATATAAAGTAAATTCATTTTGATCTTTATCATAAATGGCAAAATGAATCTCACCTTTGGAGTCTTTCACACCAATTAATGTGTACTTACTTGTTTCAGAATAGAAAGCAGGAATATCAAAATCTTTTATTTTTACACTCGTTGGTAAATAAGTAGCTGGTGCTTCAACATTTTTGACATTTTTCATGATGGTATATTTGCTATTATTTTCTGTTACATTAATTTCAATGGGATTTTCATCTTCTACATTCACTTTGACTGTATATATTCTTTCAGTTCCCGTTTCACTCATGACTTTGACTTCAAAAGTATTCATTCCTTCATTGACTTCAAATTCACCAGGTCCTTCTAAAGTTGCATAGTTAGACTCTTTCTCAGCTTCAATGGTTATTTTATTCACTGTGTTTGGGACGGTTATCGAATATTCTAAAGTTTCTTTGTTAAATTCAGGAGTTAAAGTATAATCTTTTACACTTAATGATTTTAAATAATTGTTTGAATCTTTTTCTCTTGGGGCTTGAACCACGACAGCTTTACTACTACTAATGTTTACAGTAGAACCATCAGCACTTGTTGCATTTCCTGAAACTGTAAAACCTATCTGACCTACATTAGTAGCTTTACAAGTAACAGATAAATACTGAGTGGAGTTCTTCGCATCACCCGTTGCATCAGCATAAGATTTTGTACATCCTCCTGTTGCACCATTACCTGTGATTGTAATTTGCCAAGAAGCCACATTGTTTAATCGAAGGGTTGCTGTGACATTAGAACCTGTTGTTACATAATTTGAACTCGCATAAAAACTATAGGTAGGCGCGGCATGAGCCATAAGTGGTAATAGTAGAAATGAAAGGAATGTAATTCCTAAATATTTGATTTTCTTCATATATATCCTTTCTATGCTTGACTAATTCCTTTTTGACCAAGCAAATGTTGTCTTAATCTTAATAGGTCAGCGGAATTTACTGTGGTATTATTTGCAAGTCTTGCTGACTCTAAGTAAGCTCCATCTAATGAAATTTGCCCAAGTAAATATTGACGCATTTTTAAAAGGTCGGCTGAATTAATAATTCCATCAGAGGTCAAATCGCCATAAATGACTATGGAATAT
The DNA here is from genome assembly GCA_947586205.1 of uncultured Bacilli bacterium. Taxonomy (GTDB): domain Bacteria; phylum Bacillota_I; class Bacilli_A; order RF39; family UBA660; genus Ventrenecus. The sequence continues at coordinate 17,812 of CANPXO010000008.1, forward strand.
GTTTCACCTGATGCAAATGTAACTGTCGTTCCTGTTGTAATCTTTTCAGTATCTCCCATGACAGAACCATTTGCTTTTTTAAATGTTAATTCACTTCCTGTTGTCTTGGCTTTTAAAGTTCCAACTGTCGTATCTAAAGCTAAATTCGTGATAAAATTCCCTTTTTTATTTAATCCCATGTTACTTAAATGTGTAGCTACCGTAAGAGTTTTTGGAATTTCTTCTGGGGCTGTTCCAGGAGTAGATACTTGAGGTGTTGCTGGAGGATTTGTTGGTGTACTTTGTGTATTTCCTGTCCCTCCTACATAAATACCATCACTGTTTTTTATAGAACCAGCTGAAGCATAAACCAAACCTGCTAATGCTGGATTCGATTCATTAGAATTTGCTCCAATATTAAAGAAATTATAAAATCCTTCATAAGTTTGTCCTTTATAAGTAAATTTAGCTCCATTTGTTGTATTACTTATTTTACTTCCACTTTCTTGTCTTGCTAAAGCAGCTAAATAAATAGGACTTACATTAAATGTTTTTCCTGCTTCCATAAATATACTAGAATAAGGAACATTATCAACCGCATCATTCCCATTCATAAATGTTGGCTCTAATATGCTTTTGACTCCACTTTCTGTCTGTATTTCATTATAACTTATATTTTCAAACATAAATATACGACTTTCTTCCAAAAAGTTTCTTGGATCTAAATAATAGGCTACTGTTTCTAATGTAGCAATATACCAACTTCCTTCTGTATTAATTCTTTCTGGATCTACACAAGATGGGCAACTTGTTTCTTGAATCGAACCGACTGTTCTTTGAGTTATAGCAGTTGCATTAAAGTCTAAACCTGTTTTTAAAGAGACAAATGTCCAATTTGGATGAATTTCATGTAAACTTCTTAAATACTTTTTATAACTTTCAGGAAATCCTTGTTCATCTAATTTTTTTTCAAATTCTTGATCTTTTACTTCACTTGTTCCCCCAGTCTTTACTCCCCTTGTCGGGTGTTTTGTAGTCTCTGGCATATTTTCAAATATTGGAATAGTGAAATTAAATGGAGAATTTAATAATTCTGATTTTTTATAACTTTGATAAGTTGTATATGCTTCACTGTAAGGGGCTTCTATATTCGCCATATATTGATGATTATTCACAGAATAACTAGAATTTGGATTTACATTAAACTTTTTTAAATAACCAGTGAACTGTCCTGCCGATACATAACCAGAAGAAATAAATTCTGCCCCACCCATGATGGCTTTTTTAGGACTTGTCCAAGGTCTACCATAAGACACTGGAATTGTATTTGTTAAACTAATGTATTGTCCACAGATATAGCCTGTGTCTTTAGAATATTCTACTTTATACCAACCTTGTGTACAACCTTCACCACTTACTAAATTTGTATCTAATACAGTTACATAGTCCCCTTTCGATAAATAATCTAAAATATCTGCCTCTATTGTGGCCTCTTTTCTTAAGCGAACACCTTCTCCTGTTATTTGACCGAACATGCTTGCATTTGTATATGGAATATAACTAAACACTGATATAAAAAGAAAGCAAAAAACTAGAGTAATAGAACAGATTTTTCTAAAAATTTTTTTCATTTTTTGCCTCCTTTTATTCGACAATATTATACCATTTTTTATATGGTAATTAAATAGTATCACAAACCCTCATGTAAATAAAGTGTCGAGTGTTTTTTCCTTTTCAAAAAATTGCACTTCTGAAATGGGTTGAGATTTTTATACATTTATTATATAATTATGGACAGAATAAATGATTAGAAAGGGAAGTTGCTATGAAGATATTTTTTAAGAAGTTAAAAAACACTTCCTTAAGTTATAAATTACCGTTTTTATTTACTATAATCCTTTATTTTGGAAGTTATGGATATCTTACTTATTTGTTGTTACAATTAACGGGAGTTGAAACTTTAATTAGATATATCTTAATTGGTTCATTTGCCTTTTATGGACTTATATATATTTTAGTTAGTTTTATAAAAATGTTTCAAAATCGAAAAGGACTGTTTACTTTTCTTACGATTCTTACTTTAATTTTCAGTGGTATTTTTGGAGTTGCTTCTTTTGCGATTCGAAGAATTTATTCCAAAATAGATCAATTTACCACAAGTGATACAAGTACTTATACAAGTGTGATTTTAACACTTAAAGATATGGAATTCACAAGTGATAGTAAAATCGGTATGGTGACTGATGAAGAAGACCGAACCGGTTATATTCTTCCTCAAGAGTGGATTAAAAAAGAAAATATTACGAATGAGATTGAATATAAAGATTCTACAATAGAGTTACTTGATGCTTTGTATAATCATGAACTAGATGCTATTTTTATTACAAAAGATTATGATGTATTATACTCAGGAGAAGAAAAATATCAAAATATTGTGAATGAAACTCAAATTGTCAAAGAGTATTCGAAAACAATGAAAACAGAAGAAAGTGAGCTTCTTGCTACGACAAAGAGTTTAACCGAACCATTTACCGTTCTTATCATGGGAGTTGATTCTGAGTCTACGAGTGGCTTAGATGCCAACGCCGCTTTTAATGGAGACACTTTAATGCTTATTACATTTAATCCAAAAACATTAACTGCAACAATGCTTAGTATTCCAAGAGATGTCTATGTTCCAATTATCAGTGCAAGCGGGAATACAAAAGGATATTTCAAAATCAATTCATCGGCTGCTGGAGGAACAGCAAGTACGATTAATACCATTGAAAATATTACAGATGTTGAGATTGATTATTTTGTGAAAGTAAATTTCCATGGAGTTGTTGATTTAGTGAATGAACTAGGTGGTATTGATGTTGATGTCGAAGCACCTGATTATCAGTATTATATTCAAAGTTATGGAAAAGGAAGACTTTGTGAACAAGATTCGAATCGAAATTTTCAAAATATGATTTGTATGAATACAGGTTGGCAGCACTTAGATGGAGAACAAGCACTTGCTTATGCAAGAAATCGCCATGGTTATTTGGAAAGTGATTTTGCAAGAAATCGTCATCAACAACAAATTATTGAAGCTGTGGCAAAGAAGTTAATTCAAAATGCGAATCTAAAAGAATTTGAAAATTTATTAGATACAATTAGTCATAATATTGCAACAAATATGAAAACTTCCCAAATTTTATCTTTCTATCAATCGATTAAAGGAATGCTTATGAATGCTTTACGAGGTGAAGAATTCATATCTATTCAAAAGACTGCTTTAACAGTGTATGACTTAGATATCCCAGGTATTTCAACGATTGGTTATTATCAGGGTAGTATGGATGCCATTACCAAAGCTATGAAAGAAAATCTTGGTTTATTAGAAGTAGATGATGTTAAAACTTTCTATTATGATTATTCTGAAGATTATGACCGTAATTCTAAAGTCATTGGACAAGGAATTTATTCTGGAAGAACTCTTTATCCAATTCCTGACTTTAAAGGACAAGCAGTCAGTGAAGCGAAGAACTTTGCAAGTACCCATAACTTAAATCTATCTATCGAATATGAGAGCAATCCAAATGAAATACCAGGTATTATTTTAGGTCAAAGTGTAACTCCTGGAACACTCACTCTACAATTTAATGATTTTACGATTTATGTTAATGATCCTAACTTAGAAGAACCAACTGAAGACCCTGAAGAGGAAGATCCTCATGAACCATCCGAAGAAGATCCTAATACAGGAAGTGAAACAGAAGATCCAGAACAAAATCAAGGTGAAGAAGAAAATACTGAACACCCAGAAGAAGAACCCATTCCTGGAACACCAACTATACCTCAAGAACCTTCAACTCCAGAAAAGGATACTCCTAGTGATGATCCTGTAAGTGATGAAAACGATAATAACGAAGAAAATGCCGAATAGGCATTTTTTAAATAACCTTTTAGGGTGTGGCTTGCAAGAAGCAAGCCATCAAAAATCCACTAGCTAAGCTAGTGGAATTAAAAGACTTATAGTAATATGACATCTCGCGTGCTATAATATGGTGCGTTCAAGCCCATATTAAAAGCACGAAAGGAGAGATGTCATGGCTAAAAGTTTAGCACATACCAAGTATATGTGCAAGTACCATATTGTATATTCCCAAATATAGGAGAAAAATCATATACAATAAATTAAGAAAGGAAATCCAAAAGTATATAAAGGATTTATGCAAATGGAAGGGAGTAGAAATCCTAGAAGGACATATGATGCCTGACCATGTGCACTTGTTAGTAGAAATCCCACCAAGAATCAGTGTATCAAGTTTCATGGGGTATTTGAAAGGAAAAAGTAGTTTGATGATCTTTGAAAAGAATCCAAATTTGAAATATAAGTTTGGGAATAGAAATTTTTGGGCAACGGGATATTATGTAAGTACAGTAGGACTCAATGAAGCAACAATAAGGAAATATATAAGAGAACAAGAAAATGAAGATATGATGGAAGACAAATTAAGTAAGAAAGAATATATTAACCCTTTTAAAGGTTTGTTAAAGTAGTCATTACACTGGGCTTGAACTTGAGAAAGCCAGCCTCCATATGCGGGCTGGTAGATATTTTGGCCTTATAGGCCATGTGAAAACCACACCTTTTAGACGTGGTTAGTTATTACACAAAAAAACACTTTTTACAAGCATTATTTTGTTAATACATCAAAACCAACTGTATTCGTATTTGCTGTAGGGTTTATGGTATCAGTAATTGTATTGTTTATATTTTGGTCTAAGTTTGGTTGAGGAAAAGTATTACTTTTTCTTGCAGCCGCGGTGACAGCTTCATTCATTGATTTATTTTGAGCCATAGATGCAAGTTCGGAAATATCCACTTCTCTTTCTTTTGGTCGATTAATTTGAGATATACCATTCTTTGCTTCTTTTTGATCTACAAGATATCCAATTAAAGCAAAAATTAAGAATACTGCAATGAATACAAACCAAAAATAGTTTGCAGATAACAGTTCATTTAATACTTCCATAACCCTCTTTCCTTTCCTATTTAGGAAATTATAACATAGATTCTAAAAAAAGTTAAGTATTGAAAAATATATCATTGTTTCTTATTTATCAAACGTCTCATTGCCTCTTTTTGAATTATTGAGCCATCTTTTTCTTTTATGATTAAAAGCAACTTACAAAAATAATCATACATTTCATTTGGGTCTTGAGAACCTAAGACAATATGATTTTTTTCAAATGTTTCTTGTTTATCGAAAGAAATAAAAGTACTAAAACTTGTTTCAATATCTACGTATTCTATAACACCATTAGATTTATTTTTTAAAACATAGATTTTATTACTATCTTTTTTATCCACATATGACGGGAAGATATCGTCCATTCTAAATCTTTTCTCTTTAGAAATATCTGCTTTTAATTTTAAATATTCTTGAATTAAAGGATTTCTTTCTAATTCAGATATTCTTTGTTTCTTTTCATATAACTTTTTTCTTTTCTTTAAAAATTCTTGATATTTCTTTCTACCTTTTATTACCTCTTCATTTTTCAAAGTAAACTCCCCCATTACTTGATTTATTATTATAAGACTTTTCTAGAAAAAAACAATATCATTCTTTCACAAGATTATCCATGGAATAATGATAAGTTTTACAAATAGCATAGGCTGTAGAAGTTGTAATCAAATGATTTCCTGTTTCATAATGACTGTAAGTTGTTTGAGAAATTCCACATTTTTTAGCAAATTCAGTTTAAGATAATTTTAAACTTTTTCTGAGGTTTTTTAGTTTTTTGCCTATGCTTTCTTTATTCAAATTTATTTCAGTTATCATCTTTTTGTTTTTATTAGATAAATTTGTTATGAAATCTAAAGAATAGTGATATAAATTACAAAATTGAACTAATAGAATAAAAAAAGATTTAGTAAAGATGCTTTTGCTCTCTTTCTAAATCTCTTTTTTTAATACTTTCTCGTTTATCATAAAGCTTTTTACCTTTGGCAATCCCTATTAAAACTTTTGCATAATTATTTTTAATATACATTTTAAGAGGAACAATACTAATCCCCTCTTTTTCTTTTTCTTCTTTTAGTCTTCTGATTTCTTCTTTATGTAATAATAACTTTCTTGTTCTTCTCTCTTCATGATTGAAACGATTTCCTTCTTCATATTTAGCTATATAGGAATTTAGGAGAAATGCTTCCCTACCTTTAATCGTTACATAAGAATCTTTTAAATCAGCAGAGCCTTTTCGAATACTTTTAATTTCTGTTCCAACTAAGGAAATACCTGCTTCGATTTCTTTTAATATCTGATAATCATAGTACGCTTTTCTATTTCTAATTTCCATTTTCTTCACCTACCAGTTCAAAATCTATCATGCTAGTTTCTTTACTTGCTCTTACACATTTTACTTTTACGATATCACCAATACGATATGTTTTTTTGGTGTTATTTCCAATCATAGCTAAAGACTCTGGAACATAATTAAAATAATCTCCTTTTAGGGTACTTACATGAACAAGTCCTTCTACTAAATTTGGAAGTTCGACAAAGAAACCAAAGTTCGTCACTGTATCAATCATACCTTCATAGATTTCACCAACATGACTTTCCATATATTCAGCCATTTTCATATCATCGACATCTCGTTCAGCATTTTGGGCCGCGACTTCTCTTTCACTCGAATGTTCAGCTATTTGAACTAAACTATTATTTAAGGTATCTATGGTTGTCATTGAAAAATCTTTTTCTACTAAGTATTTCTTTAATAAACGGTGGACTGTTAAGTCTGGAAATCTTCTGATTGGACTTGTAAAATGAGTATAAGCATTACTTGCTAAACTAAAGTGACCAATGTTTTCTTTTGAATATTCTGCTTTTCGCATACTACGAAGAAGCATGGAAGATAAAATCTTAAATTCTTTTTTATCATGAAGTTCTTCTAGTATACTTTGCATTGTTTTTGGTTTCATATCAATCACTCTTGTTTGAAGTGAATAACCAAGTATTTTTAAAAGATTGGTAAAATCATCTATTTTTTCACTGTTAGGCTCGCCATGGACACGATAGATAAAAGGTAAATCCATATTATAAATATGAGTTGCTACGGTTTCATTCGCCGCAATCATGAAGTCTTCAATGAGTTTTTCTCCATCACCACGTTCTACAACTACAACATCGATTGCATGGCCCTCTTCATCTTGAATGATTTCTGGTTCATCCAAATCAAAATCCATATATCCACGAGAAATTTTTTCTTTTCTTAAAATGTGAGCAAGTTCATTCATCTCTTTTAATGTGTCGGCAAAGTCTTCATAACCTTCTGGGACTGTGTCTTCCATAAGGATTTGATTGACTGCTGTATAAGTCATTTTCTTACGACTTTTAATGTATGATTCAAAGATATCATAATCAATAATTTTGCCATTTGGATTAATCGTCATCACGCAGGACATGGTTAAACGAATCTCGCCTTCATTTAATGAACAAATTCCATTGGATAGTTGATGAGGAAGCATAGGAATGACTGTATTTGCAAGATAATTCGATGTTCCTCTTTCATAAGCAGCATCGCCAAGTGGTGTATTTTCTTTGACATAATGGGATACATCGGCAATATGGACTCCTAAAATGTAATTGTTTCCTTCTTTTTTTAAGCTAATCGCATCATCAATATCTTTGGTATGTTCTCCATCAATAGTGAAGATACAATCTTTCGTTAAATCTCTTCTGTTCTGAAGCTCCGACTCCGCGACTTCAGATGGAATGGTTTCTAATTCTTTCTCTACTTCATTCCCAAAGTCTGGGTCAATATTGTATTTATAAGCAATACTTAAAATATCCATACCTGGATCGTCTTTATGACCAATTATTTTGATAATCTCTCCATGAAATTTTTTAGGAGCATATTCATCTTTTAATTTTACTAAAACTTTATGACCTGCTACACAATTTTTTAAAGTATCTTTTTTTAATTTAATATCAAGATTTAATTTTTCATCATCTGGTTTAAAAATAAGGCCATTTTTTCCATCAATTAGTTCTCCTACAATAGTATTAATTTCTCTTTTAATAACACGAATAACTCTTCCTTCTGGTTTGAGTCCTTTTTTAATGACTTCTGCTAAAACAATATCATCATCAATGGCACCGTTCACATCGGCATCATCAATGTATAAATCATCTTCTTTAGGTAACACGACAAATCCAAAACCCTTTTTGTTTCCTTCAAACTTGCCTATTTTTAAATTCACACAGTTTTTAAGAAGAATATATTTATCTTTTTTGGTTTTATATACAATGTAATCACTTACTAGTTCTTCTAAAACATCTGTAAGTTCTCTTAGTTCTTCTGCTGTTTGATATCCCATTAAATCATTGATTTGAATGAGATCTTTTGCTTCATAAACACTTTCTAGTTTTTGTAATACTTCTTCTTTCATGTGAAATTTCACCTCTTAAATTTATTATACAAAGAAATGATCAAAAATTACAAATAAAAAAGAAAAATCTGTCAATATAAAGTAAAGATTTTTCTTGTATTTACTTATAAAGATATTTTATCTCTTTATTTTGTTGTTAAGTATAATATTAAAGATATTACAAAGAAAGCAACACCTAAAACTGCTGTTAGTCTTGTGATAATAAGTTCTAATCCTCTTTCTTTTACAACTCCAAAAAGTCTATCATTTCCACCTGAAAATATTTGTCCTGCATCTCCACTTGCTTTATTACTTTGTAATAATACTAAAACAATAATGAGTACAGAAAGTATTAATAAAATTGTTTCTAACATATATATTTCCTCCAGTCCTATCTAATTTAACATATTTTTCTTTGTTTTTCAAGAAATGTGTAATGTTTCTTCAATGATTTTATAGATTTCTTCTCTTCCCTTCTTCGTTGTTGCCGAAAATTTTATAAAATCTTGATCTAAATTTAATGTTTCTTTGATAATTTTGTCTTGTTTATCTCTTAAGGAAGAACTCACTTTATCATATTTAGTTGCTACTATTGTAATAGGTATATTGTAGTATTTTAAGAAGTTATACATTAAGACATCATCTTCGGTTGGTTTGTGTCTATAATCAATGAGCATGAATACTTGAGATAAATCTGTTCTACTCTTTAAATACTCTTCAATCATTAAACCGATTTTATAATCACTATCTTTAGATAATTTCGTATAACCATAGCCAGGAACATCCACTAGATAAAATTGTTTGTTTATTTGATAAAAGTTTAAAGTTTGAGTTTTTCCAGGTTTACTTGAAGTTCTTGCAAAGTTCTTACGTCCAATTAAAGCATTGATAAAACTTGATTTTCCAACGTTACTTCTTCCAACAAGTAAAAATTCTTTTAGATTGTCTGTTGGATATTGACTCAGTCTCACTGCGATGTTGGTTAATTCTACAGAATCAATTTTCATACCTCACACCTCTTTTGGTATATCTATTATATGATACTTTCTATGTTTTTGCAAACTAATCTTCGTACTGTTGTAATTACAAAGACCAAGTTACAAGAACATAGTGAAATTCTTTTTAATCGACAAATTAAAAGAGGCTTAAAAGCCTTTTTGTTGTTATTCGTAAACTTTTATGGAAGTTACTATGAAATCATAGTCTTCTAATGGATAAGTTTGATGGCAAAATTCACAAACACCAGTTTTGTTGATACTCATACTTGCTCCACAGCTAGGGCATTTACGAACTCCATCAATTTCTTTTGTATCATTCTTTTTTTCTAAAGTAATATCATTTCTTTTTTCTATTCTTCTTTGGTCTGTTCCAAATATAATTTTTCCAGTAGAATTATCTAAAATATAGTCCATATATCTTGATATTAATTCGATGTGGATAACTGTTTTATCTTCTTGCTCTTCAACATCAACAATCCTCGAGTTTTTCACATTAATTTCATCATAGATTTGTTTTTGATTTTTCTTTTTGTTTTCTTCTAATATTGATTCATATTTCTCATAGACTTCATCACTTAAGAAATGTTTTACATCTCGTAAATTTTCAATAGTCATTCCTGTATAAAGTTTCACAAAGATATTATCAATTTTTGTTTTGATTAAAGTTTCGTTAATTTCCATAGTGCACCTTAAAGATTTTCCAAAAACTCAATGGATCTATTTTTGGTAAGAATAGCATTGGTTGCATTTAATATTCCTGATAATACACAGTAAGCGCCCGCTAATTGAGTAAATAATATGTTTGTAAATGGATTGATAAAAATTAAGATACTCATAAATATGGATAGAAGTGCGCTTATAAATAGTGTAAGCCAACTTTTTTCACTAATTATTTTTAAACGTAATGCTAAGTCGATTTTCATGACTGCTAGATAAATTAGCCAAAAACCAATGAATATCGTAATCATTTGAGTAAAGGTAAATGGACTCATGATGATAAGAACTCCCAAAATTAAATCTAAAATCCCGTATATAATATGAAATTTAAAGAAATAAAGATCTCTACTTTTTAAATAAGCATAGATGTTTAAACCACCAAAACATAATACAACGATTCCAAATAAAATACCAATCACATTAAGGCTTAACATTGGATTTAATAAGAATAAAACTCCTACTAAAATAAGTAATATGGATAAACCAATTTCAATCCACATAATATTTGTGAATAAGCGGTCAAGGTTTGTGAATAATCTTTTTGTTCTTTTATGGAACATTTTTTGAAAAAATTCTTGAAAACTTAAAGTATCTCTTACTTCTTCTTTCTTTTCATTATACATATACATGCAACTCCTTTGTGACTTTATTATACCACTATTCTTTGGATTGAGAAAGGTTTGTTTTCTTACTTAGAATATATTTTGTGGATAACTTCTCAAATTTGGTATGACAGTATGGACAAGTATCTGTATTTTCTTCTATCTCTGCTCCACAGTTTGGACATTTAGTTACCTTATCTTTGATAGCTTTTACAAATGTTAAATTGTATCTTACAATGACTCGACGAGACTTATCTCCTCTTACCACATTTTTAGTTTCTTCTTCAATCACATAATCATAGAATCTTACTTGTAAATGAACTTGTACAGAAATGGTATCTTCTGTTTTAAACATATCAATAATTTTAATATCATCTAATGAGAAATTGTCCATAATATTCTTTTGTTTTTTGGCTTTTAATATTTGTAACTGACTTTCATACATGTTATATAGTTCATCGGTTAAAAGCTTGCGAAGAATATCAAAATCAAAGTTTGTCCAAGCATTTTGGATTTGAATAAAGGTGTCATTGACATTACTCTTAAATTCTTCAATGTTCATATCTGGGTCGATGGCATGAATTTGTTCTTCACTCATTTCTTGATATTGTGGATAAACACTTGTAGAAGAACTATGTCCTTTATTGGCAGACGACGCAATGAGAATAACGATTACAATCATAAATATGATTAAGAATGCTACAGAAGAACTACCTGAACCCGATGAATAAGAGCCATAATCATCATCCCAGTCCCAACTACTTCCTGAGTCCCAGCTTGAACCAGAATCCCAACTAGAACCCGAGTCATAGTCAACATCCCATCCAGAGTCAGCTTTCGCAAATTGAAATACAAAACTGAAACTCAATAAAAATATTAATAAATAGCTTATCCACTTCTTTTTCATAGCTTTCTCCTTAGTTTGTCCTTATTATATCATAGTCTTAGAAGAATTTGCATTTTTTCTTAAAGTATGATAGTATATACATCAATTAAAAAGGGGTGATACCTATGATTTTAAGAGAATTATCGATTGAAGAATTTACAGACTTTGTATCCGCTAGTCCACTTTGGACTCATTATCAAACGATTAACTATGCTCTTTTAATGGGAGAAAACGGTTATGATTATGATTTGATTGGTTTTGTGAATGAATATGGTCAGATAAAAGCGGCTTCTTTAATTCTTACAAAAACAATTAAATTTCATACCAAATATGGTTATGCACCTAAAGGATTTATTCTAGATTATTTTAATCAAGGCTTATTAAAAGAATTTGTAGAAGCCTTAAAAGCTTATTATAAAAAGAAACATGTGGTATTTATTAAAATCAATCCTGAAATTGCTATAAGTGAAATAGATACAACAAACTTTGTAAAAACTTATAATTGGAATTATGATATAAAAGAAATTTTAGAAGATAATGGCTTTATTAAGTTAAAAGATAATTTATATTTTGAGTCTCTCCTCCCAAGATTCAGTGCAGTGATTTCTTTAAAAAATTATGATATTAAAGAAATCAGTAAAAATACTAGAAATAAAATTAATCGTTCTACTTTAAAGGGGTTACACTTAGAAAAAGCAGAGAAATCTGGAATTGATATTTTACAAAATTTTATTGCAAAAAAACGAAATACTCGTGACTTTTACTATAAAGATTATTATAATGTGTTTGAAAGAAATGATATGATTGATTTATTTTTAGTGAATATTCATCCTGATGAGTTTTTAGTAAATGCTCGTAAGCTTTATGAATTAGAATTAGAAAAAAATAATCATTATCAATCTTTATTAGAAAAAGAAAGTACAAATAAAAATATTAATCAAAAGATGGATTCAGATCGAAAGTTACTTTCTTATAAACATGATGTAGAACTTGCAACAGAATTAAATAAACAAAAGAATCGTATTTATATCGCAGGTGCTTTAGTCATTCATCAAAAGAATCGTATACAAATATTAATGAGTGGATATGATAAGAAATATAAATCATTTGATGCCAATTATTTTTTACATCATTCCATATTAGAGTATTATAAAGAAGATTATGATTATGCGGAATTAAATGGAATGACAGGAGATTTTTCTTTAGAAAATCCATATAACGGATTAAATCAATTTAAGTTAGGTTTTCGTCCAAGAGTTTATGAATATATTGGAGAGTATGATTTGCCAATTGATTCTAAAAAATATTATAAGTTAAGAAGCAGTGGGGTTTTAGCTAAAATATTTAATAAAACAGATATAAAAAAGAATAAAAAGGAGAAGAAAAATGATTAAAAAGAAAAAAAATGGGGAGTTAATTGTTATTTCAGGTACTACTTGTGCAGGTAAAGGAACAATCGTAAAAGAACTTGTAAAAAGAAATGAAAACTTAAAAGTATCAATCTCTTACACTTCTAGAGAAAAAAGAGAAAATGAAGTGGATGGAAAAGATTACTTTTTTGTAACACCAGAAGAATTTGAGAAAAAAATTCAAAATGAAGATTTCTTAGAATATGCTAAAGTTCAGTATGGTAAGTATTATGGTACTCCTAAAAAAGAAGTAAAAGAACTTTTAGCTAGTGGAAAAGATGTGATACTAGAAATTGATGTTCAAGGTGCTAAACAAATTAAAGAAATGTTTCCGGAAACAATTTTAATTTTTATTCTTGCTCCGAGTATGGAAGAAGTAAAAAGAAGAATTAAAGCAAGAGGAATGGAAAATAATGAACAAATTCTTAAAAGATTCCAAGTTGCTTATCAAGAAATTAATGAAATCAATAAATATAATTATGTTGTTGTGAATGACATATTAGAAGATGCTGTACAAAAAGTAGAAGCTATTTTAATCAGTGAAAAATGTAGAGTAGATAGAATTGAAGAAATAGCTGTGGAAAATGAAGAAGAAATTATTCATGAATTCTTAATGGATAAAGATTTTGATAATACACCTTTAGATATTAATTAAATATTGTAAATAATCATAAACCAGTTATATTTAATGATAAAACTTTAATGACATAGTTTAATTCATGTTTAAAGATACTTTTAAAATTGTAATCTTCAATTTCTTTGATTTTTCTTCTTTCTTATTGATTTTTTCTGTATTTAGTAATAATATCATAGAATCTTTTTGGGTAAAAGATATTTGGGTTTTTGAGATTTAAGAACATCCTTTTTTGTGTTTTATTCTATTTTCTTTATTCAAAAAAGACAAGAGGTTTTTTATTTTCTCTTGTCTTTTCTTTCTCAAATAATTTTCAATTTTCTTTCTTTTCTATATCACTTATCTACAAATTTACAATGTGGATAAGTAAAGGGCTAGGGTGTACAAACGACACGAAAACTAGCATAAACATTCGCTCGACCGTAGTCATTATCGAAAGCCGCGAGACCCGCGTCCGTGCCGTCTGTAACATTACCACCACGGATGAACCACGGATTGTAGCCAGAGACAAATAAAGCAGTGGCTCCATTGTAACTTCCTATAGTTCTTGGAGTTGTGCCACTATCATAATATACTTGATAAAATGGTCCAAATTCTTTTGTTCCATCTCCTAAATGTCCTCTTTTAAAATCTTGGCTTGTTATATTATAATCATATAAGTCATAATATTTTGAAGAAGGCCATGAAACTCCATTTATTTTGCTTTCATCATTAGAATCATTAGAATATGGTCCATTAAATCCTGAATTATTTTCAGAATCTGATCCACTTGTTGGTGATGAATTAATATTACTTCCTTGCATAACCCCCATCACATATTCCCATGCTCCACCAGCCATATCATAAACTCCTGAATAATTGCCTGTTGTACTTGCTACTTGACTTGCTTTATTATAATAACTCAAAACTTTTGTACCATCTGTTGTTAAAGATACGTGTTCATAAGAATTACAATCTTTCATTGAATTTGTATATCCACATATTGGTGCTTCTTTTGCTGACATGCCTGTTATATAACTACCATTATTATTAATTCTTACTTCTTCACATTTTGTCTCTCCATTTTCTTCATTACATCTTCCATATTTACTGTTTGTTAAATATGCTACTGCTCCCCATTCTGTATTTTTCATCATATGACTTTCTAAGTCTCTTTTATATTCATAACTTGTATAAAAAGCATTTGCTACTTGAATATTTCTCCAACTATAAACATTTGGTTTAATGATAACTTTTGTTGAATTTGTTTCATTATGTTGAGCTCCTGCTTTATTCCAACTATTTATAGGCATGACACTTCCATCACTATTTTGATTATATCCTGTTTCAAACTTTCCAACCCAAAAACCATTACTATCAAATGCTTCAAAGGCCGGATGAACGATTGAGTCTCCTTTACTCAATAATGTTGTACTTATTCCTTTATCCTTTGAGCCAAATTCTATCTCAAAGGCATTACTGGCTCCCTTATTTCCACCTTCAATGGAGTTATAAAAGCTTTGAACATCTACATGTTGTCCTTTATCTTCGGCAGTAGAATAACTATTAAATGTTTCTTCATTACCTTGTAATTTATAACTATATCTTGGGATCCATACAAAATAACTTTCAATATTTTCTTCTGGTATTTGTTCTCCAGGTCTATAATTATCTTCTACTCCAGTCTTTAGTATCACTGCATTTGCCCATTTTTTATCTGCATATTTATACCAATCACTTGTGATATCTGCTTTATAGACATTTCCACCTTTATCTCCTGTATATAAATCAGGTCCTTTTGTTTCTGAGATAGTAACTGGTACTAATCTTCCATTTCCTAAATCTGGTATAGCACCATTTAATAATTCTTCTTTATATATTTTCTTAAAATGAAGATAACACTTTGTTTTAGTTGTTGATACATTTTTAATTTCTACACTCCAATTTTCATAGTTCCAATTTACATTACTTATTTTCTCATTATTTAACATATCTATACAATAACTACTACTTGTATCTAAAGAATAACCATTACTTTTTTTAGGAGCTTCTTTTACAATTTCATTATCTTGGTAAAATGCAAATTCTATATCTCCCATACTCTGAACTTCTCCATTAATCACATTTTGATTTATTTTCACTTCAAAGATTGCAAATGTTCTATAGAGTATTACTCCACTAACTAACAAAATACAAACAATGGTAAATACAATAATTCCTATACTTTTATTATCTTTTTCTTTGAATCTCTTTAGTTTCATATTCTTCCTACTTTCTGTAATCTATTATAACATACCGCGGACAATGTCCGCAACCTAATTATCAAAAAATTCCAAGAACAAACCTTGGAATTTTTTGTAC
>CANPXO010000009.1 GCA_947586205.1 uncultured Bacilli bacterium
AAAATGAAAAAAACTGATAAATAGAAAATTTGTTCTAAATATCAGTTTTAATTTTTGCCACTTTTTCAGCAGCCTCCGTTTGAGTCTCTATTTTCTTTAGTCAAAAAAGCTACTAATATGGACAGTAGAAAAATTAGAATTTGCCATCACATGATTTAACACACTTACTGTATCATCAATCATGACAAAATATTTATCTTCTAAATCAGGATATTCTTTTTGGACTTGTTTCATGATATCTAACTTTTCATCATCATGATGAACTAAGAATACATGGTCATTTAAAATACCATAGTTTTTAAAACAAAAATGAATCTTTTGCTGTAATTCTACATCATTATATCCTTTGGTAATGACATACACCTTTGACATATCTTTAGTTTCTAAAAATTTTTGAATGGTTTTATTTGATCTTATCTTGTCATAGAAATCTGTGGTTTGTAACATTTCATTCCATTTCTCATCATCATAGTAATAATGATTATATTCACCTAGTTCTAAAGGAGCAAGAACTCCATCGACATCAAAGAAATAAATGGTTTTATTACTTTCCCACAGTTCTTTAATTTTACTTTCTACCATAACTCTCTCCTACTCTTTTTAACTTTAATACTTCATGATCTTCTTTCATCATCACTTCTTGTAAATATTCTTTGATATAAGAAAGTCTTTCTACTTGAATAATTCTATCAGATTCTATTTTCACTTCTGGAACCCAAGTATTTAGTAAAAGTTCAAACCAAGCGGCGACTATATGACGATGGCAGAAAAGATGAGGCTCTTCATAACAAAGTAATACAGAACCATCTAATTCTTCATAGACTTCTTGTGGATTTAATTTTGCTAAAACTTGTTTATAATATTCTTCTATGTAATAACGATTATTTTCTTCTTCAGATAACACTCCAATATTTTCATGCCAGATCTTCCAAAATCCTAGTTTAGGTGCTAACTTAGGATAACACTCTCCCTTATAATTTGCATCTTTCCCACGATTTCCTGAAATAGCAACTGTTTTATATTTATCAGAATCCCAATTTTCATGACAACTCGTTAAAATCATTTTTCATTCTCCTTTACTACTCCATTATAACACGAGAATGATTAAAAGAGATTCTTTTTTAAAGCTTATTGAACAGATAATGTATATGGTTTGTTTTGGCTACCATCATTTTCATCATTTACAATTTTAATCCTTTGCTTTAAATATAAAGTAGGATAAACAGGGCGTTCGATTTTCGCACTAGGATAGGCATCAATATACCCATCCGAAACTACATTGAACACATTGCTGGATTTAGACGAATTCGGCATCAAAGTCCACATGTGCGACTGTGTTGGTTTTAGCCAATCATTTTCTGCACACTGTGTATGAGCATCTTCATGAACCCACGTTCCTCCCCAGAAATATGCTGGCTCAGCAAAACATCCAGTATTTCCTTCTCTTCCTTTTGTTCCTCCACTTGTCGCGTACACATAATCACTAGGATAAGGGAGTGCTATACTTGGTTTTTCTGGGTTCCATTTCGAAGATTGACCTTCATTAGTTGTTGTTCCTCTTTCTCTTTCATAGAACATGCTCGCAGTTACATTCCCATCAGTAGAACTTCCTCCAAGATTCCATATAATATCTGAAGCAATCATATTTTGCGCTGTGTTATTTAAACTGTTTTGATAATAATTATCATTTAATTCTGTCATTAAACTTGCTTGGGTCCAGTCATTTACATTGTTAGAATTCCATGCATATTTGCCAATCATTTCATCTTTAATTATCTTTACTCTTTGTTCGAAGCCATCTCCTGTTTTAACATTCACAAGTCCAATGATACGCCAATCTTCATCATTAAATTTAATATAATTATTTGGACTAGAACCTGCATAACGCCATTCGGTTTGCTTAAATCCCTCATCTAATGAACTATCTTCATGTTTGACTTCATATAATCCATCTCCACTCGTGACTGCTTTAATTGGTTTTCCTAAAATAAATGCACCTCTTACAAAATATAAATTACATTTCGTTCTTGACGTAGTCATTCCACTTACATGTACTGTATAATCTTCGGTTAACGATACATGAATCTTTTCATCCTCTTGTCCATTTATTCCACAGTAACTTGCATCCTCATCTAATATATATCCACTATTAATTTGAGGCATGTCTTTTTGAATTTTCTCATCCACATAAAAAGCAAAATAAATATTTCCAGGGTCTTGTACGGTTCCATTAATAACATTTTGACTTGTCTTTACTTCAAAAATAGCAAATGTTCGATAAAGTACTACTCCACTGACTAGTAAAATACACGTTATTGTAAATACAATAATTCCTATTCTTTTATGATCTTTTTCTTTAAATTTTTCTAGCTTCATATCCTCACCTACTATGTCTTAAGTATATAAATTTTAAAGGTATCTGTCAAGTACCATATTATCTTTTTAAAGGTATTTTCGTAGTACCCTTATGTTAGACGAGGTGAATGAAATGAAAGTAACATCAGAACATTACAAACCAGAAGAAATGTTTAAAATTTTACGTGAATGGTCAGGACTTACTCAAGAAGAGTTTGGAAATTTAATTGGGAAAAATGGTCGTTCTTGGGCAAAAGGAATTGAAAGAGGTGTTAATCGATTCTATTTTTCAGATATTTATGATATTGCAAAAAAATTAAATATTACTATTACATTCGAAAAGAAATGATTCTATTATTATTGTGAAGCAAAATATTACATATTGACACGCATCTAATGTTTCGTTATAATAAATTTGTTACAAGTTGTAATTGACTGCATTGTGAAGAGTTATTCGAGGAACATATAAGTCAGTCTAAATTATGATGTTATGAATAGCATTGTGAAGAACTTGTTTCGAGGAACATATAAGTCTATTCGTTGTTTTAAGGAACTCTATTATAGGGTTTCTTTTGATTTATGCAAACAAAAAAGCCTTATTTTAAAGGCCTTAAATACAAAATGGTGTCTTGGATGAGATTCGGACTCATGACCTTTAGCTTCGGAGGCCAACGCTCTATCCAACTGAGCTACCAAGACACAAACACATTATAACAAAATTTTGTACTTTTGACTACATTTGGTGATAAAATAAATGTAGGTGATACAATATGAAAGTTATATTTTTAGATAAAGATGGAGTTTTAAATAGTAAAAATTATTTAATGAAAGAAAAACAGATAAGAAATACCTTTAGTAAAATTTTAAGAACAGAAGAAGATAAGATCCGTTATGAAATGTTTTCTGTAAATCCAAAATGTCTTCATTGTTTAAAAGATATCATTTTAGAAACTGAGGCTTTCGTTGTTCTTACGAATACCGATCGTTTTAATGTATACTTTCAAAGACTTTTAGAAATATGTAAAATTCCGATTTATGGAGTGACTCCTTATTTAGGAAATAAAAGAAATTTAGAAATTGATGCTTTCTTAAATGAACATTCAGAAATTACGGATTATATTATTTTAGATGATGAAGAAATAACTTTTTCAAAAGAACAAAAGAAACATTTAATTCAAACTGATTCTTATTTAGAAGGTAATGGTTTAAAGAAGCAAAATGTGGAAGAAGCTATTTCTTATCTTAATGGAATGCAAAGAAAAAAGAGCTTTCGCCCTTTAGAATAACCTGAAAATATCTTGAATGGTAATCACGACCATCAGAAGCATGATTAATGCGAATCCAATCATTGTACAAACATTTTCAAATTTCGCATTAATTTTGCTTCCTTTTATTTTCTCTATAATCATAAAGAATACATGTCCTCCATCAAAAGCTGGGAATGGTAAAATATTAATAAACCCAACATTGATAGATAAGAATGCTGTAATATAAATAAGTTGTTGAATTCCATATTGGACACTTTCATCTACGACTTGATAGATTCCAACTGGTCCAGATAAATTACTTATGGATACTTGTCCACTGATAAGTCCCCAAACAGTAACTGCCATAGAGCAAATGACATCCCAGAATTTACGGAAAGCAAATCCAATGCTTTGTAAGAATCCTTTTGGAGCCGTATTATCCATTTGAATTCCATAGACTTTCGTTTCTTTTCCATCTTTTTCTACAGTTTTTGGTGTAATCTCAAACGTTTTTGTTTCCCCATTTCTTTCAATTTCAAATTCATAAGCTCCATCTGCATCTTTGTAATATAAATAAATTTGTCCAACATCCCATGAATCAAAATGATGTCCATTAATAGCCGTGATTTTATCCCCATCTTGTAGTCCTGCTTCCATTGCTGCTGAGTCATCTTGAACATCTAATATTGTAGGATTTGAAGACTTTGGTCCCCAAATAAGTGCCATGACAAAGAGTAATACTAAAGCCAAAATAAAGTTGTTCATAACACCAGCTACAAGAATAATTAAACGTTGATACCAAGGACGATTACATAAAAATTTTTCTTTTTTGATTTTGGAATCATCCTCGTAAATCTCTCCAGCCATTTGCACAAACCCACCAATTGGAAATGCTCGAATGTTATAATAAATTCCATCCTTTCCTTTATGTGAGAAAAGAACTGGTCCCATACCAATCGAGAATTCATAAATATATACTCCACAAGTCTTTGCCCAAATGAAATGGCCAAATTCATGAACTAAAATAATCACTCCTAAAATTAAGATAAATAATAATAAACTAAGAATCCACATTTTTATCGCCTAAAATCCTTTCCATATCATAAATGCGAGAATCACAAATAAGAAACTATCAAATCTGTCTAGTATGCCACCATGTCCTGGTATTAAATTAGAAAAATCTTTAATTTCATTTTCTCGTTTCATTTTACTAAATAGTAAATCCCCAAATTGACTAATGATGGATAATATGAAACTTTGTAAAAGTATTCCTATTATATTTTGGTTACTAATGAGAAAATAATACAAAATAGTTGGTCCTATCGTTCCAAAAATAGCTCCCCAGACACAGCCTGCATAGGTTTTATTTGGACTAATGACTGGAGTAATTTTTTTATGTCCAAACCATTTCCCCATCAGCATCGCGAATGTATCAGTAAATATTGGAATGGATAAAATGTAACAAAGTAAATATAAATTTTCATTTCGAAGAACAAGAACCGAATGGAAAGAGATTCCTAAAAAGACTAGTACTCCCATTAAATAAAAAGCATCTTTGGTTTCATAATCTCCTTTTTTA
This sequence comes from uncultured Bacilli bacterium, assembly GCA_947586205.1. Classification (GTDB taxonomy): domain Bacteria; phylum Bacillota_I; class Bacilli_A; order RF39; family UBA660; genus Ventrenecus. Next base: position 5,182 of record CANPXO010000009.1, read on the forward strand.
TATGGAAACAATGTTGGAAGTAAGAACACAAAACTTAGTATAGCAAGAATGACACCTGGAATTCCATTAATCGTATCAAAATTATAAATGACTAAAAAGAATAAAGCACACATAGCAATGAGAACAATTCCATTAGGAATCTTATTATGACTTTGTTTTAAATCAATAATTTCTTTCAGTGCGAGTAATGAAAGAATTCCTACTGCTATTGTAAATGCTCTTCCCCCAGCAATAAATAAGGGAATCAAAATAAGAGCTAGAACAACCGCGCTAATGACTCTTTTTAACATAAGCACCACCTATTAAAAGTATACTATGATTCCCCAGTTTATTCAACTATTGACATGAAAACTTTACAAAATCTTACTTTTTGATTTATGGAGTTAGAACAAGTCGAAAAGTATTCCCTATACCTGTTGTACCACGAGTACCCAAAAATGCACTAATTCCCGATTCACTTCCATGACTTATACTTCCATTTCGAATAAACCACGGAAAATCTGAATAAATAAAGTATGCCATATCAGCAAAATAACTACTTATGGATTGTGTAAGATTTTGACCATAACTATACTGAATGGTATAAAAAGGACCAGTCTCTTTTGTGGCATCCCCTAAATGTCCTAAGAAATAATTTTTATCAGTGGTACCAAATTCGTATAAATCATAATATTTACTTTGAGGCATAGGTAATCCATCTTCTTTTTCGCCTTCCATTTTAGAATAGGGCCCATTAAATCCAGAATTTGTAGTAGAATTATTTCCCGTAGTAGGTGTTCTATTAGTAAGAGAAGATTGCAAAACACCCATAACAAATTCTCCTGCTCCTCCAGACATGTCATATATTCCTGAATAATTTCCAGTCGTGCTTGATTCCATACTTAATGGATTATAATAATTATAACTATAGTTTCCATCTTGATTGATTTTCACATTTTCGTATTTATTACATTCTTCGTTTGATGCTGTATATCCACAAGTTGCATCTTTACTTGCAGAATACCCTGTTATATAATTGCCGTTATTATTTAATCTTACTTCTTTACATTCTGTTTCACTACATCTCCCATATTTGGAATAAGTCAAATAGAAAACTGCACCCCATTCAGTGTTTTTCATCATATGACTATCTAAATCCCGTAAATAATTATAAGAATTATAAAATGCATGAGAAATATCGATAGATCTCCAACTATAAGTATTAGGTTTTATTTGAATAGTGGAACTATTCAACACATTATAATTTTCAATGAGTGTTGTTCCAGTTTCAAATTTGCCTACCCACATTCCATTGGCATGAAAAGAGACAAAAGCAGGATGAGTCAGCCAATCATTTTGTTGAGTACCAGTCGATAATCCAGAATCTACAGTTTCATAGACTATTTTATATGGATTTTTTAAACCTAAATTTGAAACAGTATCGTTGTTTGAATGTACGCCTAAAGAAGTTCTGTCAGAATAATTATTATATGTACTTTCACTGTCTTTTAATTGATATCTATATCTTGGAATCCATACAAAATAACTTTCAATATCACTTTCGGGTATTTCTTGTCCAGATGCATAATTATCAGGGACTCCATCTTTTAAAATTACTGCATTCGCCCATTGGTTATCTAAATAACTATACCATTTATCCGTAATATCTGCTTTTATAACTTTTCCTCCATAATTTTTCAAATTATTTATGTATTCTACATCACTTGGCTTAGCATTATTTGAAATTTGAACTGGAACAAGTCGTCCATTTCCAAGATCTGGTATTGCTCCATTTAATATTTCTTCTTTATAAATCTGTTTAAAATAAAGATAACATTTTGCTTTCGTAGTAGAAACATTTTTAATTTCTATACTCCAATTTTCATAATCCCAATTCACATTACTTACTTGTTTATTATTCAATAAATCAATACAGTAACTTGAACTTGTATCTAAAGAGTAACCATCACTTTTCTGAGGAGCTTCTTTAACAATCTGATCATCTTTATAAAAAGCAAACTCTAAATCTCCCATACTTTGAACATTACCATTAATCACATTTTGATTAGTTCTCACTTCAAATATGGCAAATGTTCGATAAAGTATGACTCCACTTACTAACAAAATACAGACTAATGTAAATACTATAATTCCTATTCTTTTATGATCTCTTTCTTTAAATTTCTTTAATTTCATATCTATTCGCCCTATCTTACCCATTCATTCTGTATGGATTATAATCAAATTATACATTCATATTGTATGCTTGTCAAGAAAGGATGAAAGTGTAAATATGAAATTTATTGCAAATGATTACTCAGAAAAAGATGTCATGAAATTTTTAAGGGAAGGAACTGGTCTCATTCAAGAAGAGTTTGGAAAAAGTATTGGTCTTAGTGGGATGACAATACAAGGATATGAAAGAGGAATTAGAAATTATACGTTTAAAACATTTATGAAAATCATAAAAAAACATGGTTATATAGTAACCATTGAAAAAAAGAAGCATTAAACTAAACTGTCTTAAAAGCTTCTTTTTTATTTTTTAACAATTTTTCTTACTTGAACTTCCTCTTTATCTAAAATAATTGCATTCGTTAAATCAAATTTTTCATTAACTCTAGGATCATCACTTAATATGACACGGCAACCTGATAAATTGCCTTTTGTCTTTATTAATTCTAATTTAGGATGCTTAATTTTATTTAAATCAATAAACGCACCAGTTTCTCCTAAATTAGCTCCGTATATATCAACATCTGTAAAATCTTTACCACTTAAGTTTAAACCTTCCAAATTACAACTTCTTAAACTACGAAAACTGATTTTTTGAGGGTCAATATGAGCATTTGTTCCTTTTAAATTAGCGCCCTCTAGGTAAAAGTGTCCAAAATCTATTTTACTTAAATCTAAATTTTCTAAATTGGTATACGATAAATCAAAATTCCGACAACGAATTATACTTGATATATGAGCATTTGTATTTTTTAAATTGGCCCCTGTAATATCAACATCTGTAAAATTTGCTTTAGATAAATCAAGTCCTTCTAAATTAGTACCTTCTAAACTTAGTTCGCACACTTTTTGGGGATTAATATAAGCGTTTGTTCCTGATAAGTTTGCATTTTTTATCTCACAACCCGAAAAATTTTTGGAAGCCATAGGAACATTTCTTAGATTTACGTCTACTAAACATTTCGCATAAACTTGTTGGGGATCGATATTTACAAGTGTATTTGCAAAACTTGCACCTCTTATCATCGTATGATTAAAATTTGCTTTTTGAAGATTACAACCTTCTAAATTACAGTTTTCTACCGAATTTTTTGCAAGCGTTTGAGGATTGATTGGGGCATAAGTATTTTTTAAATTCGTATTTTTTAAAATGGCTCCTGAAAAATCAGATTTTGATAAATCAAGACCTTCTAAATCACAATCTGTAAAATCTTTATAATACATCTTTTTGGGGTTAATATGAGCATTCGTTCCTTTTAATTTTGTTTTATATAATTTTATTTTAGAAAAATCTACATTCGATAAATCTATATTGGTAAAATCAGCTTCTGAAAAATCTCGTTGAAGTGCTTTTTTCATACCTATTTTTTGAATAATGATTTCTTTTTTATCAGCGTAGCTTTCAAACAATAAGTTTGGACAAGCAGAAGTTAAAATACATTTTCCGTCACAAAAAACAAAAAAATCTTCTGTATAAGGATTTTGCATGATAAAACAATTTTCTATATTACTTTTTACATCATGATTGATAAATACTTCTCCTGGCACTATGTAAGCAAACGTATCTTTTAAATTTGTTTCTTCTAAATATACCCCTGCAAAGGACACATGGGATAAGTCTAAGCCTTCTAAATTGCATCTTCCTAAACTTTTATTAAGAATTTTTTGAGGATCAATATGTGCATTTGTTCCTTTTAAGTTTGCACCTCTTATTTGTACATCTGTAAAATCAGCTTCTGATAAATCAAGATCTTCTAAATTGCAGTCTTTTAAACTTTGTCCTACCACTTTTTGTGGATCTATATGAGATCCAGTTCCTTTTAGATTAGATCCTTCTATATTACAACCTGTGAAATCTTTACCACTTAAGTCTAAGCCTTCAAGATTAGCATAAGATAGTCTTTTATTTTCAATCGTTTGAGGATCAATGTGTGCACCCGTGTCTTTTAAATTTGCCATTTCTATTTCACAACCATTGAAATCTTGCCCACTTAAGTCTAAGCCTTCAAGTTTTGCCAAAGCTAGACTTTTTCCTGCAATCGTTTGAGTATTAATATGTGCCCCTGTATTTCTTAAATTAGCTCCTACGATCCCAACATCTGTAAAATCTACAGTAGATAAATCTATACCGCTTAAATCTGTATATTCAAAATTTTTGCTGTTAGCTTTTTCTATTCCAATTCTTTGAATGACTTCTTCTTTCGCTTTTCCTAAATAAGAAAGTGGTCTTAGTCGAAGCTGAATTTGTTTTACTTTCTTCCAAATTGATGTATAAAAAGTACTTTTCTCTTCGATTACTTCCACTTTTGTTTCTTTTTCTTCGATAGAAATTATATCTTGTTTGGTAGAAAAAAGATAATCTTCTAAAATAGTCTCTAATGTATAATTTTCTAAATGTGCTGGTAAAGAAAGAAGACTTGATTTTCCATAACTTTGAATACTTTCTATTAAATATGGAAATTTTTTTAAATCTTGATAATAATTTATATATTCTTCCTTGTCTTCTTGATAATCTTTCATAATTTTTTTAAGAAGCAAATTGTGAAAACGCATATAAATATCTTTTTGAAGATTCATATTTCCAAAAGTTAAGACTATTTTTTCTAATTTGCTTTCGATAATATCAAATTTTTCTAAATTCACATCTAAATTCCAATCTTCAGTTAAATGAATAAGTTCTAAAAATAAAATATAAATTTCTAAATCCATTTCTAGTTTCATGAGTTCAACAGATAGCTCTGTTTCTGGATTTCCATAGTGATTTAGAACTAAACTTCCTTCTTTTTGTTCTTGTTCTTTTTTTAATTTATAACTCGAAATCAATAGATCTAATTTTTTATTTTCTTTTTCAAGCGAAACAGAGTATGTTTTTAATTCTTCTATCACTGTTTTTAAATACTCGATTTTATTGATATTTTCCATTTGTAACATAAGAAGACCTCCCTGCAAGCTTATTATAACAAAGTACCATAAATTTTCAATAAAAAACGAATCTTTGATGACTCGCTGTTTATATTTCGTAGAAAATTTATATCTTTTGTACTTTATCAATCCAATCTTGAATCAAACTTAAAGAAATATTTAAATTTTTATTTTTTCCTGTTCCCATTTCTATATCTGGTTTTGTTTTTGCATGATAATCAGAACCACCAGAAATATATTTATGATATTTTTGAGCTAAAGTTTTAATAAACTCACGTTCTTCTAAAGAAAATAAAGGATATTCTGCTTCAATTCCATCTATATTTGTGGTTGCTAAAATAGTTTCTATTGTTTGTTGTTTATTATCAAAAGGATATAAAAATGGATGGGCTAAAAATGCTAATCCTCCCGCGTCATGAATTCTGTCTACAACTTCTTTTATAGTTAAGAAATGAGCCGTTTCATCATAATAGAAAACACTATGCCTATTACTCGCGTGCATTCTAAAAAAACCAGTAGCCGTGAAATTTCCATATTTTTTAATTAAATCATCATTTTCTTTGTAACTTAGAATTTCACTTGCTATAACAAAAGATGCCCATTGTTTTGCGGGATCATTCCGATCAATATATAAATTTTCTTTCTTAAATTTAAATCCCAATTCTCCAATTTTCTTTGTGAATGATTTCAATGCTTCATCTTGTAATGTTTCTTGATCAATTTGATGAATTTTTAATTTTTTATAATCTATTCCATATGCGAGTATTTCTATTGGAACATGTTCATAAACTGCTTTCAGTTCAGATCCTGTAATAATTATACCAGAAAATTTTTCCCTTAAACTCGGATTTTCCTCAAGTTCTTTATAAGCAGCAACTTGATCATGATCTGTAATGGAAATAATTTCAAGTTTTTTATTCTCTGCATTACTCAAAAGTTCTGATAAACTATCTGTTCCATCTGAATAATTTGTATGCATATGTAAATCTATCATTTTATACCTCTTTCTTTTAATTTTTCTTATTTAATCATTTTTTCAATTGAGCTTTCATTTAAAATCATTGCGTTTGTTAAATCAAATTTTTCATTAGTGTAGGGATCACTTAATATGACACGGCAACCTGACAAATTTCCTTTTTTCGTTATATCTTCTAATGTTTCTTCATAACCATAAGCAATTTTATTTAAGTCAATGAATGCATTGGTTTCAGCTAAGTTAGCTCTCAAAATATAAACATCTGTAAAATCTGCGCCCGACAAATCAAGGCCTTCTAAGTTGCATCCTTTTAAACTACGAAAACTGATTTTTTGAGGATCAATATGAGCGTTGGTTCCTTTTAAATTAGCTTCGAATATAGTACAATTGGAAAAATCTTGCTCACTTAAGTCTAAGTTTTCGAGATTGGTATGGTATAAATTTTTTTGTTTCACAGTTTGAGGATTTATATAAGCATTAGTGTTTTTTAAATTAACTCCTCTCATCTCTACTTCATTAAAATCCACATTTGATAAATCTAAACCTTCTAAGTTGCAGTAATAGAGACTTTTATTACGAACTTTTTGAGGGTCAATATGTGCTCCTGTATTTTTTAAATTACAATTTTCGACATTTACATCAATAAAATTTACGGTAGACAAATCAATACCACTTAAATCTTGATCTTTAAAAGTTTTGAATTTTGCCCTTTCTAATCCAATTCTTTGAATAACCTCTACTTTCGCTTTTCCCAAATAAGAAAGAGGAGTTAATTGATACTGAATTTGTTTTGCTTTCTTCCAAAGTGAAGTATGAATAGAGCTCTTTTCTTCTGTAGTTTCTACTTTCGTTTCATTTTCTTCAATAGAGATTAAATCTTGTTTAGATAAAATGAAATAATCTTCTAAAATAGTGTCTAAAGTATAATTTTCTAAATGCTCTGGTAAAGACAGGTGATTCGCTTTTCCATAACTTTGAATACTTTCTATTAAATATGGAAATTTTTTTAAATCTTGATAGTAATTTATATATTCTTCTTTTTCTTCCTGATAATCTTGAATGATTTTTTTAAGAAGTAGGTTATGAAAACGCTTGTAAATCTCTTTTTGAAGGTCCATATTCCCAAAAGTTAAAATAAGTTTTTCTGTTTTATTTTCAATCATATCAAATTTTTCTAAATTTACATTTAAATCCCAATTTTCTGTTAAATGGATAAGTTCTAAAAATAAAATATAAATTTCTAAATCCATTTCGAGTTTCATAAGCTCAACGGATAACTCTGTTTCTGGATTTCCATAAAGATTTAAAGAAACACTTTCTTCTTTTTCTTTTTTTAATTTATAATTTGAAATTAATAAATCTAATTTTTGACTTTCCTTTTCGAGTGAAATAGGATATGCTTTTAGTTCTTCTATCACTTTTTTCAAATATTCTATTTTATTTATGTTTTCCATTTGTAACATATAATCACCCTACTTATCTTTATTATAGCAAAGAACAGTATTTTTTCAAATAAAAAGCGAATCTTTTTTGACTCGTTATTGAATAAATTTTTCTTAATATTTATTTAACAAGTTTTCTTACTTGTACTTCTTCTCTATCTAAAATAATTGCATTTGTTAAATCAAATTTTTTATTTATTTTAGGATCATTGCTTAATATAACACGACACCCTGATAAATTGCCTTTTTTCTTTACATAATTTATCCATGTACTATTTATTTCATTCAAATTAATAAAGGCATTGGTTCCTTCTAAATTGGCTCCAAAAATGGATAGACTGGAAAAATCAACATCAGATAAATCGATATTCGAAAAATCGGCATTATCCAAAATATGACATACTGCATTTTCGAGTCCTACAACGTTAATAATCACATCTTTTTTGTTGCCATACCACTCTAACAACTTTTTCGGATTATCATACACTATATGTGCACCAAGATACGACGACCACCTATTATTTTCTGATCTGTCAAAAAAACATCCTTTAAAACTCATATCAGAATCAAATAATATCTTTACAATCACTTCATTTGGATTGATGTATGCATGTGTATTTTTTAAATTAGCATAACTAATGTCTGCACCAGAAAAATTAGCATCAAATAAATCAAGACCTTCTAAATTAGTACACACTAAGTTTCTTTTCAACACTACTTGTGGATCTATATAAGCGTTGGTTCCTTTTAGATTAGTTCCTTCTATATCACATCCCGTAAAATCTTGACCACTTAAGTTTAAGCCTTCAAGATTAGCATAAGCTAAATTTTTATCTTTAATTGTTTGAGGATTAATATGTGCTCCTGTATTTTTTAAATTGGCTCTGGAGATGTAAACATCTGTAAAATCAACAGTAGACAAATCAATGTCACTTAAATCTTGACCACTAAAATCTTTGTCTTTGGCTCTTTTTACTCCAATTTTTTGAATAACTGCCATCTTAGCTTTTCCTAAATAAGGCAAAAACGTTAATTGATACTGAAGCTTTTTAATATTTTCCATAATCGAAAACCTCCCTATGGGTCTTATTATAAACAAAGAACCATATATTTTCAATCAAAAAAAACGAATCTTTTATGACTCGCTTTTTCTTTTCTTATTGAACAGAATCTTTTAATTTCTTTCCAACTTTGAAAGTAACAACTTTTTTTGCTGGAATTTTCATAGTTTCGCCAGTAGCTGGGTTACGTCCTTCTCTTGCATCACGTTTTTTTACAGAGAATTTACCAAAACCTACGAAAGTAATATCTTTTCCTTTCTTAAGTCCTTCCTCTACTGTAGCGAAGAATGCATCTAATGCACGTCCTGCTTGAGCTTTGCTCATTTCTGCTTTTTCAGCAACTGCGTCAATAACGTCTTGTCTTGACATTTTTTATACCTCCCTTTCAAATTTCATAAGGCCGTATTACCTTACACATTAAAAGTATCAAAAAATAGAAAGAAATGCAAGAAAAAATGCGCATTTTTCGCACATTTTTACATTAAATGACAAATGCAATCAAGTTACTTGACCCTTTGTTTACAATTTTTGTCACGGTTTGAGACAATTTATAACGAGTATTTTCAGGCATAATGGAAAGTTTGGCTTGAATTCCTTCTTTTACGATAACATCTAAACTACGTCCAAAAATTTCACTTTTCCAAATACTAGATGGGTCTGTTTGATAGTCTTTCATTAAATAATTAATAAGTTCTTTACTTTGAAGTTCCGAACCAATGATAGGTTCAAAGGTACTTTCCACATCGACACGCATTAAATGAATGCTACTTGCAACAGCCTTTAACTTCACTCCATAACGATTTCCTTGTTTAATAATTTCTGGAGTCGATAACTTCATATCTTTTAGGGTTGGGAAAACAATTCCATAACCAGTGGTCTTTGCAGATCTTAAAGCTTCTTTTAGTCCATCTAACTCTTCTTTTCCTTCGGCATAAGTCGTGAATACTTTTAAGAGTCCCGCTTTACTTGTCGCGGCGTCTCCCACTAGACTCTTTAATACACTTTGGTAAAGAGCATCTTCACTTTCTAAACGAATCGATACAATCCCGTTTGCTGTATCTAAGTTACTTATATAAGCTTTGGAAATAATTTCGGAATCCGTAAAATGACTGATGATATCCTCCACATCTCTTACTTTAGAAACACTTCCAACACTTTCTTTGATTTTTTCTAAATAATGCTTTTTAATCTCATGAGTATTGGATAATACATGAACCCATTCTGGAATATCAATTGCAATATCCATAACAGGGAATTCATATAAAGCTTCTTTTAAAATATTTAGTATTTCTGGTTCTTCCATCTCTTCTACATTAATGGGAAGGACTGGAACATTATAAGTATTACTTAAGTTGTCTTTTAAAGCTCTTGTACTATCGGCATTTGGCTTACTACTATTTAAAACAATAATAAAAGGTTTGCCTATTGCCATTAACTCACTGATGACTTTTTCCTCGGCATCCAAATAATCTTCTCTTTTTAGTTCACCAAAAGAACCATCTGTTGTCACCACAATTCCAATCGTAGAATGATCTTTAATCACTTTTTCCGTTCCAATTTCAGCAGCTTCCACGAATGGTACTGAGTCATTGAACCATGGTGTTTTAATCATTCTTGGATTCCCATCTTGGTCTTCATATCCAACTGAATTTGGAATAACAAAACCTACACAATCGACAAGCTTAATATCAGCTTCAAAATCATCCACTTTAATTTTAGCTCCAGAAGATGGAACAAACTTAGGCTCGGTTGTCATAATCGTTTTTCCTTGAGCACTTTGAGGAATTTCATCTAAGCAACGTTTCTTTTCATATTCATCTGTAATGTTAGGTACCACCAAGTTTTCAATAAAACGTTTAATAAAGGTACTTTTTCCTGTTCGAACGGCTCCGACAACTCCTAAATAAATTTCTCCATTTCCACGTTTGGCTATGGATGACAATAATTCTTTCTTATCCATTCATAATCACCTATTTCCATAATATGTTACAAAAATAAAACTATTCCTCTGTTCAAAAACAAAATTTTGTATTATAATAGAGATGTAAACGCGAGAAAAAGTGAAAAAATTGTCAGTTTTTAATCATATACAACCACTACTACTCGATTATTTCACTTTCTTTTGCGAAAATAGATGTAGGTGATAAAAATGAATTTTGAAAGGTTAAGACAATTAAGGAACCTAGAAGGAATTACTCAACAAAATATTGCTGACGTACTTCATGTTCAACGTGCAACTTATGCAGGTTGGGAAACTGGAAAGGATATCATGCCACTTCGACAATTAAATAAGATTGCCAATAATTATAAGGTAAGCTTAGACTATGTCACTGGATTATCAAATGATAATCGTAAGATGAAAAGTAAAATTGGCGACGTGATTGATGTAAATTTAGTTTCTGAAAACTTAAAGAAAACAAGAAAATCAAAAGCCTTAACTCAAAAAGCAGTTGCAGATGCTCTTCAAACAACTCAGTCTAATATTCATAAATATGAAACTGGAAAATGTTTGATTACAACTGTTTATGCTTTAGAGTTTGCAAAACACTTCTCATGTTCCTTAGATGACTTATTAGGAAGAAAATAAGTAGAGACTTCAAAATCTCTACTTTTTTTAAAACATTTTTTCGACTCCTTTAGGAACTTTATCTTGGGTAATGGTTTCAATAATCTTATCTTCTTTTTCTTTGGAAACAGTTTTCCCAGTCATTTTACTTAATGTCGCGATCACTTCTCTTAATGTAGCCTCATCTTTCATGTTCCCGTTTTGTAACTTTTCAGCCAAAGATAAAATCGTATTCTTATCGACTTTGGTCTTTTTTTCAACTTTTTCAAAAAAATGGTCTCCGAATTCCATAAAACACCTACCTAATAATATTTTATGAAATGGAAACCATTTTGTGTTAGTCCATTTTTTAGTCTTCATGAATTTTGGATTTGAAAGGAGTATCCGTCTCGATAACATTCAAGCTTGGACTAACCGTCGCTTTTTTTAAGTGACTGCAACCTATTTTAAGTGTCCTAAACCTTTTTTTCAAGAGAAGATTTTGACAAGTTTTGTCTTCTATTGTCGAGTATTGTCGAAGTTTGTCGAAAACTTTATTCTTCTTTATTTTTAAATTTTAAAATAATCGGTGTTCCTGTAAAATCAATGTTTTCTCTTAGTTTATTTTCTAAATATCTTTCATAACTAAAATGCACGAGTCCTTTGTCATTTACAGAAAACGTAAATTTCGGAGGTTCACTACTCTCTTGACTTACAAAATAAATTTTTAATCTTCTTCCTCGGTAAGACGGAGCTTCATGTAAATTTGCAGCATCTTCAATAATACTATTTAAAGTAGAAGTTGGAATTTGTTTTTGGTGATTTTCATAAGCAGAGATAATTTCAGGCATTAAAGTCGAAATTCTTTTTTTAGTCTTGGCTGATAAAAAGACCACTTTGGCATAAGTTGCAAACTGAAATTCATATTTTAATTTTTCTTTCCAAGTTTTTAAAGCATTCTCATCTTCTACCGTATCCCATTTATTGACACAGATGACTAAAGCTTTACCAGACTCAATCGCCATACCAGCAATATGTTTATCGTGTTCAATAATTCCTTCCTCGGCATCAATCACAAGAACGCAAACGTCACTTCTTTCAATCGCTTTTAAGCTTCTTAGTAAACTATATTTTTCAATGGATTCATAGATTCTTCCTTTTTTACGCATACCAGCTGTATCAATCATGATATAATCTTCCCCATGATACTTAAATCTTGTGTCTGTGGCATCTCTTGTAGTTCCAGCAATATCACTTACAATTGCTCTTTCTTTATTTAGAATGGCATTCACTAAACTACTCTTTCCAACATTGGGTCTACCTATCAAACAAAACTTACAAATTTGATCTTCTTCCTCGGTATCTTCAGGTAAATCTTCTGTGATTTGATCAAGTAAGGTATTCACCCCTATTTTATGCGCGGCAGATACAGGTAAAATATGTTCAAAGCCAAGTTCATAAAAACGATAGATTTCTTCTTCTCTTTTTTCATTATCGATTTTATTTACGACGACAATGACTTCTTTGTTTGTTTTATGTAGTAAATCACGAATTTGATAATCACTTTGATTAAGTTCAGTTTTCCCATCCACGACAAATAATATTAAATCCGCTTCATCAATGGCAAAAGTCGCTTGAGCTAAAATATCTTTTTGAAAATTATCTTCCCCAAACTCTAACCCACCTGTATCAATGATATGAAATGTTTTATTTTTATAAGTAACCGTCCCATAAATACGGTCTCTCGTAATTCCAGGCATATCTAAAATAATCGATTTTTCTTCCCCAACAAGGCGATTAAATAAACTCGATTTTCCTGTATTTGGTCTTCCTATTAAACATACTGTTTTCATCACACGTCACCTCAAACAAGTTCTTATTTTACCAAAAAGTAACTGAGTTGTAAACTTTAACATGCTCTTTCGGGTCTTTTCACACAGACAATTTGTCCATTTTGCCTTGGCTCTTCTCCGGTGTTACAAACTCTAATCTCTTCCTCACAAGCATCTTTTAAAGTTGTATTGGTCTCGATAAAGAAAGCATATGCACGATTATTCATTAAATAGATTCCGACTACATTATCATCCATAGCATCTCCAGTAAAAGGATTTTCGACATAAAAGTCTTCATGATCTTCCTTGCTCGTAATTCCTTGATTTACTAAATCTTTTACAGTTAAAGATTTATAGCAATCATTAGATAACTGGCTTAAATGATTATCACCCCAGCGTTTGGCATCCGATATCACCATGTCTACTTTTTCACAGTACATCTTTTTTTTAATACTATTTGATATTCCTATTGCACTTGGAACCGCGATTGTTGCAAGTAAACCTAGGAGTACAATCACTGCTAGAAGCTCTACTAAAGTAAATCCTTTATTCATATTCTCACCTTGGTTTAATATTATCATGAAACTCAAAAAAAGTAAACTAAGCATTTTCTTCGTTTAAACACATTTTAATACGACTTTCCTCTACTACTTCCTCTTTAAAACCTAATTTTTTATAGAAAGATATAGCAAACTTATTCTCGTTTCTCACCCATAAGTAGATAAGAACATTGGAATGTTGCTTCATGATATCTTTTAAAATACGTGTTCCTATTCCACAGTAACGAAAGCGTTCTTCGATATATATTTCTTCTATATAAAGCTTATTTTCTACCATGTAATATCCTATGGTTCCTATCACATCTTTATCATGTAAAATCATTTGATAATCTTCTAAATGTTTTTGAGTTTCCTTTCTCACAAAGTTTTCTTTTCTTTCTTTTTCTTCTTCACTTAAAGAATCATCTAAGACTGATTTTAATCGATACTCTTCTATTTTTTCTAAGTCTTTCTTACTTGCCCTTCTAAGGGAGTAAGATTCATCAGGATTCACATGAATATGAATATACCAAATCCGATCATCAAAAACTCTTAAACGATTCTCTGCTTCATGCGTATGACGATGACTTTTTAAAAGAGACATATTTGGATCCATACTCACTTCCACATCAATCTTATAATAAGTTCCAAATTTTAATACTTTTAAATTATCAACTCTTCTTATTTCTGGACTTTCTAAAAGAATCTCTTTAATTTGATTTAAATAAGTTTCATCTCTTTCTTGTTCATCTAAGATAGAACTTACATTTTCTTTTAAAAGTTCAAAGCCAATTTTTAAAATGAGTAAACCTACAAGTAGCATAGCAACAACATCTGCATATTGAAATATTGGAATTTTCTTAGCCATTTGCATGAATAAAATAGATACAAAAACTACGACAGAACTAAAAACATCCGTTCGACTTTCATAACCACTTGCAAGTAAAATACTGTTTTTTTCTTTCTTTCCCACGCGAATAATATAGGAAGATAAAAAATATTTGATAAAAATAGTAAAAAAACTTACAACCGCGACTAAGATACTAGGGATTTGTATCTCTTTCGTAACCGCATGAATAATGACAGTGATACCTAGTATTAAAATGACAACAGATATCATAATACTAGTCATGTATTCTATTTTACCATGTCCATAAGGATGACTTTCATCAGCTGGTTTCCGAGAGAGTTTATGTCCTATCATCGCGACTAAGTCAGTCGAAAGATCACTGAAAGAATGAATTCCATCCGCGATTAAGGCTCCACACTCCCCTATCACACCTGCAATTACTTTAAAAATGGATAGAAAAAGATTAGTAAAAAAACTAATAAACATTGTTTTAGATACGACACTCATTTTATTTCACTCCACTTTCAGTGTATTCTTTTTTTCTTCGTTTGTCTATAGCAATAATCCCATATTGTTGTAGTTTACATCGAAATTTAGTTTTTTTCTTTATCTCTTCTAAATCAAGCAAGTGTCCTACTCCATAGTTTAACATAGACTCATGATAACGAATCACTAAATTGATATCTTTTAAAAAGACAAAAAAGATTTTTTTACATACACTAGCATACTCTTTCAAGAGCTCCTCAATTTCTTTTTTCTCACTATGGATTTTCCAATCACTTATCTTTATTGCATTTTCAAAACCACATTTTTTACAATTTCTAATATTTTGATATATTTTTCCATCTAGACTTATGAACTTATCTTGTTCTACATCTCCTATGACAGCATAAATAGGAACAAAATCATCAATTTTCTCACTTGCCTTCGTCTTTAAATAAATCGTTGCAAAGAATAGATTATTCATTAGAATCACCAACATATAAATACCACAAAAAAGCGGATATTACTAGTCTTGTATTTTAATAAAAATTGTGTTAGCTTAATCTAAATCAATCTTCAGTATAAGTAATATCTTTTTTACTAGGTCCTTCTAACCAAGTTCCATCAATAGAAAAACGTGAAGCATGACATGGACAGTCCCAAGTTTTTTCTATTTCATTATAAATTAAAGTACAACCCATATGAGGGCATGTTGTAGTAACCGTGTAATCTACTCCATCTTCTGTCACTGTTGCTAAACTTTTGCCATTTTCATGAAAGAATTTTATATTTTTAGGATACCAACGTTTTCTTTTGAATATTTTATTTTGAACCATTCCTAAAGTATTGGATAAAATATTTACTGGATATTGTCCTAGTTTTGCTAAGTTCATTTTCCTGTAAGGATCAAAAGTACTTGCATAGGCATTTTCTTTATCATTTAATAAATCTTTTAAGAGAATACTTGCAAAGACACTGTTTGTCATTCCCCATGTATTATATCCAGTAGCTAAATAAAGTTGATCTTTGATTTTCCCAATAAAAGGAAGAGAATCTGCCGTCATGATATCTTCATTCGACCATAAATATTTTGGTTTGGAGTCTCCCACAACATTTTCAAAATTCTTTTTATCATTTAATTTTACACAGATGTTATGAGATTCACTCAATATGAGTTCATAAACTTCTTTTTGATTATCATAGTATCTTTTGGATACGACTGGATTCCCTGTTGTAATAAACGTTTCTTTTTTATTCATTGCAATTAAATTGCTCATAATATAAGACTTTTCGATATAAGTTCTTACAGGAAGAAAAAAGGGGAATAACTCAAAAGGATAATGACAAGCTAAAACGACTTGTTTAGCTTTAATTGTAACATCACCTTTACAAAGATAGATACCATCTTTTACTTCAATTTCTGTGATTTTAGTATTTTCATAAATCTCTTTTGTTTTACATGCAATACTCGCTAAAGATTGAAGGTATTTTAATGGATGAAAGACATAAGTATCGTTTGCTTGAATTCCATTTTTATCTTTCGTCACTGGAGCATTTTGTTCTTTTAAAAACTCATATTCTTCTTCAATTTCTTTTTTATTAGAGTATATTTTAGAAGTCACACGTTCAAAATCACAATCTATATTTTCTTTATGAATGATATTTTCGATTCTTTTTATAGCCAGTTTTTGAGAATGGTAATAATCGATTGCCTCTTTTTCCCCCACTAATTTTTTAATTTTGGAATACATAATTCCTTGTAAATAATTGATTTTAGCAGTGGATCTCGAAGTGACTCCTCGACCAATTCGATTTCTTTCTACTAAAACAACCTTCTTTTTCGTATCTTTTAATTCATAAAGTAAAGAAATGCCTGTCATTCCTCCACCTATAATAAGTATATCAGTATCGATATTTTCTTTTAATGTTTTATAATTTGTCTCTTTGACATCTTTTAGCCAAATGCTATTTGTTTCCATATTAATCACCTTTACTAATATGCTGCTATCTCATTTTTTTAAACTAAATATTATTTTTTAACTAATTTTGACACCTCCTTTAAATGAATGCCCAAATCTTCTAAGAAAGTATAATCTTCATTCCATGTTTCTTTGGGATACAATCTATTTGCTTGTTCTTTCGTGATATGGGCATTTGTATTTTTAAGAGAAGTTTTATAATCAAGTAAAACTTCTGTAAAATCGACATTTGATAAATCGATATTTTCGATTTTAACACCTTGAAAATCTTTTTTAAGTAAACACTCGTACCATTCACTCAAACGTATACCTTCAATAAAACCTTTCGGAGTATATTTTCTTAAATAATCATAAAGAATCCATTTGGCATTGCCTAAATACTCTAATTTTTCTTTTGGGTCTTTTTCGACATAAATAGCTCCTTTCATTTGTTCTGTGGTAAAACATCCTTTCACACTTGCCCGTGTCCAAAAGAGCGAATAAGTATCTTGTGCCCTTTTAATATAGGCCCCTGTATAATCTAAATTTGCATAAGAAATATGTACTCCCGTAAAATCTTTATCCATGAGATTAATTCCTTCTGCTATACAGAATTGCATATTTTTATCTCTTATTTTTTGAGGATCTACATTTGCTTTTGTATAACTAATGTCAGCACCGTTAATTTTTACATCAGTAAAATCAACATCTGATAAATCCATTCTGTTAAATCTAACATCTGAAAAATCTTTTTCGTATATTGTTTTTGCACCTAGTTTTTGATAAAGTTCCCATTTTTTGGTTCCCAAGTAGCTTAGTCTTTCTCTTGGGTCACTTTCTACATACACAAAATTTATGCAATTTTCTGCATGTTTTTTATATTTTTCACTGGTCTTTAGAAAAACTCCACTAAAATGGTCTGATCTTTGTAATATTTGTAAGCAAGTTTTATCATCTTTACTTAAATCTAAAAATGCACCCGTATAATGTAAAGCAGCATTATCTAGCTTTACTCCTGTAAAGTCTTTATCAAACAAATTTTCATTTTCAATATCGCAAAAAGACATATCTTTATAACGTATTTTTTGTGGATCTATCTTTGCACCTGTTCTTATAAAGACACACTTTTTAATCCAAACATCGGTAAAGTCAACATCTGATAAATCTATATAATCAAAGCGGTGATTTCTAAAATCCTTTTTAAGGGCTTTTTCTTCTCCTATGATTTCTATTACTCTTTCTTTTGCATTTCCAAGATAAGCAAGTGGATCTTCCTCTGAAATATTTTCATAATTTTTTAACTTACTTAATTCGAAACGTACTCTTTTTAAAATCGAAATCTTTTCCGTTTTTTCTATCTCCACAACTGTTTCTTTTTCAAATATTTTATCTAATATTGTTTCTAAATCATAGTTTTCAATCTTACTTTCTAAAGAAAGATTTTTACTCTTTAAAAAGGATTCGATACTATGAACTAAATAAGGTCTTTCCTTTAAATTAGAATATGGAATAAGATACGTTTCATTTCCATTTAAATATTCTTGTATGATTTTCTTTAAGAGTAAATCATAGTATTTTTGCAAATATTTTTCTTGTTTCTCAATTTTAGGAAACAAAGTGAGTAACTCTGCTAATTTATTTTCTATTGTATCAAAAGAAGATAAATCGACTTCTAGTTCCCAATCTTCTGTTAAATCCATCCATTTTAAGAAGAGAATGGGAATCGTTAAATCAAATTTTAATTGTTCTAGTTTTTGAAATAATTCTAATTCTTTATTTTCTGTTTCTAAGATAAGTCCATTTTCTTCTTTTTCACTTTTTTTATCATACTCTTCGATTATATTTTGAAGACGGTTTTGATATTGTGTGAAGGAACCATACTGTTCTAAACGATTTAAAGTATCTTTTAAATATTTTATTGTTTCTAAATTGTCGATTTGGATCATAAAAATGTCCCCCTTAAACTATAAATTTATACTAACAAAAAAGTATTAGAAAAGCAAGAAAAAAAGATTTTATTTTTCGGATAAATCTTTTTCTAAATTTTGAGCAAGTTCTTTAAAATGCATATCTCTACTTGCTTTTACTAAAATCGTATCATTAATTTCTAAATAGTTTATTAAATGGGTTCTTAATTCGTCTGTTGTATCAAAATGAAAAATCTTATTTTGATCATAACCTTTTTGAAGTGCTTCATCCATAATATATTTCGTAGCATTCCCACATAAATAGATGGCATCTATGCATAAAAGAGTTCCTAAAGAACCAATTTTTCGGTGAATTTCTTCTTTAAAATCTTCCATTTCAAGAATATCACCAAGGACAGCAATTTTTCTTTTGCCTCTGTAATCTTTTAAAATTTGTAAAGCACTTGTTACAGCTTCTAAATTGGAATTGTAACTATCATCCATTAAAGTTATTCCATTTTTTAATGGAACAATTCGCATCCGATTTCCAGATAATTCGATTCTTTTTAAACTTTCTTGAATATCTTCTTTTTCAACTTCTAAAAGAGTTCCTACAGCAACAGCAAGCAAACTATTTAAAACAAATACTTTTCCCATGACTGGAATGGTGACTTCATAAGACTCATTGTCATGTTTTATGTCATAGGTGCTAGTTCCTACTTCGAAATTGACATTCTTAGCTAAAAAGTCGCTTTCCGTATCGATTCCACAGGTGACAATCTTGTAACCATTTATATTTAACTTTGATAATAAATCATTATCATTATTGATGACTAAAGTACTTCCTTCGTCCATTCCTTCTAAAATTTCTAGTTTAGCTTTTAAAATATTTTCTCTTGAACCAAGAATTCCAATATGGGCTGTCCCAATATTTGTAAATACTGCCATGGTGGGTCTGGCAATATGAGTTAAAATGCTCATTTGACCAAAGTCATTCATCCCCATTTCTATTACTACAACATCTTCATCTTCATAAGATAAAAGAGTAAGAGGTAAACCAATTTGTCCATTTAAGTTTCCCATTGATTTTAAAACTTTATATTTTGATTTTAAGACCTCGGCTATCATATCTTTGGTACTTGTTTTGCCTGCACTTCCCGTCACCGCGATGACTGGAACAGTAATCACACTTCTTACATATTTAGCAAGGTCTTGAAGAGCTAGGACACTGTCACCCACGAGAATAATGGGAACACTTTCTTCTAAAGTTTCATTACAAGAATCTAGAATACACGCACAAGCACCCTTTTCTATTGCTTCTTTATAAAATTTATTTCCATCAAAGACTTCCCCTTTCATTCCAACATAACAATCCCCTTTGGTAATTGTTCTTGTATCTTTTGAATAATTTTCAATTACTAAATTTTCATCACCACAGAGCAAAGTTCCATGACAAACTTCAACGATCTTTTTTACTGTTAATTTCATACTTATCAACTCCTACTAAAATATTACACATTTTTATGATAATATTTCTGGTTTTTCGCTTAAAAGTTTGATATATTATATATTGTTGAGGTGATTTATATGGAAATAGAATTAAAAAGTGAAGAAAATGTAAGTGAATTCATTACTTTAATGAATGAAAGATTTGTTGATTTATATAACACAAAAATTGTTTATACAGATTTAAATCAAGAAGATAATGCTATTTTAACATCTTATGAAGTGTATTTAGTAAATGTCATTCAAAAGTTAGTTCCTTCTTTAGTAGTCGTTATGTTTCAAAATGGAAATTATGGATATCTTACTAAAAATGTTGTTTTAGATTTTTATGGAAATCCAGTTTATGAACAAAAATACACTGTTATATCAGATATGGAATTTGAACGCTTACAAGGAAATGTCTTAGGAAAGTGTGATCCTCTTAGAAATCGTGTTTGGAGTACATTAGAAACAGATTTAATAAAAGATGGAATGTTTCTTCTTGAAACAGTGGATCAGCGTTCTTTTGAGAGAAAAAGAAATTTAAACTAAAAAGAGACTTTTATCAAACGAGTCTCTTTTTCATGTTATCTGTTACGTTTATAATTACCATTATGCCTCCAAAATGTATGGATTGATTTGACTTCCATCTCTTTGTGTTACAAATACATCAGGTTTAAGGTAGACAGAAGGATGGGTAGCTTCAGCATTGTATGCATAGCTGTAGGCCACACGTCCATCGGTATTGACACTAAAGACATCATACGCAACGTCCAAAAATGCGACAGGCGATAAAGTCCCATCCACTTCACTCGGTAATAACCAATTATTTTCATAACAACTACTATGACTATACCAACTAGACAATGCTGTAGATAAACATGTTTTCCTTGTTGTTGCATCTTTGATTCCACTTGTTGAATACCCATAATCAGATGGATATATAAGGCCTACTTTTCCGTTCCAACTAGTTGTTCTATTTACTTGATCAGTACAATTGCTTCCACCATTTCCACCTTTATCTTCTTTACATATATCTCCTGTGTTACTACTTCTTTCATATTCATAAAATTTGTTTACATCTAACAATTCATCATCAATCCAATTTTTATCACTTCCTGTATTCCATGTTACTGTATCTATCATATTTTTTAAATTTTCTGGAATAGTATTATTTGTAAAATCACAATCTGTTGCAATATTATCTTTAAATGTATAACATTTTCCTTTTCCACCATCCCAATATAAACTATTATTTACTAAATTATCATTAGTACATTGATCTTCTTCACATATCTGATCTTTATTTGTTTCATATCCTGGATTTAAAAGTTTCATTAGATCACTTTGACTCCATTCATTTATTCCTGCTCCCAAATTAATATCTTCATCAGAACTATCCCAACTATAGCCTCCTATAGATGCATCTTTTACTAATTTTACTCTTTGTCCTTCTGGTGTATTCACTAAACCTATGATTCGCCAATAAAGTGAATCTCCTTTTGCTGCAATTTGTTGACAATCAAGAATTCCACCCATACTTTGTAACACACCACCATATGTATTTTCAATTTGAGTTTTTTCTGTTTCACATTGTTCTTGAGTATTAAAATAACTTTCTAATGGTAATCCTAATAATCGAATATTAATACACCCTTCTTCATCGCACAACATTAATTCAAACTTGTCTTCCGCTACTTTTTCTCCAAAATCTACATAATTATTCGGATCTTTCCCTGCATATCTGTATTCTGTTTGAGTTAATCTCTTTTGATAAAAAGAATCTGTTGTATATGTAATACTTGCTTCATCATGTGTTACTTTATATAAACCTGTTGCTCCAGTATCTTCATCGTCTTTATTTTCTATATCTAATGCAAGTATAGTCTCTTCTAATGTTTTCTTTGCTTCTTTTGCATAAGTCGCTACTATAGTTATCTTACTTGCAAATGTTTTTTCCATCGCATCTGTATTTTCTGCAGTAATATTTTCGTCCATCCATAACCTAAGCTCAAATGTCTTTTCATCTTCTGCTGTCATATATCCTGTCATTAATTTATAACTTTCGGAAGCATCCTCTAATGTTGGAGTTACTTCTTCGTTATCAATAAGTAAACGCATAGATCCATCTTTATCTTTTTCATTTAACTTTTCTTTAATATATTTATCTGCTAATTTTTTATCTTTAATAGATTCTCCACCTACTGTATTTAAAGTTTCTAAGTTAATTTGATATTTCACATTTGCATTACATTTATTTTTAAGTTTAAAAGTATATGGAGTTAACTCTTCTCCTTCTTTATCCACTATAGGGTATGCTTTCTCTAAATTTATGGCATTATTTTCTTCCGTTAATACTACATCAAAACAACTTGTTGCTAAATTGTCTTCATCTGTTTGCTCTAAAGTTAAAGTCCAATAAGCATAAGTAACTCCTACTACACTTAATAATAATATACTTAATCCTAAAATAAATAAACTTGTTTTTCTTTTATCCATATTTTTCTTTGCTCCTATCATTTATTATGTACTGCTTTTTCTATTTCATTCCGTTCTCTATTACCTTCTATTATCATTATATAACCATTTAGTTATAATTTAAAGTGATATTTTCTTTCCATAATATTAAAAATGAACCTACTTTCTATCATAAGTTCATTTTATCGCAAATACCCCCCCCCTCGTCAAGTTTTTTTACAATTTTTTAACAACTTCTTTAAATATTTGTCCTCTTGTTTCAAAATTATCAAATTGGTCCCAAGAAGCGCAGGCAGGACTCAGTAAAATAACATCACCTTCTGCACTTTCTTGATAAGCTAATTTTGTTGCTTCTTCTAAAGTCTCCGTTACAAGAACTTCTTTTCCATTGAGTTCTCCCAACTCTTTAATCTTTTCTTTGGTTTCTCCATAACAAATGATTTTTTTTGTATGAATTAAATGAGGTGCAATGGAATCAAAAGGAATATTTCGGTCTAAGCCTCCCATGATAAGAATGGTTGATTCTGTAAAAGAATCAAGGGCGATAATCGTAGATTCGTTATTCGTGGCTTTCGAATCATTATAAAATTTCCTACCATTTAACGTTGTCACATATTCAATGCGATGTTCTACACCTTTGAATTCTTTTAAATATTTTGTAATATCTTCATTGGTCACGTCAAACATTTTGGCAATCAAAATAGCCACCATACTATTTTCATAATTATGATTTCCTTTCACACGAATGTCCTTGGTAGAAATAATCTTTTCTTCATTATAAACAATATCCCCTTCTTCGAGACAAATATCAGCTTTTTCTTTAGCTGAGAAATAAATTTTTTTTGAAGGGATATTCTGGGTGAGTTCTAAGATATCTTTATTCCCCGCATTTAATATGGCAATTGAATCTTTGGTATGATTAGCAAAGATTTTTTTCTTGATATTTTTATAATTTTCATAACTTCCATGAAAATCTAAATGGACTTCACTTAAATTTGTTAGAACACCGATATTCGTTGTAAAGTCATACATATCCATCAGTTGATGGTCAGAGATCTCTAAAACAATAATATCTCCCTCTTTCACATCACTTACAATATCGGCGAGAGGAATCCCAATATTACCTGCTAAATGAACTTTATGATTAGAACGTTTGAGCATTTCATAAGTCATTGTCGTTGTTGTAGTTTTCCCATTTGAACCAGTAATCCCTATAATCGTTACATTTTTAGGTAATAACTCATAACTTGCTTCTAATTCGTTAATCACAGGTATTTGAAGCTCTTTTGCTTTTATGACAGCAGGATTATTTTTCGGAATCGCTGGATTTTTAATCACTATATCAAAAGTATCATTCACTAAATCTTCTTGATGATCAGTGATTACAATATGAATACCTAAGTTTTCCAATTCTTTTACTAAACTTGAGCTTTGTTCTTTTAAATCCGTCAAAGTGATATCATTATCATACTGAGATAATAACTTACTAATAGCTACACCACTTCTTGCCATTCCCAATATTAATATTCTTTTATTTCTCATAAAATTTTTTCAGCTTTCTTTCTTTTTAATGCCTTTACTATTTTATGATTTGGAGACAAGTTCTATTCTTCTTTCCAATTCTTCTTTTCCTAAAATCTTCATAATATCATAAAGGTTTGGTGTTCTTGATCTACTTGTGAAAGCAACACGAAGAACTGTAGAAACATCTGCGACATTTCCTTTAAAGTTTTCTGGATTTTGTTTATATTCTTTCATATTAGAAGCATAACCTAAGGCATCACATAAGTCTTTCACTTTATTAAACCAGTCTTCTTCATTATCATTTTCATCAAAGAAACTTTCCATATAGGTTTTTAAAATCGTTTCTATTTCTTCTTTATCCGTAATCTTTTGCCATTCATATTCTGTTGGATTAAATTCTTCATTAAACATATACCACATTCCATCATAAACCTCGCTGTACATCGCATAATCTTTTCGTGGTTTCTCAACTTCTCTTTCTATATTTAAAAATTGTAAAGCTACTTCCTTGTTTTGAGTTAAGAGACTTGCAAACTTCTCATTGTATTTTTTTGCCCATTCCAAAGTATTTTCATACATCTCAGAAGCACTAATCTGACTTAAATAATTTCTAGATAAATTGAAAAGTTTTTCCATATCGAATAAAGCTCCTGAAGTTCCAATCTTATCAAAACTCATTTCAAAATGACTTACATCTTCTTTTGGATGACTTAAATACCATTCCTCAAAGTTTGAATTGGATACGGTAGCAAGATAAAGCATGACAGCCGTGACAGGAATACCCATTTCATGATAGTAAGAAACAGCCATCTCTGGATCTTTTCTTTTTGATAATTTTCGAATGGAATTTCCATCTTTTTTATTAAGAGGTGGAATATGACAATAAATTGGTGGTGTAAAACCTAAGGCTTTATGAAGTCCTATATGAACTGGCAGAGAACTTACCCACTCATCTCCTCTTATCACATGGGTTGTATGCATTAAATGGTCATCAATCGCATGCGCAAAATGATACGTAGGAAGTCCATCATTCTTAATTAAAACTTGGTCAATATCATCTTCTGGAAATTCTAGTTTGCCACGAATGGCATCTTCAACGACTACCTTACGATTAAAGTCTCCAGTACTTTTTAGACGAATGATATATGGAAGTCCTGCATCTAATTTTTCTTCAATTTCTTCTTCAGTTAAGAAACGACTTCTTGCCCATTTTCCATAATAACCAATTCTTCTTTTGCTTGTTTCTTGTTCTTTTCTTAATTTTTCCAATTCTTCTTTGGTTGTAAAATCAGGATAAGCAAGACCTTTTAAAAGTAAGTCTTTCGCATAGGTTTGATAAATTTCTTTTCGATGACTTTGAATATAAGGACCATAGGCACCTTTTTCTTCTGTTTCACTGATGGCTCCTTCATCAAAGGTAATTCCAAAAGATTCAACATCACGAATGATTTTGGAAATTCCATTTTCCACCATTCTTTCTTGATCCGTATCTTCGATTCTTAAGAAAACAATTCCTCCTGTTTGTCTTGCCATTTTACTAGAAATATATAACTGAAATATATTGCCAATATGTACAAAACCCGTAGGACTTGGTGCATATCGAGTGACGATTGCCTTTTCTCCTAAATTTCTTTCTGGATACAACTTCTCATAATATTCTCTGTCATGAGTAAGTCCTGGTAATAATCTTTCTACTAATTCACTTTTCATTTTTTCTTTCTCCTTCCAAACAAAAAGGTAGTATGCCAAAGGGTGCTGGGATTAGCACGGTACCACCTTATTATACTCTTCTCGTAACGTGATTCTCACGGGGTATTATGTACTAAACCCAACTTCAAAGTTTCTTCAAAATGTCTTTTTGTTTGTTTTCACCTATTCCAAACTCTCTTTTCTAAAAAGATCCATTTTTACTTTTCTTCTTCAACGTTTTATACCCATATTTTAAGCTTTTTTTGATAGTCTGTCAACTGCATTTATGCTACTCATAACAGAGTCATTTTTGTTTTTTAAAGTGAATTCATTCCTTTTTTCTTTTTGTTCAAATGCTTGATCTAACTCAAAATCTATTTCGTGTTGGTATTTCCATCTTAATTCTTCTATTTTTATTGTTTGAGTCACTCTTTTAAAAGTTTCTTTATAACTTTCTGCAACTTTAGAAAGATTCTCAGTTATATCTTGTAATTCATTTTCTAATCTTGGTACTTGAATATCTAACTCATTTAAAGTATTTTTAGATTCTTCTATTTTCTGAGATATGATACCCAATTCTTGTTCTTGTCCATGAATCTTTGAAATAACTTCTTCTAATTTATAACTTTTTTTAATCTTATGAATTTCTTTTGTTTGCTCATTTATAATCATTTTGGTTATTGGAAACTCTAGTAAATTCCACATTATAATCCCTGCGACTATAATAGAACTTCTTAAAGAAGGGATAGTTATTAATGATATCAATACCGACATACCAATTCCAAGAGGCTCTATTCCTAAGAAAAGAAAAACCCATATTTTGACTTTATTCCAATAAAGTTTTCGATAATTTTCTAAAACTTCTTTTCGATGATATCCTTCTTCTATTTCTTTCTTTAAATTTTGTTCTTTTTCCTTATATTCTATTAAGTTTGACTTTATATCTGTTTGTTTAGATTGTAATTTTTCTAACTCAGACTCTTTTAACCTTTGAATGTCTTTTAAATTAGAAATCATTTCAGTAAATTTATTCACATGACAACATCTCCTTTTTACAGTTGTCTATTTTACCATAAATATTTTTATAGTCAACAAAAAAAGAAGATTACTCCTCTTTTGTTACTTTGACAAATCTTACTGTTTTCATACGCTGAGTCGTTGTTGGTTTATCATAGATATCGGTCGCGACTTTAGATATTTCTTCAACTGTATCATATCCAGCAATCACACGCCCAAAAGCTGCATATTTTCCATTTAGGTTTTGCATATTTAGAGAGTCCTTCTCTCCAACACAGATAAAGAATTGACTGGATGCAGAATTCATATCATCACTTCTTGCCATCGAAAGAACACCTTTTTCATGAAGTAAGTTATTGTTTATTCCATTATCTGCAAATTCTCCTTTGATGGTCTCACTGCTACCACCTGTTCCATTTCCTTGAGGGTCTCCTGTTTGAATCACAAAATCTTCAATCACTCGATGAAAAATAAGTCCATCATAAAATTTTTCTTTGACTAATTTTTGAAAATTTTCGACTGTAATCGGTGCAATATCTGGATAAAGTTCTAATAAAATCACTTTATCTTTATTGGTAACGATTTTTACGTAATTTGTCACTTCTTCTGTTTCTTCATAAGAATATCCTTCAATTGTTCCATTTGGAGACAACTCTTTATTACATCCTGTAAATAAAACCAATATGGCAATTAATACTAATATAAAACAAACCTTTGTTGTGTGTTTTTTCATCATTTTTACCTCTTTCGTAATATTTATTCTATCATGGAATACTTTGTTAGTAAATTATTTTTTATACGAATTTAACTTTTCCTTGTCACTTTTACTCACTCGGTAGGAGTCTTTTATTTTAGAAATCGTTTTGTTTTGTACAAAAGAATCTAGCTTCTTTTCTTTTAAAAATGGGAGTCCAATACTCGGAAAACGAATGGTTATCTCCGCGACTAACCAAGCAATTGCCAT
>CANPXO010000010.1 GCA_947586205.1 uncultured Bacilli bacterium
CGTGATTATTTTAACAAGTTAAAATAATCTATCGTTGGATTGTCGTGACTTTGTCACTTTTGTTTGACAAATCTACATCCCTCACTTAAAACTTGTAACACTTACAACGACATTTACAACTATATTTTTACGCTTTTTTCAATCATTGTTTTTCATCAAATTATATAAATAGTTTACCACATTTTTATATGTACTTTTTTGATTTAAATCAATACCAACTATTTTTACAGCTTCATCTATATTTGAACATAGTGAAGAATATTTTAAAAATTCAATATATTTTGCAATTCCATTAGGACAATTTTTCATTCCTATAAAAATATTAACTGAGATAATTAAAGCAAGCATATAACGTAAATAATACGTCTCATCAAATATGAAATTATCTATTATAAAATCAATATTACCTTCTTCTATAACAATTTGGTCTTGATACAATTCTTTTATGATTTTATAATATTCATCTTTAACGGAAAAATAATCTATATTTTTTAAGTTATAAATACTTTTTAAAAGTTTAAAGTTCTCAATCCCCTTTGCTACAATTTTAAAAATACTATCTAAAAAATATATATTATCATTTAAAATTTTATTTTCTATTAGATATTCATTTAATATAAGCTCGTGAATTATGGCTGAAATTTCAGAAAACATAATATCGTTACTCATAACAATTTTATTTTTAGAATAGTAATTATACGAAAGATGTCCTAATTCATGAACAAGAATAAATATCGAATCTACTGCTGTTTCATTCAAACTTTTTAATACAGTAAACCCATGCCCAGATAAATCTGTTATAGTTAATCCCTTGTTACTAATGGATTTATTAATAAAGATTTTTTCATCAAGAAATTCTGAAATTTTTTTAATATATTCATCTCCAAAATCGGAAAAAATTGATAATATTTTATTTGAATCAAGACAAAAATCCTGATTAAAATTATAATAGTAAGAAAACAGTTCTAAATGAAATATATCTTTTATTCCTAACAAATTCCTTTTATAAGTTATGTATTGTTGAATAATCTCACAATTTTCAATCACTTTTATTGCCATGTTAATATAATTATCCTTAATCCCATGTTTAAGCATAGTAAATATAAAATAATTTGTTGTTTTTGCATTTTTATTAGTCAATTCTAAAATATAATTTTCAAATTTTGCTTCATTAGATTTTATTTTATTAGAGAATGTTTTATATATTTTTTCTTTTTCAACATGAGAATATGACAAATCCATCAAATCGTAAATATTAAAAAAAGAAATTTTGATTTGTTTTCTATGAACAATTTCAAAAGCAAAAAAATTATTATAATAGTCATAGTATTTTATTTTGTTTGTTTTAGAAATACAGGTTACATTTACATATTCTAAATACTTTGACGCAAAAGAATGATCGGTTATATTTTTGTTTATCAATGTACAAGAATAATAATATTTTGACTCAAATTTTTTAATTAATTTTATATTTTTTTTATATTTAAAATTACTAATTTTTTTTGAATAAAATTCTAATGCGTTTTTAAAATATAACTGACTATATTTTTCAGATATGTTTTGATGAACTTTAATAATCTCATTAATCGTTGCATTATCCTCTAAATTATTCACTAATTTTAGGAATTTTTCATAAAGATACTTAAGCTCTAGCAAGTTTGATTTTATTACATTACAACTTTTATTTTTTATATTTACAACATTAAAATTAAAAATTTCGTTTTTCATATACAATTGTCCCTTTTAATAATTTTTCATAATAAAACCATTATTATAAAGTAAAACAAATAAGTTCATTAACTCAAAATCATTAAAATTATCATTAATAGTTAACATATTTTCTTCAAGCGTATTTGTATCATTTAATTTTTTGATAATTTGTATAACATTTTTATTTACTATTGCAGATTCTTTACCAATAATTAAATATTGATTAAATCCAATTTTTTTAATGCCTCCAATTCTTATACTAAATTTTTTACTTTTTATGTCATCCCATTTTTTTAACATATTGCTAATAGCTAACGAATCATTTAATGGCACGTTTTTGATATTCGCTTCTATTTTACAACCGCCTAAGCACACATTAACATTTTCACAATTTTTACAATACAATGGTAATTTTTTTATCCTTTTACATAATTTTTTGTAGTAGTTGTTCCAAATCATTCGAAATCTATCACAAAAAGCATTGCCTATTACTTCAAGAGAATTTCCGCAAATTTTTATATCACCATTTATATTAATAAAGCAAAAATCAATTCCTGCCATACAAAACGAATTTGGAATACGTTGATTTACATTACACTGTACTAGACAATGTCCAATATTAATATCATATTTTTTTTGAATAAGTGTTTTTATAATTGAAACAAGTTGATTTACATAAGCAAAATCGTTATTAATCTCTTTTGCTTTTCCAACATTATACATTCTAGTTATGTTAAGTGGTATACCATTTTGTTTGCATAATTCAGCCACAGAAGTAATATCTTTAATATTGCAATTTTGTGGAGTTGCAGTATAACAAATATCTAAAGCTATTCTTGGATAATCTTTCTTAAGAAAACTTATTCCTTCAACAACTTTTTTGTAACTATTTTTGTTATTAACAATTTTATTGTGCATTTCCTCACTACCATGAATCGAAATAGAAATCCCATTTACATATTTTAAAAGAGAATTTACCTTTTCAGTAGTTAAAATAAAACCATTTGTAATTACTAATTGACAAAAACCTAAATTATGACCATATTCAAGCAATTCCTGAAAATGTGAATAAAGAAAGGGTTCTCCACCAGTATAAAATATTCTTAAAACATTTTCTCTCTTTAATTTTTTTAACAAATGTTTCGCTTTGTCAATATCCATTTCACAATTTTCTGATTTTCCTTGAGAGCAAAAATTACAATTTAACATACATTTAGATGTTATTTTTATAAATACAGTAGTCGGAGAACAATATTTCATATAATTATAATTTAAATTTAAATTTTTATTATTATATCTTATTTTTTTCAATGAAAACGCCTTCTCTCAAAATTCAAATTTTTGATTTGTTTCTGAAATGTAATGTCCATACTATAATTATCGTAGTACAATGATTAACAAAAATACTAATTTTTTCCTTAATCTTTATACCTTTCTTGATATTTCTTAAGTAATTCTTCATCTTCAAAATAATTAATCTTCATCGCACTCTTGACTTCTTTTAAAGTTCCATTAGCAATCTCACTTGCATGTTTTGACCCATCCTTTAAAATATCCCATACTTCATCAATTCTTTGTTCATAATATTTTCTTCTTTCTCGAATAGGTTCTAAAACTCTTTCAATAACTTGAAACAAAAACTTTTTAATTTTGACATCTCCAAGTCCACCCTTTTCATAATGTGCTTTCAATTCTTCTAAATTTTTATATTCAGGTAAAAACTTTTGAAAATCTTCATCACTAGCTAAAACATCTAAATAGATAAATACTGGATTATCTTTAGTATTCCCTGGGTCTTCTACCCGAATATGATTTGGGTCTGTATACATTCCCATCACTTTTTTACGAACCGTTTCAGTGTCATCAGCTAAGTATATACAATTTCCTAAACTCTTACTCATTTTGGCATTTCCATCGGTTCCAGGTAATCTTAAAGCTAATTCATTTTTAGGTAAAACAGCATTAGGTTCCACCAAAACTTCTGAATAAATTCGATTAAAACTTCTCACAATCTCTCTTGCTTGTTCAATCATTGGAAGTTGATCTTCTCCAACGGGTACAATATTTGCTTTAAAAGCTGTAATATCTGCTGTTTGACTAATCGGATAAGTAAAGAATCCAACTGGAATATTCGCTTCAAAGTTACGAAGTTTTATTTCATTTTTCACAGTTGGATTTCTTTGTAAACGAGAAACCGTAACTAAATTAGCATAAAAGAAAGTAAGTTCTGTTAAAGCGGAAACTTCTGATTGAATAAACAAAGTTACTTTTTTAGGGTCTAATCCAACAGATAAATAATCTAATGCAACTTCTAAAATATTTTCTCTAATTTTTTCAGGATAATCCGCATTATCTGTTAAAGCTTGAGCATCGGCAATCATAATAAACATTTCATCATAATGACTTTCATTTTGAAGTTTTACTCTATTTTGTAAAGAACCTACATAATGTCCTAAATGAAGTCGACCAGTTGGTCTATCTCCTGTTAATATTATATTTTTCATGATGAATCACTTCTTTCTAATAACCATTCTATCATAAAAGAAAGAAAAGTTTAAGGCATTTTAGCAAAAAGAAAACATCTTTAAAAGATGCCTCTTATTTCTTTTTAGAATCTAAATACTCTAAAATTTGATCACGACAATGATTATTATGAATAATTACAACAATCACACCAGCCGCGGTAATGACGATATTCCATAATACAATAGCTGTGGTATTTGATTTTGTATCAGTTGTTGTTTCTTTTTCATTAGTCATTTCTTCAAATACATCATAACGATCACTACTACTATATAGACTTGTTATGGCTGATTCAATAGAAGTATTCATATCTTCAGCATATCCAATAAATGTCTTATCACCTATAACGATATAAGGAACTCCAAAATTATCACTATTTGGATCATCTCCTAAAAATTCTGCTACTTGATCTAATAACTTATTATTATCAGAATCATGGTATACTTCAAATGAAATAATTTACCTCAATTCGCCTAAAGTGTTGCTGTATATTTAAAAATTATGATTGAATTATTTCTTATATCTTCCAAATCTATAGGCAAATCGGTATTGTATATAACATCATTATTTTAAGATTGGTATTAATTTTTCTCTAAATATTCAATTGTATACTTTAAGATTGCTCTTTATTTTACAAAATTCTATGATGTTGTAAATAACGAGTGGAGTTTGAATGATACTATAAGAATGTACAAAAAAGGAAAAAATTCATGTACAAAAAAGAGAATATAATATACACTTCAATATAATCCTTTTTTGTGTACTTTTTATTATTCGAGCAACACTTTAGGCGAATTGAGGTAATAATTTTAAACATATTTCCATATTTACTAATTAAAGTATCATTAACATAGTTTAAAAATTTATTACAAAATTGACAACCATCTCTTCGAAACAAATAAATCGTTATCTGTTCATCATTTTCACTATAATTATCTAGTTTAGGTGTAATACCCTCAGCTTCTAAAGCTCCTTTTAAATCAAGTGTATTATAATCTGCAATATTAATCTTTTCAGCAAAAACTCTCATTGGAAATCCTAAAGCAAAGATAAGAAATAATAAAATAAATCCTTTCTTTTTCATTTAAAATCATAACTCCTTTCAAATTGCCTTTATTATACCACCTAAAATAAAAAAAGAAAGAGAAAACCCTAAGTTTTCATCGTTTCTTCACATAGAGCTATACTTCAAGTGGTTCTTTTTCTTCTTTTTTCATATCTTCAAACATCTTCGCCATCGTCTCACTATTATGAGTTAATTTCTTTATACTTAATTCTTCTGCTTTCACATTAGCAAGTCTTAAATTATTCTCACTAGAAAGTAATGCTTCTTTTGTTTTTTGTAAATGATCTATGGTCTTATCAATTTCTTCAATTGCTTTTTTAAATTTATCACTTGCAAGTCGATAATTTCTTCCAAATCCTTCTTTAAAAGCATTCATATTTTCTTCAAAATGCGAAATATCGATATTTTGATTTTTGACAATTTGTAGTTCTTTTTTATAACCTAAAGAATTCATAGCAATCCCTCGAATTAAAGTAATAAGCGGAATAAAAAATTGAGGTCTAATGACATACATCTTAGGATATTTATAAGAAACATCAACAATTCCTGAATTATAATATTCATTATCAATTTCCAAAAGCGACACTAAAACCGCATATTCACAATTCTTTTCATTTCGATCTTTATCTAACTCTTTAAAAAAGTCTTCATTTTTATGTTTGGAAAGCGTTTCATCTGCTTCATTTTTCATTTCGAACATAATAGAAACAATCTCTGTTCCATCTTCATCATAATCTTTAAAAATAAAGTCTCCCTTAGAACCAGTTCTCGCATCATTATCTTTTTCAAAATAAGCATGAGGAAACAAAGGTCTTAATTGATTAAATTCATTATGACAATGTTGTTCTAAAGATTCACCAATCATTTTCGTAGATTGTCTTGCTTTAAAATCTTTATAATAAGCAATTTGTTCATCTTTATTTTTAATCTTTTCTTCATAACTTTCTTTTAAGTTTTTTTCTTTTAATTGATATTCTGTTTCTTTGAGTTCAATTTGACTGCTTAAAGTATTAATTGTTTTGTCTTTTTCACTCACTGCATTTTTGATAGCCAGTTCTTTTTCCGTTTCTTGTCCTTTTAAAGTGTTCTTAAGTTCATGAATCTCCAATTCTTTTTGAGATAACATTTCATGAAACTTTTTTTCTAACTGAGCCTCCGTAAGCTCTAAAGCAGATGCTTTTTCTTTCTCAAATTCTTTTTCTCTTGATGCCAGTTCACTTGCAAACTCTTGATTTCGAATTTGTCTTACAATACTTTCATAATCGGTTTCATTAATTTGAAATACAGTTCCACATTTAGGACATTTTATTTCATTCATATTTACCACCTATTCATACTTACTATCAATCCCAAAATATTCTTCTAATGTAATCCAATCGCCATTATTATAAAGCTTCTCAGCAAGTTCTTTTCCTACATAGCGTAAATGCCAAGATTCATGTTTATAACCAGTAATATCGTCTTTTCCATAAGGATATCTTAAAATCAGTCCATAACGCCAAGCATTTTCATGAACCCATTTTCCTTCAGGAGTATTGGTAAATTCATCACTAATGCTATTCAAATCAAATGCAAGGCCTGTTTGATGTTCCGAGTGTCCAGCTCTTGCTGAATAAGTATCCGCAGCTTCTTTACCATCTCGAAGAACATACCCAGAATAAAGATCTTCTTGCAAAGAATAAGAACGATATCCACTAGAAATATATAAATTAAGTCCTAGAGGAAGAGCATCCGAATTCATCTCTTGAAAAGCTTGTTTAGTTTCTTCTAAAAGTCCATCTCCATAAGAACTAGGTATCGGATAAGTTTTATTCACAACAATAATTCCATCAATATAAGTAATTCCGTTTTTAACCTCACCTTTAAACCCTTTACTTGTTGTAAATGTATAATCTTCTGGTATTTCTTCTCTTTCATTAGGTCTTTCAATAATATGTAATGTAAAATCTTGTGTAGCTTCATTTTGAGAAGAATCTTTAGCCACATATTGTAAAGCATAATCTCCTACTTGATTGATATCATATTCTCCATTCACTTGAACATCGATTTTCTCACCCGAGTTATCTGTTACCATAACATCCTTTAATAATTCAATATCAGTTCCAGTTAAAACAGTAAGACTGTTCTCTGCCGTAATCACAGGCTTTGTAGTATCAACAACTTGAACTTTGAATACATAATCTTCTTCTTTTCCTTGTTCATTTTTAATTTTTAAATGAATTTCTTTTTCACCTAAAGAACTTGTATCAATATTCTCATCTTGAGAGATAATCTCACCATGTTTTACATCTTGAACAAAAGAAAGTACATTCACATCTTCATGAATTTCCGTAGTTAAATTTGAACTTAATATCACTTTTACTTTTCCAGCTTTAAAGAAAACAAAATAAAGAAGTACTCCTACAACTAAAATAACAATCAAAGCACATAAAACAACAGCTTCTTTTCTAATCTTAGTTCTCTTTCTCATACGCAACACTCACTTTACTTTACATTATTCTTTTCACTTTCATTTTATATCAAATTTCTTAAAAAATCAACTTAGCTTTAGTGGCACAAAATAATAACGCGTAAAGAAAAACCACTGGAAATTTAATCAGTAGTTTCGTCTTTTAATACTTCAATATCTTCTATAGATAATTCGGTCATTTCTACAATATCAGAGATGTTATATCCTTTTTCAAGCATCTTTTTAGCTACTTCTTTTTTATTTTGAAGTTTACCAGCTTGTTCGCCAACTTGCATACCTTCTTGTCTAGCCTTTTCACGAAGTTCTTCTTCAACTTGACGATTGTATTCTTTTTCATCATAGTACAGCATTAAGTCTATGTCTTTTAACACATCATCCGCTTGTTTCCAAATCTTTCCCATTAAACTATCCCCTTTATAGATTTTCTTAAGTTTTTTTCTATCTGAACATGCGAATAAGTAAAGATATTTCTCTAATTCACTCGCATTTCTAATATCATTATAACCTAATTTTCTTAAATAGTCTAGATTAATATCGATGATATAAATAGGAAATTCACGAGATTTATGTCTTCTTGTTTCCATCATTTTACTCATATAAAGAAAATCATTATCACCAAAATAATCATAATCATTTACGTTGATTTGGTAAATGGGTTTTAAATGTTCATAGTCCTTACTGCTATGAAGTTGTCTTAAATAACAGATAATCACATAGGATCCATTCTTCACATTTGTTGTACGTGCCTTTGCCTTATTGATTTCCAATGATATCATATATTCATCTGATTCAAAAGCAATATCAAGTTCACTATCCACTAAGTTGGCTTTTAAATTGGCATTTGGATGAATCAAATGAAAACCTTTTTTGAGTTTCTCATAAGGAATACCCGTAGCTAAAGAAACAATCCGAATTAGATACTCTTGAGAAGCTTTTGTTCCACTTGTGAAAATCTTTTTAGCAACTCGGTCATAGATGTAACGATACTTTTCCTCTTTTTTTGTGTCTTCAGAAACCATTCGTTTTTCCTCCTCTCGAGTCAGCTATTCTACAACAGGAGGTATGTCGAATCCTGTCGAACGATGTCACGCATGTATCATATGGCACCACTCGCATAAATTTTACATTATTAAAGCTTTAAAAAAGTAAAGATTTGACTCTCTACTTTACAACTTGATAACCTAAATTTTCTATTTTTTCTATAACACTGTTCTTAATATCATCCGTAACTTCTGTCTGAAAAACAATATTCACTTTTTCAGTTTTATGATTTGCTTTCACACTTTTGACATTTGGAAGTTCCGAAAGCACATTTTGAATTCGCTTCTCGCACCCTTCACAAGACATTCCTTGAACAGATAATTCTAACTCTTTCATATATTATATTCCTTTCTTTTATTGAATAGTAACTCCACCATCTACTACAACCGTAGATCCCACCATATAGGACGATAAATCACTTGATAAGAATACCACAACATTTCCAATCTCTTCTGGAGTCGCAAGTCTTCCAAGTGGGATTTGAGTACAGAAAAGTTGATAAGTATCTGGGTCATTATCACGAACATTTTGAATAAGTGGTGTTTCAGTCACACCAGGACAAACAGCATTAATTCGAATATTGTTTTTACACTCTTCTAATGCCACAGACTTCGTAAGACCTAAAACAGCATGTTTACTTGTATTATAAGGTACAATTCCTGGATTTCCTAAAAGTCCTGAAGTGGAAGAAATATTGACAATCGTTCCACTTCCATTTTCATGCATAGCTTTAATTTCTTCTTGACAGCATAAGAACACTCCTCGAACATCTAAATCAATGACCTCATTAAAGTTTTCAATAGGTGTATCAACCAAAGGAATGGTAGCACTTGATTTACCAGCATTATTGCATGCGCAGTCTAAATGTCCATACTTTTCAATCGTAAATTTGACCATCGCTTGAATATCTTCTGCTTTAGTCACATCAGCCACAAAAGAAACAGCTTCTCCTCCATTTTGATTGATTTCATCGGCAACCTTTTTAGCCGTTTCTGCATTGTAATCAACAACAACGACTTTAGCTCCTTCTCTTGCATAACACTTACATATTGCTTCGCCAATACCTTGACCTCCACCAGTCACTAAGGCAACTTTATCTTTTAATAACATAATTTAATCCCTCCTAATTTTGCATCTTTATTTGTTGTCCTTCAATTAAAGGATAACTCACTAATGCATCACTTTCTAAATTTTCTTTATTCATATCAACACCAGTAATCTGACTATTTTCATAAGTAGTATAATAATAAATTCCTAAATCTGTATTACAACAAGAACTATATATGGTAATTTCATACTTTCCATCACCCATATCTACACATCCTCTTTGTTGTTCCACAGAACCTAAAATATGGAAAAATTGACTAATACTTTCTGATTCACTATCACCAGAAATCGAATTTAATTTAGTGAATGTCGCTTTCACAAATCTTGACATACTAGATAAATCTCCAGGAAGTCCTAAACCACCCATTCCTCTACTATAAACTTGAAAAGGAATTTTATCAGAAAATTCTTTTTTAGGTTCATGAATCGACAAAGCCATATAATTATTAAGTCCAAACATTTGATAATCAAACGTTGGATTATTTGTCATAACACCTACTGGATTATCATAAATTTTTAAACCATCTTTGACACTTTCAACAGTAATAGATGATTCTTTATCAGCAATAATCCAATGAAGAGGCGATGCCGGAAGCTCATCACTAAAATTGATATTTGCAAGATTCATGTGACTAAGTAATTTCTTTGCATCTAAAACTGTTTCACATTGAGTTAAAACCCAAGGAATAAATTCAAAAGGAGCCACATTATCTTTATCTTCCACAAGTTCATGATAATAAGCATTCGTTGGAAAATTAAGTCCCGCCATTCCAAGCCCTTTCTCATTCACTGCATCATAATAAAGTGGATAATTATCTTGAACATAAGCCATACCAATCATCGCGTAATGCTGAAGCTTTTCTTTTCCATTACGAAAAGCAAATTTGTAATTCCGAGGTGTAATCGTAACCGTCTCATGATAACTATATTCTAAATCTAAATTTCTTCCAAAATAATGATTTTTGGTTTTATAAGTAATTGCTGTACACATATTATTTTAGCCCCAATCCGTCGTGAAATGCTTCTCCCACTCTTTCACTCACCTTATAGTATCCATGAGTATATGGGTCAAAAGCAATAGCATTCAGTAAAGAAATATCTACGTTCTCTCCACTCATAACTTCATCACTTGCTAAAACTTCCACAATCTTACCAACAACTCCACATCCATAAGTATCTCCTTGATACTCAATAAACTCACATTCCATACATATCGGAAGTTCTTCAATAATCGGAGCATCGACAAGTTTAGAATGTACCGCAGTAAGTCCACTTTTCTTAAACTTTTGAGGTTCATGATTTCCAGATATCATTCCAAAGTAATCAGCTTCTTTTACATGACAAACATCCGCAATACTTACAGTAAATGCTTTTCTTGCTTTAATATTTTCGACAGTCTTATGTGTTTCAGTTAAATTTAAAGCAATCACATCACGATTTAGCATCATTCCCCAAGCTGCATTCATGACATTCACACTTCCATCTTCATTATAGGTTGCTATAAGAAGTACAGGCATTGGAAAAATAGCCTCTGTTGTTTTAATTTTCTTTTTCATTCTCATCCTCTTTTCTATAACCAATATATCATAAATTTCATCTTTTTGAAATGTCTTTCACAAATTTATTTTTCTTTTATCATGAGAAAATATTTTTGCAGGTTTCCAATTGTATCTTTTGTTTGAACTACATTTTTAATTTTAAAACCACATTTTTTATAACACTCTATCGCGGGTTTATTATTCTTTAAAGGGCACATGACAAGAAGTTCAGCCTCCTTTTCTTGAAATAAAAATTGACTTAAA
Source organism: uncultured Bacilli bacterium (assembly GCA_947586205.1). Taxonomy (GTDB): domain Bacteria; phylum Bacillota_I; class Bacilli_A; order RF39; family UBA660; genus Ventrenecus. The sequence continues at coordinate 11,720 of CANPXO010000010.1, forward strand.
AGATAAACTGCTTTTTGTCCTAACCCCTTACTTTGCATAGACAATTCTCCAATAAAAATATCAATTTCGTAAGCATTCCCAGAATGAATACCATAAAGTTCTTGATTTTCTTTACTTAATGATTGATATTGGATAATTCCAATAGGCATATCATCATACAAAATCATATAAACTGGAATCTTGGCATCTTTTAAAGTTCTAGGATAATATTTATCTTTTACTTCCTTATAACTTAATTTTCTTTGTTCAAAATGAGAATAGATTTCTTCTTCTTGATACCATTTTTCTAACAACTCATAATCTTCATCACTATCATTTAATTGTCTTAAACTTAATATACCATCCATCTTTTTCATCACCACTATCATTATACATCTTTTTATTCAATTTGAAATTCCATAGAAATTGTTTTATGAACATAATTTTCATCAATAGGTCTATCTTTATCTAAACTAATTTTTTTTACAATTCGATAAGTTCCACTAGGTAACTCTCCATAAATATATTCCCAATCCATATCAAAAATAAGTTTATAATTCTTATCTACAAAATAAGCCTTATCAGGGAAAACAACTAAATGTTCACTTTTTACAGGAATTGAAACCCATTCCCCTTTTACTTTTTTTTCTATATAAAAATACAACCCATAAACATACTTATCTTCATTATAATCAGTAATTAAAAGTTTCATACCAGTTGGACTTAAAGTTCCATCTACGACTTGCATAGATATATTGTTTACTTCCGTTTGCCCTTCTAAATTCACAACAATAGGTTCATTAATTTGTTCTTCTGTTTCTTTTGTTTCTAACAAAGTTGAATTTTGAAAAATATTGAAAGTCGTATCTTCAAAAGTTTGAAAAGTAGAAAATGTCATTTCATAATCTTTTCCAACTACAAGATAATTTGATTTATTTAAAGAAATCGTATCCACTTTATTTTTATAATCTCTTAAAGTCACATCCATAAATTCTGGTTCTTCATTATTTTCTTCTATACTTATAATATGGAAAGTTCTTATAAATCTTTTAATTCTTGATTTTTCATGTCCACAGTAACCACCATCTAAATCTTTTTCCATACTTGGAATTCCAAAATAAATATCGTTATTTCCATCTACAGTATGGCAAAAAATAGCAGCATATCTTTCATTTTGATACATCGTTGTTCCACCATCCCAAAGAATATATCTAGATAAGTTTCCTAAAGAATATTGAGAATCTAAATATTTTTTCATTTGTTCCATCTCTATTTGACTATTCATTAAAGCATTTTTAAGTCCGAAACATTCCTCTTTCGAATTACAAACACTGACTCCATCAACCCCATAAAAATAAACTTGAGAATCTTGATAATCAAACATTTTATTTAAAGAGGCTTCCGCATCTTGAATCATCAAACTATAAATATCTATTTTAGGAAATTGACTCTTATATTGAATAATAAACAAAGTTAAAAAAGAAAATATACTTACCACCAAAATAGTAAACAATCCAATAATCTTTCTTTTACTTTTCTTATTATCATCAAGTGTATTCAAAAGAATTTCTTTATAACCTGACTCTTTCTCTTCAGAAGGAAGTCTTTCTCCTTTAAGTAACTCACTCATGGAAATATCTAAGACATCACATAAACTTGGTAAAAAAGAAATATCGGGCATTCTTCTTCCATTTTCCCAATTACTTACTGCCCGGTCAGTCACACCAAGTTTATCTGCAAGTTCTGCTTGAGTAAGTCCTTTTTCTGTTCTCATCTTTAATATAAATTTTCCAATCTTCACTTGATTCATAGTATACCTCTTTTCAATAGTATTATAACAAAGGAAAAAGAAAAAAACTCCAAACAAAACGTGGAGTTTATATATTTCTAGAACACAACTCTTCATATATAGGTTTTAATACTTTTTGATAACGGTACTCTAAAATTTTATAGTAAGCTTCTTTTTGAATATCACTCATAACATCTAATCCAAAAGCTTCGTTTGGAATAGAATCAATACATTCTTTTATTTTCGTAAAATCAATCTTTGGTACAATTCTTAAAATAGCTTGATTACAATCCTCATCTTGCATAGTTTCCATATATTTTAATGGATTAATAATCTTATCTTCACTCTTATAAATAGAAATACAACTATCATATGCCACTTGTTTTAATTTAACTTCATCTTTTATTATTTGTGATAATTTATCATCATTAGATTTTCCATAAAAAGCCGCGCCATTATCATAGACAGGTGCAAGTCTTAAATTCCCATTTTCTTTATCTAGTACAAGTCCCCAATTGGCTTCATTTCTATCATTATTATTAATAAAAGCATCAACAAGAAACATATCCCAAAATCTTTCTTTTAATTCAGGTACTTTTTCAAAATATTCATTATGTTTCATTAAATAAAGAATATCTTCCAAATTATCATGTTGATTAAATAAAGAAGAATTTCTATCTTCTAAGTATTGTTCTAAATCTTTATCATAGCTATTTTTAATCGCATTAAAATCAATAATCTCCTCAGTCGCATTTAAAAAATCTTTACAAGCCACGACAATCTTTCCATCACAAAAACCCAAAATGGTTTCATGTGTATCAATACCTAAAATCTCATATATATGTGAACCTAAATACTCAGATAAAGGAGTTGTTGTATAACTCAGTCCCTCAACATCCATACTTTTAGTAGACTTTGGATATTTTAAAAGATAGTTTTCACCTTGAAACAAAATCGCCTTTTTACTTCCACTATGACCTCCATATCCTTTGTTAGTTACTTCACATTTATTAAAATCAAATATCTTAATCATAAAGTCCTCCATACTTTGCCAATAATTTTTTGTATAATCCAGGTGAAATTTCACCAGAAAAAATATAAGACTTTGCATTCATCTCTAATTCATCGAATTTTAAATCATAATTTAACCAATCTCTTGCTGCATGAAACTTTTCTAAATCTTCTATTTCCATTTGAACAGATTTTGGAAGAGTAGAAACATCAATCTCTATATTTCTATCTATCATCTCATGAAATAAATCTTCATCTTTCATATACTTATCCCTCGCTTTAAGTAAATTATAACATAGGATAAAAGCGAAAAAAAGAAGTTTTAAAATATTTTTTATTTCAAAACTTGAGCAATTTCAAAGGCATCATCTCTACTACCTGTTCCAGATATAATTTTAACATTTGAAGCTAAATACAATGAGGGATAAATTTCAAACGCGCTAGTAAGAAACCAGTCTTTTGAAAAACCTGTATTTCCAATATAAAATCCTGTATTTCCTAGCACCGTATATGATGATAATGTCCAAGAAAGTCTACCCAAAGGTTTTAACCAATCATTTGCTCCACAATTCTTTCCGTACTCACCAGACCAATTAATTAACTCTCTGCTAAGGCATGTTTCTCTTGACATTTCTGTGCCACCACTTGTTGCATATCCAAAATCGCTTGGGTATATAAGAGCAATCTTTCCTTTCCATTTTGCAGGATTATCATAAAAAACTGATGTTCCTCTTTCCCCATTATAAAAATCGGATATTAAAGGATTAGTTGCTAATCCTCCTAAAGACCAAGTAACTTCCTCTATCATATGTTTTGAACTATCTTTAATACCTGTATTTTCAAAATTTAAAGTAACATTAGCGCCATTAATACACCTATCATCTCTATCAGCCTCACTACAATTAAAATAAATAGCAGATGTATGATTATAATAAGCGCCATTTAATAACCCCATTAATGTAGACTGAGCCCAATTATTAGAGGCAGACAAATTTTCTTTTAAATCCCATGATAACTCCCCAATACTATTATCTCTTATCATTTTAATTCGTTGTTCCACTGTTTCTTCACTTGTTAAAACATTCACTAAACCAATAATACGCCATAATTCGTCATTAAAATGAACATAATTACTAGGATTATTTCCTGCATATCGGTACTCTGTCTTACGAAAATCTGCATCATTTGTAGTACTAGTGACTTCATCACCATGAGTAGTTTCATAAAGTCCATTACCACTTGTTACAACTGGTACTCCATGACCCATCAAGAATATTCCTTTTGTAAAATATAAACTACATTTTGTTCTAGAAGTTGTAATTCCGCCTACTTTAATATATCCATCTTCTGTTAAATAAACTTTTATATTGGAATCATCTTCTCCCGTGACTCCACAGTAACTTGCATCTTCATCTAATACATATCCTTCTTGCAAATCAGGCATATCCTTTTGTATTTCATAATCACCAGTATTCTCATCTTTTTGATAAAATGCAAAATAAAGATTGCCTGGGTCTTGGACTGTTCCTTTAATCACATTTTGATTTGTCTTTACTTCAAATATAGCAAATGTTCTGTATAGGATAACCCCACTAACTAACAATATGCATACTATTGTAAATACTATAATACTTGTTCTTTTCTTATCTTTTTCTTTAAAACTTTTTAACGTCATATCTTATTCCTACTTTCCACATTTATTATATCATAAATGTGGCTATTGGCCTATATAAATTTTAAATATTTAAGTAGAAAATAATAGTAGTTAGGTGATACTATGAAAAAACAAAGAAAAGTATTAATGAAATCTTATACTCATGATGATGAATATTACTATAAAATTATTCGTAAAAATATCAAATCCTACCGTCAAAATTTAAAATATACTCAACAAGACCTAGCAGATATGACATCTATGTCTAGAGAATATATTTGTGATATAGAAAATGACTCAAGAAATAAACATGTTACCATAGCAGTTTTAGGTAGAATTGCTGAAGCTTTAAATATTCCAATTGAAGATTTCTTCAAAAAAAACACTCATAAAGAGTGATTTTTTACTTTTTACACCTACTTAACTATTTTTTATTTTTACATAATTTCGGGTATTTTATTGATTTTTACCCGACGTTATGTCGAAAAACTTTATATAAAATTAACATGTTTTTAGAAGAGTAACACACTGTATATATACATTAAAACAACTTATTGAAAAAGGTGTTAAAAAACTATATAATAAAAACAGAAATGAGGGATATTATGGAATCACTAAATCTAAATATTCACGTTGACGCCAATGACAAAAAAGAATTTGAACAATTTTGCAGTAGTGTAGGTATGAACGTGTCTACTGCTATTAATATGTTTATAAAAGCAGTCTTAAGGGAACAAAGATTGCCTTTTGAAATTAAAAGCAATACATTTGATGAAACAGTTTATGAGAAATTAAAAGAAGCAGAATTAGAAATGAGTAATAGTTCTCAAAGATATTCTAAAGAAGAAATTTTAAAAAGCATGAATGATATTATAGGATAAGTAAAAAAGTTGATAAATAATTTATATTCATATGATATACTATATTTGTAGATGGGATACTTGTGAAGGATTAACGATGTGTTGGCAATGCCAGTAAGCATATTTATATATGTGAGCATTCATCTCGCCTGGGGTATCCCATCATTTTTTTGTGATAATTAATTATGAAAAAAACACTCATCAAGAGTGATTTTTTTAAACTAATTCTAATCTAACTTGTAAAGCATCGTCACCAATGCGTTCAGTAATCTTAATGATTCTTGTATAACCACCATTACGGTCTTGATACTTAGGTGCAAGTTCATTAAAGATTTTTTCTACAACTTCAGTATCATTATGTACAAAAGCAAGTGCTTTTCTACGTGCTACTAAAGTTCCTTTCTTTCCATAAGTAATTAATTTATCAACAAACTTACGAACTTCTTTCGCTCTAGCTTCAGTTGTAACAACACTACCATTTAAAATAACGGTTTTAGATAATCCTGCTAGAATACTTCTTCTTTTATGTGTTTCTCTACTTAATTTTCTGTAAGACATGATTTTACCTCCTTATATTATTCACGGAACTTAAGTCCCATTTCTTCTACTTTATCAAGTACTTCTTTTAAAGATTTCTTTCCTAAGTTACGTATCTTTGTAACTTCTACTTCTTTCTTGTTGATTAAATCTTGAACGGTATGAATACCAGCTCTTTTTAAGCAATTATATGCTCGAACAGAGAACTCAATTTCTTCAATAGGAGTTTCAAGTGTCTTAGTAATTGTATCCACTTTCTTCTCACTCATAATTCCAGCTACATCACTAATTTCATTAATATCTGCAATAATGTTATAATGTTCAATTAAAATTTTAGCCGCAAGAGCCATACATTCTTCAGGTGAAATACTTCCATTGGTCTCAACTTCTACAATTAATTTATCATAGTTTTCATCATGACCAACTCTAGCACCTTCAACCTCAACATTCACTCTTTCTACTGGAGAATATAAAGAGTCAATCGCAATCACTCCAGGTTTATCAGCTGCAAATTTCTTTTGATTTTCTTTTGAATCAACATATCCACTTCCATTGTTGCAAGTTAAATCCATTGAAATTTTTCCACCCTCTACTAAGTTACAAATAACAAAGTCAGGATTTACAATCTCAACATCAGCATCATGTTCAATCATACCAGCTGTAACAGGTCCTTCTTTACTAGCAACTAAATGCATCACATGAGGTTCTTCTGTATGATTTTTAAGAACAACATTTTTTAAATTTAATACGATAGAAGTCACATCTTCATAAACTCCATCAATTTTTTGGAATTCATGTAAAACTCCTTCAATCTTAACCGTATTAATTGCACATCCAGGCATACTACTTAACATAACACGACGAAGTCCTGTACCAAGAGTATGTCCAAATCCTCTTGCTAATGGTTCAATTTCAAATTTTCCATAGTGATTACTTTCTTGATACTCTGTAATCTTGTATTCTGGTTTTTCAAATTTAATCATATTCAAACATTCCTTTCATCCTTATTAATTTCTAGGTCTTTTTGGTGGACGACATCCATTATGAGGAATTGGTGTTTCATCAATAATACTTGTAACTTCTAGTCCAACAGCTTGTAATTGACGAATCGCATTTTCTCTTCCAGCACCTAAACCTTTAACATGTACTTCAAGTTTTTTAACACCAGAGTCCATTGCAACACGTCCTGCTGCTTCAGCACTAGTTCCAGCGGCAAAAGGTGTTTTCTTTTTAGAACCTTTATACCCAATAGTACCAGCACTAGCCCAACTAATTACATTTCCATCTTTATCTGTAATGGTAACAATTGTATTATTATAAGTAGAATGAATATGAGCAACTGCCTCTGGAATATTCTTTTTAACTTTTCTTTTTCTTCTATTATATGCCATAACTTAAAACCTCCTATTTACCTACTTTTTTCTTATTCGCAACGACTTTACCTTTACCTTTTCTTGTTCTCGCGTTACGATTTGTTCTTTGTCCTCTTACTGGAAGTCCTTTTTTATGACGAATTCCTTGATAAGAGTTAATTTCCATTTTTTCTTTGATACTCATTTGAACTTCACGACGAAGATCACCTTCTACAACATGTTTATCTACTTCTTTACGTAATTTTTGAATATCTTCTTCTGTCAAATCTTTTACTTTTGTTGTTTCATTCACTCCAGCTTCTTGACAAATTGTTTTTGCAAGGCTTCTACCAATACCATAAATAGCAGTTAAGCCAATACATACATGTTTTTCGTTTGGTAATTCAATATTTTTAATTCTTGCCATAATACCCTCCTACTTTCCTTGTTTTTGTTTGTGTTTTGGATTTTCACAAATAACCATGACTTTTCCTCTTCTTTTAATTACCTTACATTTTTGACAAATTGGTTTTACTGACGCTCTAACTTTCATAATTTTACCTCCATTATCTTTTATTCCATGTAATTCGCCCACGTGTTAAATCATAAGGAGAAAGTTCAATGGTGACTGTATCACCTGGTAGAACACGAATCATGCTTACTCGCATTTTACCAGAAACGTAGGCTTCTACAGTATGTCCATTGGGAAGTTCTACAATGTAGTCTCCACCTTTCGTGACATCAACTACTTTACCTTCCACTTCAATCTTATCAGACTTTGTATTTCTTGTCTGTCCAGTTTTTACAACATCTTTACTTTGTAAATTACTTTTTCGATCATTCTTTTTAGCCATAATTTTTATTCTCCTGTTAATATTTCATATCCATCGTCTGTAACAACAATGGTATGTTCAAAGTGACAAGACGGACTTCCATCTTCTGTCACAACGGTCCAATCGTTATCAAGTACACACACTTCTTTTTTTCCCATGTTAAGCATAGGCTCAATGGCAAGTGTCATACCTTTTTTTAATCTTGGACCCTTTCCAGCTTCACCATAATTTGGAACTTCTGGATCTTCATGCATCTGAGTTCCAATTCCATGTCCCACAAGTTCTTCGACAACCGATAACCCATGAGCATGAGCATAAGTCTCAATCGCATGACTAATATCACCAATTCGATTTCCCGGTTTTACTACACTAAGCCCTACGTACAAAGCATCTTCGGTATCTTTCACCATTTGTCGAATTTCACTCGAAACATTACCTACCAAGTAAGTTCGTGTCATATCAGATTCATATCCATTCTTTCGAACCGTAAAATCTAATTTCACAATGTCCCCATCATGTAACACTCTTTTACCTGGTATCCCATGAACGACTTCTTCATTCACACAGATACAAGCACTAGCTGGAAACCCTTCATAATGAAGGCAAGATGGAACAGCACCATGTTTAACAATAAAATCATGAATTCTTTTATCAAGTTCTAAAGTTGTCACACCAGGTTTTATATACTTCTCCATTTCCTTATGTGCTAAATAATTAATGTGTCCTGCTTCTTTCATTAAAAGAATTTCTCGTTCACTTTTAATGTTCACTTAACAACACCCCTTAAATTCTCAAAAGCACTCGTCTGACTGAGTTCATTATTCGATACTACTTTCAAACTACCTTTTTCCTTATAATAAGAAACAATCGGATACGTACTTTCGATAAACGCTTGGTATCTCTTCAAGAAAGATTCTAGATTATCATCTTCTCTTTGAATTAAAGAGATTTTGCAATCATCACAAATTCCTTCTTCCAAAGGTTGAAATCCTTCTAGTTTCACATTATAACTCCGATGACATTGTGGACAAATTCTTCTACCAACAACACGGTCTACTAAAATGTCCTTATCCACATCTATATATACTGCTACTATGTCAATAATCCCCAAGCTGTTTAATATTATATCAAGTTTTTTTGCTTGTTGCAACGTTCTAGGAATACCATCTAGAATAAATGGTACATTTTGATCATGATTTTTTAAAACATCCTCAATTAAATGCATCATTTCATCGTCATTTACAAGTCCCCCAGAACGAAGGAGACTAGCTAACTCTACATCTGTTTTCGCTCTTTCTCTTAGGATATCTCCTGTAGAATAATGAGCATATCCAAAGTTTTTTACTAAGTAATCACTAAATGTTCCTTTGCCAGCAGCAGGAGGAGCAAGGAAAATCACATTTTTCACTTACGACCTCTTCTAGCAAAACTTCTTGATACCAAACCACTTTGAATTTGTTTATAGGTTTCAATGGCAACACCTACAACAATCAAAATTCCAGTTCCACCAATCGCTGCACTTCTACTAAGTCCAGTGAAGTTGGAAATAAGAATTGGTAATCCTGCAAGTACAGCAATAAAGATAGAACCGACTAAAGTAAGTCTTGAAACAACTTTATTAATATACTTAACAGTTTCTTTTCCAGGTCTTACTCCTGGAATATAAGCACCACTTTTATTTAAGTCTTCACTCATTTCTTCAGGATTCATAGCCATGAATGTATAGAAATAACTGAAGAACACAATTAATGCAATATAGATAATAAAACCAGTCCATGAAGTATACATAATGTAGTTATTCACAAATTCAATCGCATCTGCATTTCCAATAATATTCACAACAATAGATGGAATAGTTAAAAGCATAGACGCAAAGATAACTGGCATAACACCTGCATAATTAATACGAAGTGGTAAATAAGATTGTTTTTCACGATAAGCACTAACAGTTTTATTTGCATATTGAATTGGAATTTTTCTTTCTGCAAGAGTCATCCAAACTATACCAACAACCACTGCTAAATACACGATTAAATAGAGAATGAAGAACAATATTCCAACCCATGTTGCAAAAGTACCTGCTCCAATAAGCATTTGGTAAGCACTTGTAAACACATTTGGTAAGGAAAGTACAATACTTGCCATGATAAGAAGGGATTGCCCATTTCCAATTCCTTTATTAGTAATCTCATCACCAAGCCATAATAGGAAAGCGGTTCCAGCACTCATAATAAGAGTAATCTTTAAAACAACATCCACATCATGAACTCCAAGTAAGAAATAAGTAAGAACATAAGACTGTACAAACGCAAGTCCAATTCCTAAATATCTTGTAATTCGATTAATTTTTTGTCTTCCCACATATCCTTGTTCTTTTAACTCTTTAAAATAAGGAATAATATCCATGGTTAGTAACTGAGTCACAATGGATGCACTAATGTATGGGGTAACACCTAAACCAAATATGGAAAATTGATCAAAGCCACCACCACTCATTAAGTTAAAGATTCCCATAAACTCTAAGTTTCCAAAAAGGGTACTTAACCATGGAGTCGCCCAAACAATGGTGATACAAGTTCCAAGTGCATAAAAGCCTAAGACCATCAAAGTAAATAGAATTCTTTTTCGAAGGTCTTTTGCTTCTGGAGAGAAAATTTTCATGCCCCCACTCTTCATACTAAATCACCTCTGTTTTTCCACCAGATTCTAGAATTTTAGTAACAGCAACACTTGAGAAACGATGTGCTTTGACAGTCAATTTCTTGGTAAGTGTTCCATTTGCTAAAACTTTAACTCCATTTAATTCTTTCTTAATAATTCCACGTGATTTTAATTCTTCAGGAGTCACAACATCTCCATCTTTAAAATATTTATCTAAATCACTTAAATTAATCACAGCATATTTTGTCGCAAAACGTGCATTATTAAATCCTCTTTTAGGTAATCTTCTATATAAAGGAGATTGTCCACCTTGGAACCATGCATTAATCGTCGCACCACTTCTAGATTTTTGTCCGTTTTCCCCATGTCCAGCAGTCTTTCCAGTCCCACTTCCAGGTCCACGTCCAACACGTTTTACATTTTTAAGTTCTTTTGTTTTAGGTAAACTTTCTAATCTCATCTTACAACTCCTCTACTTTCTTTCCACGTAAAGCAGCAACTTTAGCTGGAGTACGAACAGATTTTAAAGCTTCTAGAGTCGCTTTTGCAACATTCACTTGAGTATTACTTCCTAAACTCTTAGAAACGATATCTTTAACACCTGCAAGCTCTAGAACTGCACGAGCAGCACCACCAGCAATAACACCAGTACCTTCTTTAGCAGGTTTGATAAGAACGACTGCACGTCCTACTTTACCAGTTGCTTCATGAGGAATGGTACGATTATCTTGAATAGCAACACGAATGACATTTTTATTTGCAGCTTTTGAAGCTTTAGCAATGGCATCATTCACTTCATTTGCTTTTCCAGTACCCATACCAACAAGTCCTTTACGGTTACCAACAACTACTGTAGCAGAGAAACGGAAATGTCTTCCACCTTTTGTAACTTTCGTAACACGTCCAAGGTTAATTACTTTTTCTTCTAATAATTTTTTCTTTGGTTCCATATTTTGAGTTCTTGCCATAAACGTACCCTCCTAAAACTCTAAGCCTGACTCACGTGCTGCATCTGCTAAAGCAGCAACACGTCCATGATAAAGATATCCACCTCTATCAAATACGACTTTTGTTATTTTTTTACTTTTACATTTTTCTGCAATATCTTTTCCAACAGCTTTAGCACCTTCAATATTTCCTCCATTAACTTTTAAGTTTTTAGAAGAAGAACTTACTAAAGTCACTCCGTTTTCATCATCAATTGCTTGAACATAAATTTCTTTATTGGAACGGAAGACACTAAGTCTTGGCATTTCTTTAGTTCCACTAATACTTTTTCTTACTCTAGCATGTCTTCTTAGACGCGCTACATTACTTGATTCTTTCTTTATCATATTTTCACCTACTTAGCCGCTTTCTTTCCTTCTTTATGACGAACATATTCGCCTTTATAACGAATTCCTTTTCCTTTATAAGGTTCTGGACTTCTGATTTCTCTTACTTTAGCTGCAAATTCATTAACCTTTTGTTTATCAATACCAGATAATTCAATCTCTGTATTACTAATACTTTTTACAGTAATTCCTTCAGGTGTAACCATCTCAACAGGATGAGAAAATCCAGCATTAATTCCAATCTTATTTCCAGAAACATTGAAACGATAACCAACTCCAATGATTTCAAGTCCTTTGGTATACCCTTCGCTTACACCAACTAACATATTATGAATTAAACTATTCACAGTTCCACTCATAACATTGGCACGAACTCCATTATCACTAGGTGTTGTCTTAATTTCATTTTCAGAAATTTCAACTTTTACTAAAGGATCAATGACTAAATCTAAAGTTCCCTTACTTGATTTTACAACAAGTTTATTTTCTTCTAAATGTGCTTCTACACCAGTTGGGATTTGTAATTTACGATTTCCTATTCTACTCATAAACTTCTCTTACCAAATATAGGCAAGAACTTCGCCTCCTAACTTTGCTTCTCTTGCTTCTTTATCAGTCATTAAACCTTTAGAAGTAGAGATGATAGCAATTCCAAGTCCATTTAGAACACGAGGAATTTCATTAGATTTTGCATAAACACGTAAACCAGATTTACTAATTCTTTTTAAACCAGTAATAACTCTTTCTTTACGGTCTCCATATTTTAACGTAATATTGATTTTATCTCCAGTTGTATCTTTCACATATTCAAAATCTTCAATATAACCTTCTCTTTTTAAGATTTCAGCAATACCTAAAGTCATCTTTGTTCCAATAACTTCAACTGTATCATATTTTAATTGATTTGCATTACGCATTCTCGTAAGCATATCTGCAATTTTATCTTGTACCATCTTTAGTCACCTTCCTACCAACTTGCTTTCTTTACGCCTGGAATTTTTCCTTCATTGGCGAGTTCTCTAAAACAAATACGGCATAAATGATATTTACGTAAGACTCCATGAGGTCTTCCACATCTTTCACATCTTGTATAAGCTCTTACTTTGAACTTAGGTGTACGAGATTGTTTTACTTTTAAACTAGTCTTTGCCATATTGTCCTCCTAACTCTTAAATGGCATTTTAAATTCTGCAAGTAATGCCTTTGCTTCTTCATTCGTTTTAGCAGTTGTAACAAATACAACATCCATACCACGAATCTTTAACACATCATCATAAACAATTTCAGGGAATATAAGTTGTTCTTTAATTCCTAAAGTATAATTTCCATGTCCATCAAAAGCCGTTTTAGAAATTCCTCTGAAATCTCTTACACGTGGAAGTGCAACTTTTACTAATTTTTCAAGAAAATAATACATCTTTTCTCCACGTAATGTTGTTTTTACACCAATGGCTTGTCCTTCACGAATTTTAAATCCAGCGATAGACTTATGAGCTTTGGTAACAACAGCTTTTTGTCCAGTAATAACTTCCAAATCTTTTAAAGCTGCTTCAATATATTTTTCGTCCGTATGTCCTTCACCAACACCAATATTGATAACAATCTTTTCTAATTTAGGAACTTGCATTACTGTTTTGTAATTAAATTCTTTCATTAATGCAGGAACAATTTCCTTATTATATAATTCTTTCATTGTACTCATAAATTCCCACCTTAATCTTTCTTAGCTTTCTTTGTATCTTTTTCTATTTTTTTAACATTTGATACATGAATTGGAAGTTCAATATTAAATCTTCCACCTTCTTGGTTCATACTGTTAGGTTTTTGTGATTTCATCACCATATTTATGTTTTCAACAACAACTTTATCTTTTTTTCTTAAGACTTTTGTAACCTTACCAGTTTTTCCTTTATCTTTTCCAGCAAGTACGATAACTTCATCATTTACTCTAATCTTCATAAATACCTCCTAAATCACTTCACTAGCTAAAGAGACAATCTTCATAAAATCTTTTTCACGAAGCTCTCTAGCAACAGGACCAAGTACACGAGTTCCAACAGGAGTTTTATCATCACGAATAATAACACAAGCATTATCATCGAATTTAATATAACTTCCGTCATCTCTTCTTACGCCTTCTACGCTTCTTACAATAACAGCTTTAACAACTTTTCCTTTTTTTAGAGTTCCATTAGGAATTGCTTTTTTCACTGTACATACGACTATATCACCAATATTAGATGATTTTCTTGTACTTCCACCTAAATTACGAATAACAAGGACTTCTCTTGCTCCTGTATTATCTGCAACTTTAAGTCTTGATTCTTGCATTATCATAAGAATACCTCCTAAAGGATAACAGCTTGAGTTACAACTTCAACAAGCTCAAATCTTTTTGTTTTAGATAATGGTCTTGTAGCTCTAATTCTTACTGTATCTCCTACTTTTGCTATATTTTTTTCATCATGTGCAGCATATTTTTTAGAATATTTTACACGTTTTCCATAGAGTGGATGTTTTTTGTGAGTTTCAACTAAAACGGTAATTGTTTTATCATTAGATGCACTGACAACTTTTCCAACTAATTCAGTTCTTCTTTTCTCGTTCATTATTCATTCCCTCCATTTATTTCTCTTTCTTTTAGAATGGTCATCATTCTAGCAATGTCTTTTTTAAGAGCATTGATTTTATGTGGTTTTTCTAAAGACCCTCTTGCATTTTGCATACGTAAATTAAGTAATTCACTTTTGCCAGTTTTAATCTTTTCTAAAATTTCTTCATTAGATAATTTTCTTATTTCTTGAGTAGTCATTAGATTTCACCTTCTTTTTTTACAAATTTTGTCGTAACAGCAAGTTTATGAGACGCAAGTCTTAAAGCTTCACGAGCTGTTGCCTCATCAACACCAGAAATCTCAAACATGATTTTTCCTTCTTTTACAACTGCTACCCAATCTTCTACATTTCCTTTTCCTGTACCTTGACGTTGTTCAAGAGGTTTTCTTGTACGAGCCAAATGTGGGAAAATATTAATGTAAACTTTTCCACCACGTTTCATAAAACGGGTCATAGCAATACGAGCTGCTTCAATTTGGCGAGCTGGAATATAATTCCCTTCGGTAGCCATAAGTCCATATTCTCCAAAATGAAGTTCTGTATTTCCTTTTGCATGTCCTTCATAAGAAAGACGATGTGGTTTACGATATTTAGTTCTTTTTGGCATCAACATGGGAATCACTCTCCTTTACATTCTTTTTCGTAGGAAGAATCTCACCTTTATAGATCCATACTTTGACTCCAATTTTTCCATAAGTTGTATTTGCTTCAGCTTGAGCATAATCGATATCAGCACGAATGGTATGAAGTGGAACAGTTCCTTCTGTATAACCTTCACTACGAGCCATTTCAGCACCACCTAAACGTCCAGAAACTAAAGTTTTAATTCCTTTTGCTCCTGCTTTCATTGTATTTCTGATGGCACGTTTTTGAGCACTTCTAAATGGTGCACGATTTTCAATTTGCATTGCAATTGTTTCTGCAACCAATTTAGCACATAAATCAGCATTTTTGGAAACGTCAGTAATAGATACATAAACGTCTTCTCCTGCTACTTTTGATAAAGCTTTACGAAGTTTATCAATATCTTCTCCACCACGTCCAATAATCACACCTGGTTTAGCAGAATAGATCGTAACTTCTGTTCTTTTTTTCTTTCTTTCAATAGTAATAGAAGCAACAGCAGCATCTTTTAGATTTTTATCTAAATACTTACGAATACGTAAATCTGTATTTAATGTTTTACCAAAATCCTTTTTATCAGCATACCATTTAGAATCCCAATCTTTGTTAACTCCTAAACGATATCCAATTGGATTTACTTTTTGTCCCATTATTTCACACTGTCCTTTCCATCACTAACTTTTACAATAATATGACTTGTTCTTTTGTCTCTTCTATCTACATTTCCACGACTCGCAAATTTAACACGTTTATAAACAGGTCCTGGATTAATGTAGCATTCGCTTATTACTAAATCATTTTCTTGAGCCCCAAAATTATTGGTAGCATTGGCAATCGCACTTTCTAAAACTTTAGAAATGAGACGACTTGATTTTGTATTTGTTGTACTAAGAATCGCTCTAGCAGCAAAAATATCTTTTCCACGAATTAAATCCATAGTCATTCTTGCTTTTCTAGGCGCTACCATAGCACTTTTATGAATTGCATAAGTTTCCATCTACTTACCTCCTACTTCTGACCTGCGTGTCCACCGAACTTACGAGTAGCCGCGAACTCACCTAATTTATGTCCAACCATTTCTTCAGTGACATAAACTGGAATAAATTCTTTTCCATTATGTACTGCAAAAGTATGTCCAACAAAGCTAGGGAATATGGTAGAACGACGAGAATATGTTTTTACAACTTCTTTTTTATTACTTTCATTTAACTTATCAACCTTTTTTAGTAGATGTTCATCTGCAAAAGGTCCTTTTTTTAAACTTCTAGCCATAATGTCCTCCTATTTCTTTCTACGACTAACAATAAGTTTGTCAGAAGCTTTCTTATTTTTTCTTGTTTTATATCCAAGAGCAGGTTTACCCCAAGGTGTCATAGGACTCTTACGTCCAACTGGAGCACGTCCTTCTCCACCACCATGTGGGTGGTCATTAGGGTTCATAACAGAACCACGGTTTGTAGGTTTAATACCCATATGTCTTGTTCTTCCTGCTTTTCCAACATTGACAAGTTCATAATCTTCATTTCCTACAACTCCAACAGTTGCAATACAGTTTCCCAAGATTTTTCTTGTCTCACCAGATTGTAAACGAACCATAACATATTTTCCTTCACGTCCAAGAATTTGAGCAGAAGCACCTGCACTACGGCAAAGGCTTGCACCACTTCCAGGATTAAGTTCAATACAGTGGATAACAGTACCAACCGGAATATTTTGAAGTGGAAGAGCATTACCAACTTTAATATCAGCATTTTCCCCATTTTCAATAATCATTCCAACTTGTAAACCTTGAGGAGCAATAATATATCTTTTTTCTCCATCAATATAATTGATTAAAGCAATATTTGCATTACGGTTTGGGTCGTATTCAATAGATGCAACACGTCCAGTCACACCAACTTTATCTCTTTTAAAATCAATGACACGATATTTTCTTTTAGCCCCGCCACCAATATGACGAACCGTAAGTTTTCCTTGATTATTACGTCCACCAGTTTTTGTTTTCTTTTGAAGTAAACTCTTTGTAGGAGCATTTTTTGTTAATTCTTCATTTCCTAGTGTACTCATTCCACGACGTCCATTCGTCGTTGGTTTGTATTTCTTTATAGCCATAACTTACACCTCCTACATTTCAATGGAAGAACCTTGTGCTAAGGTAACCATTGCTTTCTTATAAGTTTTTGCCTTTCCAGCATAACGTCCCATTCTACGACGTTTAGGTTTCGTATTTAAGGTATTTACATTTAAAACTTTTACTCCAAATTGACGTTCAATCTCACTTTTAATTTGAGCTTTTGTTGCTTTCTTATCTACTTTAAATGTATATACACTCTTATTTTGTTGAACATTGATACTTTTTTCAGTAATCACTGGTCCATAAATGATATCTGGATTACGCATGTAAAACACCCTCCTCGATCACTTTTACAGCATCTTGGTCTAATACTAACATATCTGCATTCACAATGTCTAAAACATTAAGTTCATCTGCAAATACATGATAAGTATTAGCCATATTTCTGCATGCTAGGAATAAATTCTCAGCATCATCTGCTGTAACAAATAAAACTTTTCCTTCTAATTTTGCATTCTTCATAAATTCTTTTGCATCTTTTGTTTTATTACTAGGTAGTACTAAAGAGTCAAACACAACAACTTTTTGATTAGCAAGTTTATCAGATAATGCACTCACTAAAGCTAAAACTCTTTCTTTACGATTAATCTTAAATCCATAATCACGTGGTTGAACGCCATGAGCGATTCCTCCACCTACCCATTGAACAGCACGAGTAGAACCTTGTCTAGCACGTCCTGTACCTTTTTGTCTCCAAGGTTTTCTTCCTCCTCCAGAAACTTCACCACGATTTTTCGTTTTATGAGTTCCTTGACGAGTAGCAGCAAGTTGTAAACGAACCATTTTCTTAATGGCATCTTCATGAACTTCATGAGCCCAGATAGAATCATTCAAAGATATGTCGCTTACTTTTTCTGCTTTTAAATTTATAACATCAATCTTTTTCATTTAACATTTCCTTTCTATGATTCTATTCCTCTGTAGTCTCACTAGATTCAGTATCCGTATTTTCTACAGTTTCTTCTTTTGTATCTTCAACTTCTTCTGCATCATTTACTTCTTCTTGAACCTCTTCCGTTGTTTCTACTGCTTCAGTTTCTTCAACAGGAGCTTCTTCTACATCAGTTGTTTCTTCTGCAACTGGTTCTACAACTTCATCGACAACAGTTTCTTCTTGATAAGAAAGAATATCTTTTGCATCTTTCTTACGAGTATTTTTCACTGCACTCTTAATAAGGATAAAGCTTTCTTTTGCACCTGGTACATTACCACTGACTAAAATATAATTTTCATTAGTATTTACTTCAATGATTTCAAGGTTTTGAACTGTAACAGTATCAACTCCCATATGTCCAGATAATCTTTTTCCTTTTAAAACTCTCTTAGGTAACATTGTACCCATAGAACCAGGTCTTCTATGATAGTTAGAACCATGTGTTTCAGGTCCTCTACTTTGACCATGTCTTTTAATAACACCAGTAAATCCTTTACCTTTACTAGTTCCCGTCACGTCTACGATATCTCCAACTTCAAATAAGTCAGCTTTAATCGTATCTCCAACGTTGTATGAGCCTTCCATGTCTCTCATTTCTTTTAAGAAGCGCTTAGGAAGTGTGTTTGCTTTTTTCGCGTGTCCAACACTTGCACGACTTGAATTTTTTTCTTTTTTGTCTTCTACGCCAAGTTGAATTGCATTGTATCCATCTTTTTCCACTGTTTTAATTTGCATAACTACATTAGGTTCTACACTTACAACAGTAACAGGAATAAGTTTTCCATCTTTCGTGAATACTTGAGTCATTCCAACTTTACGTCCTAAGATTCCTTTCATAATTGTTTTCCTTTCTTTCTATTTTTTAATTTGATTTAATGTTGATTTCTACTCCACTTGGTAAATCAAGTCTTGTAAGAGAGTCAATCACTTCTTTACTAGGATCTAAAATATCAATAAGTCTCTTATGAGTACGACTTTCAAATTGCTCACGAGCATCTTTGTCTTTATGTACAGCACGTAATACAGTAACTCTTTCAATTTCTGTTGGAAGTGGAACTGGTCCAGAAACTGTACCTCCTAATCTCTTTACCGTTTCAACAATTTTACCAGCAGCTAAATCTAATACTTTAGAATCAAATGCTTTTAAGTTGATACGAACTTTACTCTTTGACATACTTTTATGTCCTCCTTTCGCCTATATCTTTGTATAGACTTGCTCCGTACAAGTTATCCTTTTCACCTAGCAACGTCGCCAAGTGTATCGGTAACCTCGCACATCAATGCCGTCATACGAATTCAATTCTACTATAAAACATATGAGATTGCAAGCACTTTTTCACGTTTTTTTGAAGATTTTTCAAGGAA
>CANPXO010000011.1 GCA_947586205.1 uncultured Bacilli bacterium
TAAGGATTTCTCCTTTCTAAGAAGTACATTTTTAAAAGAATCAAAAATATCCTTCTATGTATATATACAAAAAAAATATCCAATTTCCTTTTTTTTCATGAAAATTTCTTTAAAAAAATTAAAAATTTTACATTCCATTTACATTTTGACTTGTTTTTTGATTTTTAGTTAACGCACTGTTTACGCCGTTTAAAATGTAAAATTTCAGTAAATATGTAATAATTTTTTCTTACTTTAATCTTTTCAACACAACTTGTAAAGCCAAAGAAACATTAATAAATATGATCTACTAAAACTCCATAATGAGTTCATGTTGAGCCCTTGTACACGCAACATAAAGTAAGTTCTTTTCATTCTCTTCATAAAAAGATGTTTCATCTTGATAAACAATCACCGAGTCAAACTCAAGTCCTTTAGCTAAATAAGCAGGAATCACCAAAAGTTCTTTCGAAAATTCTTTAGTCTCGGCATTCACCCAAGAAATAGGATACTTACTCTTTAATCGTTCATAAACTTTTTTCGAAGTATTCTCATCTTTGGTAACAATCGCTGTATTTTTATATTTTACTTTTAAGTATTCAATATCTTTTTCTAAATCACTCTCTTTATGAATTAAAACAGGATTAGAACTACTTTTTCGAATCGCACTAACATGAGATAATCCTAAAATATGATTTGTATATTCAATAATTTCTTCACTCGAACGATAAGTTTTATTGAGTTCAATATAATGACTATTCCATAAAGAATTTAATTCATCCAAAGATTCATAATGATAATAAGGATTTATATTTTGATGAATATCTCCTAAAATTGTAAACGATGCTTTCTTAAATATTTTACTTAAAATCTTATATTGTAAATAATTATAGTCTTGAGCTTCATCAATCACAACTTGTTCCATGTATTTATCGTAATAAAATCCTTCTAAAAGTCCTTTTAAATAAACGAATATCAGCGCATCTTCATAATTGATTTCTTTTTTATCTTTTAACTGTTTAAGGTCTACCTCACTCATCTTTCCATGAAAATAAGGACTTTGATAAAAATCGATTAAGAAGGAAATATAATCTTTCTTAATCCCCATACTCTCTAACAATAATTTTCGATAAGTATTCTTCTTCCCGCTTTTTCCACGGTAATTCATCTCACTAAATTTTAAAGCCATTTCTTCAATTCTTTCAAAGAAAGGAAAATTTTGATATTTCTCATGAAATAATTGATTGAGCTCTTGAGGATGATATTCATAAACATGATTTTCCACAAAGCCTGTTTTAAAAGACATACTGTTCTCTAAATGTTTTACATATTCTTCCATATCATGAATAATTTCTTTACTTTGTTTATATCTCACTAGTTCTTGATTTACATTCCCTTCTTGGTAATAACGAGATAAGAAATGAATAAATGTTTCTACCGATTTATATTCAGTAATAAGCTTTTTTAAATAATCATGAAACGTGGTCTGTACGGTATTTTCTTCTCCAAGTTCAGGCAAAACATTAGAAATATATTCTGTGAATATTTGGTTTGGCGAGAAAATCAAAATCTTTTCACTTGTAAGATTCGGTATTTTATAAAGTAAAAAAGCAATTCGATGTAAGGCAACACTTGTTTTTCCACTACCAGCAATTCCTTGCACAATTAAGTTTTTATCTTTGACATTCCGAATGACTTGATTCTGTTCTTGTTGAATCGTATTCACAATATTCTTCATTTTTTCATTTGAGTTTTCAGCTAACACTTCTTGTAACATTTCATCATTAATATTTAAAGAGTTATCAAAAACGCGAACTAACTTTTTGTCTTCAATCTTATATTGTCTTTTTCTTTTTAAGTTTCCATGAATGACGCCTTCCGGAGCCACATACTTCGCATCTCCAACTTCATAATCATAAAACAAACTAGAAATCGGTGCTCGCCAATCATAAATAATGTTTGTAAGTTCATCTTTTTTAAGATACGTCATTCCAATATAAATATTTTGTTCTGAAGCACCATTTTCTTGAAACTGAATTGAAGCAAAATAAGGAGAATTTTGAATTTTCATTAATTTCTTAAAATAATTTCTTTCATCAAACATTCTTTTTGCTTCCATCTCACTAGAAGTTCGTACACTGTTTAATTCTTGAACATCCATATCCCCCTTATTTTCCCATACATACCGTGAAAATTCTTGAGCTTTCTCTTTCGATTCAAAAATATGCTCTCCTAAAGAGGCGATTCTTTCATCTAAAAGTTTACAAGTCGTCTTTAAATGTTCTTTTTCAAGTTGTAGTTCTTTGCTATCCATCTTAAATCCCTCCACTTCTTTGGACACGCAGAAAAACCCGATTTCAAATCGAGTTCACATCCAGTAAAAATAAAATTGTGTTTTTAAATAAAAAAGTCAATTAAAGAATAACATAAAATCGTGAAAAATGCTACTAAAAATGAACAAAAAAAAGACATTCAAATCCGTTATCTAGAACTCATAAAAAGGTATGTCTATGAAAGAGGCAAAACTGCCAATTTAGTTTTGGATATGGATAAAAATGTCAGACTATTAACAAAGATACAAGAAAATGTAGTAATTACGAAGAAATTCATTTACTCATTGATTTCACTTATGGACTAGGTTCAACAAGCTCTTAATATTCCTCTTGTTTCCTTGTACGTTTTTTATAATACCACTCTTCATTTAAATTTGCAAGACCTGCGATTTGAAATTTATACAGTTATGTTAGTGTTGATTTAACTTCTTTTGTAACTGCCTAACTTTTCCTTTTGTTATACCTGTTACTTTAGAAATTTTGTCTATTCCAAGTTCTGGAGTTTCTTCTAACATAGCCTTCGCTATCTCAAGTTTTTCTTTCTTCTTTCCTTTTTCTTCAGCTATCTCTAGTCTTGCATTCATGAGTAACTCTTGATCTCTTTCTTCAGATATTGTTCTTGTAAATGTTCCATCACTATTTAATACAAACATTTTCTCATCAAACTCCTTTACTAGTTCATCTTGTTTAGATAGTTCCATTAGTTCTTTATCATCTGCACTTAACATCACTAAATGAATATTCTCTTTCTTTCCTTGTATGTTCTTATGATACCACTCTTTTTTGATTGTTGCAAGATTGATGGTTATAATTTTATAGTTTTTGACATATGGTTTTGATGTTTCGGTATTTAAGATTTGATAAACTTTCCTTGGATTTCCTTTTGCTTTTCTAATAAAATTGAAATCCAGATGTACGAACTCGCTCTTAGTATCATATTTCTTTCCTCTTTTTACTTTTTCAGAATAATAAGAATTAAAGAAACAAAGATTACGAACTCTGGTAGCTTCATCAAAGGATGTGTTCACCTCCACATTATGTGAACGTTCACATAATGTGGATTATATGAACTTTTTATTTATGTGAACAAACCCAAATTCTGTTACAAAATTCATCATATGATATAAATGGATAGTTTTTATCTAAAAGGGAATCATAAAAAACCTAAACTCAAATTTAACATTCATTGCAAAAAAAATAATTCTTATGTATAATTTATTCAGGTGATGCTATGAAAAAAGTAGCAATATTATCATTACATTTAAGTTATGGTGGAATTGAAAAATCCATTGTTGAACTTGCAAACATTCTCTCTAAATCTTACGAAGTAGAAATTGCTTGTATTTATAAACTAGCTTCCAAAGAAGCATTTGAAATAAGTCCAAACGTTAAAGTCAATTACTTCATTGAAAGTGATTTACCAAAAAAAGTAGAAAAATACAAACTATTATTTCTACACTTTCATTTTATAAAACTGTTGAAATCTCTTTATCAAGACTATTTCAAACATGGAAAATTTTTGACTTTTCTAAAAGATGGTTGGAATGGAATCACGATGTATTCCAAAAGAAAAAAAGTCATCAAAAACTATTTAAAAGAAACAAACCAAGATTACATCATTTCAACAAGAGACTTTCTAAACACTTTACTTGGAAAATATGGTCATGATACGATGAAAATTGCTTGGGAACATAATCATCCTCATGGAAATAAGAAATATTTTAACAAAGTCATCAAAAGTGTCCAAAACATAGATGTCTTTGTTCTCGTATCCAAAGGTATTCTCAATCTTTATGAACCATTTGTCAAACCAAAATGTGTTTGCATTCCAAATATCATTGATTGCATACCCAAAACACCATCATCCTTAACTCAAAAAAATATGATAACAGTCGGACGTTTATCTAAAGAAAAAGGTTATCCAGATTTAATTGATATTTATTCTAAAATTGCAAAAGAATACCCAGATTGGCATCTTCATATCATAGGTGATGGTCCTGAACGAGAAATACTAGAAGATAAAATCAAAGACAAAAATCTAGAAAATCAAATTACTCTTCATGGTTTCAAAAACAAAGAATACATAAATAATTTATTATCGAAAAGTTCCATCTACTTAATGACATCTTACACCGAAAGCTTTGGCATCGTTTTATTAGAAGCCATGAGTTATGGAATCCCTTGCATTGCCTTTTCTTCTGCCGAAGGGTCTCGTGAAATCATCGAAAATAGCAAAAACGGCTTTTTAGTGAGTGAAAGAAATCAAGAGGAATACATTCAAAAAATCAAATTTTTAATGGATGAAAAAAACAGAAAGCAAATGATAAAGAACTGCCAAAATACTGCATCCAAATATACAAAAGACAAAATACAAAAAGAATGGTTTGAATTATTGAAAGGAGAATAAGGAAATGAAAAAAGTTTTGTTTATTGCATCCACAGGAGGGCATTTATCTGAATTAATGCAGCTAGAGCCGATGTTTTCTCATTATAATTTTTCTCTCATTACTGAAAAAACCAAATCAAATCTTTATCTAAAAGACAAATACAAAAACAAAGTGTCTTATTTAGTCTATGGCACCAAAGACCATAAACTCACCTATCCTTTTAAATTTCTGTATAACTGTTTCAAAAGTCTTTTTCTTTATTTAAGGATTAGACCTGATTACATCATTACAACTGGTGTTCATACAGCAGGACCAATGTGTTATATTGGTAAGATTTTTGGAAGCCACATCATCTATATTGAAACACTTGCCAATCTCACCACCAAAACCATTACAGGAAGACTCATTTATCCAATCGCGAATCGTTTCATCATTCAGTGGGAATCAATGAAAGAACTCTATCCAAATGGAATTTATGAAGGGTGGATTTATTAATGATATTTGTTACATTAGGAACGCAAGATAAAGAGTTCCCAAGATTATTAAAACAAATTGAAAAAGAAATAAAAAATGGCAACATCAAAGAAGAAGTCATTGTGCAACGAGGCTACACCAAATATTCTTCTAAATATATGAAAATGCTTGATTTAGTAAGTACCGAAGAATTTAAAAAATTAGTGAAAGACTGCGACTTACTCATCACTCATGGTGGAGTCGGTTCGATTTTAGAAGGAATCAAACAAAATAAAAAGATTATTGCTGTCCCAAGAAAAAAGGAATACAAAGAACACACAAACGATCATCAACTTCAAATATTAAAAGAATTTGCAAGTCTTTCCTATATCATAGCCATTGAGGATGTGAAAGACTTAAGTAATGCTTTAGAACAAAGTAAAACATTTAAACCAAAACCATTTAAATCAAATACCAAACATTTTATAGATTCTTTAGATAACTACATCGAAGAAACAAACCATACAAGCTATCTAAATAAATATATAAGCAAAATTGAAAGAGGACAAATAGGAATTTTAGAAACACTTATCAATGTTTTCTTATTCCTTGCATTCTACCAAACTCAAAATCTTCTTCTAAGTGTCTTACTTGCCTACTTATGCTCATTTGTGATAGAAAAAATTTTTCACTTCTTTGCTAATATCAAACCTCCAAAAAAGTATTACCTTTGGAAATGTATCTACTTAAGTTTTGACTTACTATTCACTTATCTATTGATTACTTTTCTTTCAGTATCTAATTTCTTTGCAAAAATATTTTGTAACTTACTACTACTCATCTTAAGTTTCTTTATATCCAAAAAGTAAGATAGGAAACAACTAAACTACATCCATACACAAACTTTAAAAAGCATTTTTTTAAAAATCCTATATGATTGTAAGTTTCCTCATAATAAAACATACTTTGTTTCAAAATTTTATATCTAGCGATTTTCTTGAAAGACTTATCCACACTTTGGGAATACTCATGAACAACACTCACACTCGTATCGACCATTGTAAGCAAGTCTTTTTCTTTGGCTTTCTTTCCAATAATATTTTCTTCATAATATAAAAATGTATGCGGATCAAAATAGGGAATTTTCTTAAAATCTTTCATTCTTGCTAAAAAGAAACAACCTGATACAACTTCTACTGGTGTTAATTTTTCCTGATAATATTCTTGAGGATACTTCTGTATTTTTTTGGCAAATCGATGAACATAATTGATTGTAGATAACACTTCTACTCCATAAGTAGGTAACTTCCAGCCCCGAGAAATCGTACCATTTTCTAAAATCTTAGGTCCTAAAAAAGACAATTTTGGATTTTTTTTCATATCAAAAAGAAGTTTTTCCATGACACTTTCATCCACAACAATATCCGGATTAGAAATAAAAACATAATCATAATCTTCTAAGTACTTCAGTCCTAAATTATTTCCATTTGCATATCCCTTATTTTCATTTGCTTCCAACAAAACAATTTTTTCGTTTTCAAAAGGTTTCAATCTCTCTACTGAATCATCTTCACTATGGTTATCCACAATCACAATTTTGTCTAAGCAAGCATATTCTTTAATTTGTTCCATCATTTTGATTGTATTCTCGGCATCATTATAATTTAAAATGACAATCCCTGTTTTCATAAGCCCTCCTACTTCTTTGGTTCTTTCATATGTCGATGTGGAAATAAAATATCCGTTTGTAAAACAAGGAATAAAAAGACAACCATCAACGCAATATACAAAATGAAAGAATAACGAAGATACCCTAAAGAGTACAAAATCGTCGCGAAGGAAAATCCTAAGTTCATCGTATAAATGACAGCCAAAGAAGCCTTTGTCGAAAACTTCATTTTTAAAAGTTGATGATGTAAATGTTCTTTATCAGGTGTTGTAAATGGATTTTTCTTTTGTAAACCTCTTCTTAAAATCGAAAACAAAACATCAAAAATTGGTGTAGCAAGGATAGCAAGAGGAATTAAAAGAGAAGTAAATGTGGCTACTTTATATCCATATAAAGCCGTGACGGCAACCATAAGTCCCATAAAATTACTTCCAGAGTCACCAATATAAAGTTTAGCAGGTGGAAAATTATAAACCAAAAAGCCAAGCAAAGCCCCAATCATCAAAATAGCAATGGTTGTATCAATATTTCCAGCAAGATGAAGAAGCATAGCAAGTACTAAAACAGTAAGGAAAAAGATAATAGAAATTCCACTCGAAAGTCCATCCATTCCATCCGATAAATCAATGGCATTAATAATACCAAGCATAAAAGCCCAAGTAAATATATAATTAAAAGGCATTGGAAATACCAAATGAATTCCTAAAACAGTAAATTCATCTACCACTATTTTTCCATAAAACATAATAATGAATATTGCAATCGTCTGTCCAATAAACTGATACTTTGCACTGATTGGTTTAATATCATCAATCATTCCTACAAACAAAATCACAAAACTGGAAATTAGAATTGATATCATTTCTGTAGTACCCCGTCCAAAAATCATATATCCTAATAAGAACGAAAAGAAAACAGCAATACCACCAATCGTAGGCATCGGAACTTTATTTAGTCTTCTCGCATTCGGATAATCAATTGCTCCAATATGAAAAGCAATTTTTTTAAAAACAGGTACTAATATTACACTAAAAACAAATGTGGAAAAAATCATCAGAAGTATATTTGTAAGATTTAATTCTAATCTCATCTTGAATTCACCCTCTTAAGATTATTATACATGAAAATAGCCAAGAAAAAAAGACTATAAAGTCTTGCATTTATTCTTCATTTTCTTCTGGAACTGGAGTCATTAGTTGAACACGAATAAGCTTATAATTTTCTCCATCTTTTTGATATACATATTCATAAGTAGTTCCAAAATTTAAAGAATCATCCAAAGTCTCTTCAGAGTAATCAGCCACAAAGGTATGATCTAACTTATAAAGTTTACCATCTTCATTATTTAAAACATTCACATGCACAATAACATTATTTTCCAAATCATAAGTATACCCAATCATTTTAGAATAATAATTATCTTTTTGACAAGCCCCACTTACAGCATTCATATTATCTACAGGAACTGTATCTCCTACTTGTAAATCCCAAACAAGAACACCATCACAAGTTTTTGTAGTTTCTTCATACATATGAATAGCTTGATCTGGTTCCACAGGTTGAATCACATGCTCATCCCCTATCGGTTCATCTGGAATATCAACAGTTTGATCTTTTTTTAGGAAAACAAAGACAACAACTAATATAACCACTAAAACAACAAGAATTCCACTACCAACCAAAATCCATAATTTTTTCTTATCCATAACCATACCCTCTATTCTCTTATAGTATAACAAACTTTTTGTAATTTTTCCATACAAAAAGGACTATTTCTAATCCTAATCCATTTTTTGTCTTAATAATTTTCTGCTTTAATTTCCATATAAGCTTGAGGATGTTTACAAACAGGACAAACTTGAGGAGCTTTTTCTCCAACATAGATATGTCCACAATTACGACAAATCCAAACTTTTTCTTCTCCTCTTTGGAAAACTAAATTGTTATCAATATTATCCACAAGTTTTAAGAATCTTTCTTCATGATGTTTTTCAATCTCGCCTACGCTTTCAAAAAGATAAGCAATTTCATTAAATCCTTCTTCTTTTGCAACTTCAGCAAAGTTCTTATACATATCTGTCCATTCATAATTTTCTCCACTTGCTGCATCTTTTAAATTGGTTAATGTATCAGGAACATCCCCATCATGTAATTGTTTAAACCATAATTTTGCATGTTCTTTTTCATTATTTGCAGTTTCTTCAAAGATTGCTGCAATTTGTTCATATCCTTCCTTTTTTGCTTTACTTGCATAGTAAGTATATTTATTTCTTGCTTGACTTTCTCCAGCAAAAGCAGCCATTAAATTAGCTTCTGTCTTACTACCTTTTAATTCCATTTTTCATTACCTCCATAACACTTTAATTGTATCAAAAAGCATAAAAAAAGTAAATGAATTTTACTCAATTTGACTCTTTAATAAATTTGTAAGTTCAATTATAAGTTTGGAATCATTTACCTTTTCAACATACACTTCTTCATTAATTTTCACTTGTTCAAAAATAGCAACTTTCGATTGGATCACTTCTTTATTTTCATCCATTCCCATCACTAAATAATATTTATTGTTTTGATACATTGTCTCATTTAGAACAACATATTTTTCTCCATTTTCAAGAGTAATAATGGTATTGACTTTAATTTCCATCCTTCATACCCTCCTCCAATAATTCATTAAAACTAATATAATCCGTATCTTCGAATTCATCATTCACCATAAAATCATCAGGTTTTATTGGTTCAGTTTTCACTGGCTCTGGGATATTGTCCTCTTGTTCTTCATTTATTGGTTCAACACTTATAACTTTCATTAAACTAGGTGTTGCATATCTTACTTCAGCATCTTCTGCTGGTGCACTCACTCTTGGAGGGAAAACATAATCATCTAAACTAATAGGAGCATCTTCATTATCTGGGGTTTTTTCTTCAATTTGAGTATTTTCTTCTACTTTTTCTGTAGTTTCTTCTTTAGGATCTTCTATAACAGGTTCTTCTATGGTAGGAACATCTTCAATGACTGGAATCTTTTCTTCTTTTGTTTCTTCTATTGGTTCTTCCTCTTCCAATGCTTCAATTCGATAATCATTTAAGTTCACTGCATCTTCTTTCACTTGAGGAATAGGTTCTTCCTCAGCTGTAATAGCAATTTGAATTTCATCATAAATCTCATTAGGAGTTTTCATATATTTCTTACGATGTTCAATAAGTCCAACTTCATCAGATAATTTCTTTAATTCACTCTTATCTTTTTCCATTGCTAAGATATCATTGGCACTTGTCTCCATATATTTTAATTTTTCATATTTTTTAATTTCATTTTCTCTTTCTTTGATATCTTTTGTAATGTGATCCAATGTTACACTTTCAAGCTCTTTAGATTTCTCAACCAAATTTTCTAAATCTTGTTCATAAGAAGCGATGATTTCATTTACTTGATCTAACTCATCACATTTACGATGGAAAGCTGCATTTAAACTTGCTTTTTTCTTAGGAGTCTTATATTCACTATTTTCTTCCATCACTTTTTTATATTCTTCAATGTCTACTTTTAAAGTATCTCTTAAAATTTTGGCATCACTAATCTTACTCATGAGTTTTTGAACTTCACTAACATCCATTTCTCGAATCTTTTTCTCTAAAGCTTCTTTTTCATTTTTTCTAGATTCTACTAATTCATAAAGATATTCAATTCTATCAGTTACCACTTTATTATCATTACCATCATATTTTTTTCCATCAATGGCATTTGCAAATTCATCTCTTTTTTGAATGGCATTCTCTAATATCTCATCTAATTCTTCATAACGGAAATCCATATAAGGTTTTGCTAAAACAAGAGTGACTAATTCTTTTACTTTATCTAAGCATCCCGTACTATCTTCTTCCATTAATAATGCAATGGCTTCATGTCCTATATAAGCAGGGTCTGTAATAATTTCTAATCTTCTCTTCTCATCATGTTCTAATTCAGCTTCATAATCTTCTAGAGTCTTTGTATCTCTATCTTTTGCTTTTGTATCAACATAAGATTCACTATCTTCAAGCATAGCAATGGTATCTTCTAATTTAGCTTTATTTTTAGTAATCTTTTCTTCTAATTCAAATCTTTTTTGTCCATAACTTTCCAAACGTTTTTTTACTTGTTCATAAGCTTTTGTCTTCACTTGTAATCTTGTATCATTGGATTTAATCTCTTTTGTTGTTGTATCAATCAAATCTTCATAGAAAGAATAGACAGATTTATCTTTACTACCAATCGTTTTAATCTTAAGTTCTAATGATTCTAAGAAATGTTTTGATGTATTTATTTCATTTTCTAAATCTAAAACCATTTGATGGAAATCTTCTTCTTCTTGAGAAACACTCTCAATCTCTGCTAAGACATCACTTAAATCTTTTTCATAAGATTCAATTTTATTTTCTAAACCAATCTTAATATTTTCATCAATAATCCGATCACTAGCATTCATATATTTACTATCTGACATTGATTTTTTTAATCTAGAAATCTTACTCTTTTGAGCTTCAATTTCTTTTTCCAATACATCTAATTCTTCTTTTAAAGATTCATAATGATTATTGGTATCTGTCATTTCTACTAATAATTCTATTTTTTGAATAATATCTTTTTGCATAAAAGATCAACCTCTCTTTTATTCTTTCCCTTATACCTATAATAATAACAGAAAATCACCCAAATGTAAATTATAAAAAGGGAGAAAAAGAAACAAATTTAAAACTAAATTTAAAACTTGTCCGAAGACAAGTCAGTAATTCGTTCTTAACTATAGAACTAAGTTGTGATTAACTTCTGTTGAAGTGTTTCAATTTCTGGTGTACTAAGACCAGTCATCTCTGAAATAAATGAGTAATCACAATTTCTCTTTAACATTTTTTGAACAATAGAATTCTTTTCATTTGCTGAGCCTTCAGCACGTCCTTCAATCCGACCTTCAGTTCGTCCCTCAGCACGTCCAATACTCATTCCTGTCTCTTTAATCTTGTTTTCCATGCTAAACATCTCATTGGCTTCTTCATCATTCATGAATTTTTCAATTAACCGATTTGCACTCATAAGAATTTTTCAACCTCTGTCGAATTAAGTTGTGATTAACTTCTGTTGAAGAGTTTCAATTTCGGGCGTACTAAGACCTGTCATTTCAGAAATAAATGAGTAATCACAATTTCTTTTTAACATTTTTTGAGCAATAGAATTTTTTTCGTCTGCTGAACCTTCAGCACGTCCTTGAATTCGTCCTTCTACACGACCCTCAGCGCGTCCTTCAGTTCGTCCCTCAGCGCGTCCAATACTCATTCCTGTCTCTTTAATCTTGTTTTCCATACTAAACATCTCATTGGCTTCCTCATCATTCATGAATTTTTCAATTAACCGATTTGCACTCATAAGAATTTCTCCACCTTTCTTCGCATATTTTTCTCGTTCTTCTAAAGACTTTGCTCCAATAAATCTCATAAATGTTATAAAATCACTTTCATCTTCATTATAAGGGATATTTCTTAAAATATCAAGTCTTATGAATACAATTGTGATTTTATCACTTAACTGATGTGTTTGATAACAAAATCCATACTTACTTTCAAAGTCTTCAAATAACAACTTGTTACTTGCTACATGGTCGATAATATTGATACTAATAAGTGGCTTTGCATCTTGATAGAATGCTCCACTATCTAAAGATGTTCCATATACTCTAGAAGTATAAAAGAGTACCTTGCATAGATCTTCATAATCGAAGTTAGAGAACATTTCGAGGTCTATGATTTTATCATCCATGACAATCAAATTATCTCCCCTGCTGTTCTTATCTTTGAATTTACTTTTTTCCAAAGTACACTCCATTTGAAATTTTAGTTTTCCTTTTAAAGTACCAATTTTTAAATGAAGAAAAAGTTCCAAGAAAAATTCTAGGACAAAAGCATGTTTAGCTCTTCCAAACATTTCTTTAAAAAGAATATCATTGGTAAGTGGTACGAAAGATATTGCTTTTGTTTCCATGAGGATTTTCTCCTTTCTAAGAAGTACATTTTTAAAAGAATCAAAAATATCCTTCTATGTATATATACAAAAAAAATGTTCAATTTCCTTTTTTTCATGAAAATTTTTTTAAAAAAATTAGAAATTTTACATTCTATTTACATTTTTACTTATTTTTTAATTTTTAGTTAACACATTATTTACACTATTTAAAGTGTAAAATTTCAGTAAATATGTAATAATTCTTTCTTACTTTAATCTTTTCATCACAACTTGTAAAGCCAAAGAAAAAAAGAAATCAGAATAATGATTATCTATAAAATCCACTTTCTTAACAATAACCAAGTTATCAATAATAATATAGGAAATTTTTCTTCTAACTAAAAAAGTTTCTAACTCATATTTAGATAATTCAATTATTTTTGCATCCATACCACAAGAAGAAAAATTTCCTGTCTTATTATCTACAAATAAAATACAATATTCAGAATACTTTCTTTTTAACATTTTGTAACGCGTTACTTTACTCATCAATAACTCCTACATATTTGTGTCTATATAATTTTGAATCTTTTTTTGACTTCCATACTTATAAGCATAAAGATAATTATTGATCGATGAAAAATATTGTTCAAAAGTAATCCATCCCTTTTTAAAATAGGAATTTTTTTTCTTTACATTTTTCTTTAACTTTTGATACGTTTCATTTCTCAAAATACATATTGTTCTTTTCCCTTTTAGAAAAAAACGATATCCTAAAAAAACAAATCCATCTTTAGCATTTGTAATACAAGTTTTCTTTTGATTTATTTTTAAGAAAAATTCATTCTCTAATTTTTCAGTAATGGTATCTAAACAATGTTTTAAATAATTTCTATCTTCATGTATCACAATAAAATCATCCATATATCTTACATAATACTTTAAATGTAAATCATGAACAATAAAATGATCCAGTTCATTTAAATAATAAACAGACAAAAATTGACTCGTTAAATTTCCAATAGGTAATCCTTTTCCAAATTCATAAATAGGTAAACTTCGCCCTTTCCCCAAATGTTTGATCGTGTCATTAATATACGAAGCATTCGTGCTATCAATAATAGAACACATCACTTTATATTCTTTGTTGTTTAAATGTTTCACTATCATAGATTTTAATTTTTGATGATCAATATTATAAAAATATTTTTGAATATCTAATTTTAATATATAAAAATTCTCAAACTTTTTCATTTTCTCTATATATTTTTTTACTAATCGAATTCCATAATCAGTACCCATTCCTACTCTTGTTGCAATATTTCTAATATCCAAAAAACATTCTAACTTAGGAATTAAAACATATCTTGTAATATAATGATTAATAATCTTATCATAAATTCCCATCGACATAATAACTCGACACTTAGGTTCAAAAATCAAAAAAATATGATAAGGTTTCATCTTATAATCTTCATTAAAAATATCTTTTTCAATTTGTACTAAATTTTCCATCTTATGTCTTTCGAATCTTAATAATTTCTGTTTATTTCTTACATTCTTACTAATTTCTTTTTCATATAATTGATATAATTTTTTTAATACACTAGGCTCCATTTTTAATCCATCCATACATCATCTTAGTAATTTTAGATAATTCTTCGCATAAGTTTTTACATTGCCGTTCGCTAATATATTTCTTTTGAAAAGAAAACTCTAAATAAAAATCAATCATACTAATTTTACTAATAATATTTTCTTGTAAATCCACTTTTTCTTTTTTAATATTTGCCAGTTTCATCAGTTCTAATACTTCAAAACTAGTATCTCTAATCTTATCTTTTAATATTTTTTCTTTATTTGGAAATGAAATTAACACATGATCTAAAGAATAAATAAGTTTTTTCATATTTATGATAATTCTAAATTCATTCGTATTCATGAATCATATGTTCCATTCTATCTAATATTTCACAAAGAGATTCAGAATCTAAAGTATTTATTTTTTGAATCATTTTTTCAACTTTATCTTCTATTTCTATTTTATCTCTAGATTTAGCTAAAATTTTTGAGTATTGATTTAAATTCTTAAAATCTTTTATTTCTTCTTGGTCTCCTATTATTTTATAATTAATTTTATGACTATCTAAAGTATTCATCACTTTATGCACTGCATTCTCTGGAAAACCAACCCTTCCCTTTATTATTTTATAACCTAGCAAGTAACTTAATATTTGAGCATCATCATCGTAAGCATTATAAAACAATGCAATCTTACGAATTGTTAAAATTTTTTTCATTCTTTCTATTTACTCCTTATAATTTACTGCTATCATTTTTTTCTTTTTTTATTTTATAACTAGAACACTCTCCTTTCATACAGAATTGTAAAAATTAAATGCTGCTATCATTATAATAAATCTGCTGCTATCATTTTAAGTATGCAGTGATTAGGAAATTTACGTATAAACTTCCATCTGCATAATGAATTTGGGCTATGCCCTGGATAAATAATGTCCCTTATCCCTCTCAAATTATAGCCTTAACCATAAAATCCACGTCTTATAAGGGGCTACAGAAGGGCAGGCAACACACCGTTGGAGTTGTTAGCATTGTTGTTGTTGACATACCCGTCCGAATTCACATTGAACACATTGTTAGAGTTAGACGAATTCGGCGATTTACTAGATATTTACCCATCTATTACAAACACATAAGTGTTGTAACCATATTTAATTTTTAATTTTAACCCCCTTGAATAATCATTCATCATGAGCTTGTTGATAACTCACTGGGGGAGCCGGGACGAACATCCGCCCGTCCAACGGCTCACGACTACCCCGCCGATAAGACAAATGGTGAACTTGAAGAACCCGTACCGTCTGTGATGCTCACTTTCGATGACAGATAAAGGGCAGGCAACACACCGCTGGAGCCGTTAGCATTGCCGTCGTAGACAAACCCGTCCGAAGACACACTGAACACATAGTTAGAGTAAGAGGCAGACGAAAACGGCGATAATGTCCACATATACCCACTATCTGGTTTTAACCAATCATTTCCTCCACATTCTGTTGCATAATCATTATTATACCAATTATATATTTCTTTGGCTAGGCATGCTGCTCTTCCTTTTGAACCACCACTTGTCGCATATCCATAATCACTTGGATAAGGAAGTGCTATACTTCGGAATAAACTTTCGTCAGAATGTTTTTCATTTGTAGTTTCTTCAGATGCCCTTCCTGTATTACTTACTTTCCATTCTGTTTCTCCTGCAAAAGGTAAACCACTAGAATAAACAGAGGTTCCTCTTTCGCTTTCATAAAACTGACTTACTGTTACATCGTCATAACTACTACTTCCCCCAAGATTCCATATAATTTCTTTATCTATCATATCTCTTGCTGATTCTTTTAATCCAGTACTTGTAAAATCACATGTGGTAGAAGAACTGCTTCCTTTATAGCAAGATACATCAGAAGAAGAGTTATAATATCCATCGTTTAACATTTCCATTAATTGACTATCTGTCCAATCATTACTTCCAGAACTACTTGTTGAACTTCCTTTTCCGTTTGTTTTATAATCCCAACTGTAATCTCCTAAGCTATTTGCTCTTATGATTTTTAATCTTTGGTCTATTTCTCCATCTGATGTTTTTACATTTACAAGTCCTATAATCCTCCATTTTTCACATGTATCTCCTGAACTTGCACCTGGTCCACAATTAAACCATACATAGTTATTTGGATCTGGTCCAGCATAACGCCATTCAGTTTGTTTCCATCCTTCTTCTTCAAAGGTTTCGTCAGTATGTTCTACCTCATATAAGCCATCTCCACATGAAGTAACAGGAATAGCTTTTCCATAAATATTGACTGTTTCTTGTTGTATTTCTTTAGTAACTTCACTTGTGATTCCATTACTATCTGTCACTTTCATACCTACAGTATGTTTTTCAGAGGCTTCTACTGTAAATGTTTTTGTATTGTTTCCACTATTGTCTTCCCATCCTTCTGCACCATCTAATTTAAATTCATATTTGGTAATTTGTTTTCCTGCATTTGCTGTTCCACTTCCTGTTGCTGTTATAGTATTTCCACATAACGCTAACTCTAAATCTACGGTTGGTGGTACGTTTTCTTCGGCTAAATAACTTGCTGTGACTGTAATTTTACTTGCGTAGGTTTTATTCATCGCATCTGTATTTTCCATGGTTAAATCTCCATCTAACCATAATCTGAATTCAAAATTTTTTGATTCTTCAGGCTCTAAAAATCCTGTCATTAATTTATGAGATTCATAAGCATCACTTAAAGTTGTTTTCACATTCTCATTGCTTCCCAATTTACCTATGATTCCCTCAGTCTTTTCTTCATTTATTTTTACTTTTAAATAATCTGATTTTAATCTGTTTTCTGTATTTGACTTTCCCAATGATTCTAAGTTAATTTGATATCCTGCATAGGTATTACATACATTTTTAATGGTAAATGTATATGGTTCTAATTCTTCTCCATCACTGTCTAATATAGGAAATGCTTTCTCTAAATGAATAGCTGTTCCTTCATTGATTAAACTCACTTCAAAACAACTTGACGATAGTTTATCTTCACCCGTTTGTTTTAAATTTAAAATCCAAAAGGCATATGTCACTCCTATGATACTTAACAAGAAGATTAAAACTCCCATTCCCAAAAAAACATATTTCTTTAATTGCCTATGATACCCCCCCCCCAAGCGGTGTTTTTAAAAACTTTAACTAACTTCATCTTCAAAGCCTCCTACTTTTTCTATCTATATTTACATTTTACATAAAAATAAACCATTTTTCAAGTACTCTTAATTATTTTTTTTACAGTTCTTAATTCTAAGAGTCAATGAAATTTTCATATACTCAGTTTTTTACCCAAGTTTCCTTTTACTTTGGTACGCAATTAAGATATAAAAAGACATATAAAAAAGAAGAGTTGTAATTCTTCCTTTCAAAACTCTATTTTTTTCTTACCAAAAATATAATGAGCAATATCACAAGACAAAGAACAATGCCACCAAGTGTAATATATAGAAGTACAGATTGATTTTTATTCTTTTCTTCTTCTGCAATTTCTTTATTATTTTCTTTTTGATTATTATCTTTATCATTCTTGTCTTCTTTATTGGTATCAGAAGAATTAGGTTTTTCTTCTTGTTTATCTTCTTCACTGTCATTTGGTTTCTCTTCAGTAGAACTTGTATTATCTTGTTCTACATCATTTCCACTTCCATTAGAACTTGATGAAGTACTCCCACTTGGATTTTGAGAAGAACTTTCGCTCTCACTTCCACTTGGGTTACTTGGTTGTTCTTCTGGATTTTGAGTACCCGGAGTACTTGGTTCAGATTCAGATGGTGTACTAGGTTCATTCTCTTCTTGTTTTGATGCAACGAAATGATATTGTTTTTCACTTTGAATAAGTCTAGTCGCATCTTTTCTATTCTTTTCCAAGTCGGTAAAAGAAAACTTAGATAAGTTGAAACTATAATCAACATCTTGATTTGATGTTACTTCTAAAACTCCTAAAGTGATTGTTTTAGAAGCTAGCAAAATATTAGAGGCTTTAGCACTCACTACAAAATGAATGGTTTTCTTATCACCTGAAATACTACTTTCTTTCACAGCCATTGTACTTAAAAAGTTATCCCAAGTAAAATTCTTTATGGTAACATTGTCAGAAACTTTAATTTCTGCTTCAAAAGCATCCATATATCCTTGGTCTGTTTTAATTCCAAGACTTACTTTTCCATTAGAAACTTCTTGTTCCACTAAAG
Source organism: uncultured Bacilli bacterium (assembly GCA_947586205.1). Classification (GTDB taxonomy): domain Bacteria; phylum Bacillota_I; class Bacilli_A; order RF39; family UBA660; genus Ventrenecus. The sequence continues at coordinate 18,613 of CANPXO010000011.1, forward strand.
TTTCAGCAAAAACAAGTGGAGCAAGGAAGAAGAAGGAAAGAAGAGCAAAAATACATTTTTTCATTTCTAATTTCCTCCCTCTATCACAGAATCCTTTAATTCATTATAACTTGGTAAATGGGTTTTCATTGAAGTAGAAGTCACTCTTTCTCCTTCGTGAGTTTTAGCATCATTCACTCTAAATAACACTGCTCTTACATCTTTACCAACCACTTTTTCATACTCTTCAGGAGTCATTGCGAATATCCATGTTCCATCAGCAATTTCATAGACATTACCCTCACTATTAAGAGTAGCAAATGCAAAGAAGTCACCATCATAAACACCAGTACTGTAATCACCATTTTCTAAATTGACATCCGCATCCGCGATAAGTCCGACGTTAAAGGCTGGATTCCCGCGATAACTTCCTCTAAATAACACACTTCCTGCTGGAATAACAGCTTCAGAGTTATTTTTATCGTAATGATAATCTTCTGTTAATTTAGAAACTTCACTAAGTTCAATATTATCTCCTGGAGGCGCAATGATATCTATCTCAGCACCACTGATACCTGATGTATCACTAGTACTTACAATTTTCACATATCCAATATCATGATAAGTCCATAATTGATTTCCACCTGTTGTTCCTTCTTTATCAAAGTACACAATATTTTCTCCTTCAGTAAACTCTCCCGTTTTCGCTAAAGTAGTCCAATCTTCTCTATCTTGACTTACATAAATTTCATAATCTTTAATTGGATGTTCTCCACCAGAAACATACTTGAGTCCTGCGATACTCATATTACTATTCATATCAATGATAACATATGGACTTCCTTTATACTCATCTCCTGGAATTAAAGTATTTCCTTCAAATACAGTTTCATTATTTCCATCAATTAATTGATTTACTTTTAAAGCTTTATAATCCATCTTTTCATTTTCAGGATCAAATAACTCGGCATTCTCACCATCACTATAAATATAGTTAGATAAAATATCAAATCCTGCTTTAGAAATACTTCCATCATGACTTACTTTTACTTCCTCTAAAGAATAAGTATTTGTTTTATTTAAAAGTTTATCATAAGCAGTCACTTCATAATGTAATGCTCTATTATTTAAGCTTCCTACATTATCTGTAAATGTTTTTTCTGTTGTAAAACCAATCACAACACCATTTCGTTTAATTTCATATCCTAAAATTTTATTTTCTTCTCCACTTATCTCAAAACTTAAAGTAAATCTCTTATTTTGACTATCAGCATTAGTGATTTGAGCAGTAACTTTAGTACTACCAGAAATACCTTCTCCACCATTTATACGATATCTTCTTGCCTCATCATTCAAATAACGAATTTCTCTTGTTTCTTCTTCAAACTGATTTACATAAGCCTTAGTCTCTTCACTTGGTGTAAGTCCCCATGCTTCAAAGAAAGAAATTAAATTCTTATTTGCAGCCTCACTTGCTACTTGAATTAAGATATCATCTTTCGTTCCTGTATAAGTTTTAGTTCTAAGAAGTGTATTCATTCTAGAATAAATAGAATCTGTATCATTAAATGTTTTATTATCATCATAAGCAAGATGTAATTGCCAGTACATACCAAGTGTTGTAAACACATTAGCAGCTTTTCCTTTTGTATTAGAAGTAACTTTCTGATAAATATTATCAAATTGAGCTTCTAATCTTGATTCATCTATATCATCCGCTGTTTGAGCAAGTAAACTATAAACGTTATTTGTAACCTCAGCAACAGCTATGGTTTTATGATTAATTTGGTGTCCAATTTCATGACTAATACCCCAACCAAAATATCCACTTGTATCTATTTTGCCATCTACCATTTGAGCTGGAGTTCCTTGCATTAACCCAGCAATCGAATCATATTCAATTCCAATATGAGCACCCCCAGCATACATAAATGCTCCATCAAACATTCTCATATAACGAATATTAATTCTTGAAGTTGGATAACGATTTTTCGTATCAGAATAATCATTCACAAGTCCTTTTTGACGATAGAACATTTCCATCATTTCATCAAAAGCTTTTAAAGAATTTTGAAGAGTCGAAACTTGTCCATCTATATTTTCTGATTTAATTTTTAAAGCATCATAAGTAGCTGTCGCAGCAACCGAATACATTCCATATTTAGTTACAATATCGGTAGAGTTAAGAACAGCAAGTCTTTCATTTTCTGTATTTTCACTTCTAAACTTTGTTACATATTGAGTAAGTTCTTCTACATAAGTTTTAATCTTCTCTGTTTTTTCTTCTTCCGTAGTTGCCTTATGGATATCTAACATAGGAATTTTTGTTCCTCCACGAACTCTTACTTTCGCTTCTACATTAGAAGCATTAGAATAAGGAAATTGTACATAAAGGGCTCCTCCTTGTGGAGCTGAAACAGAATCTGTAAGTCCTTCTATTTTAATCACATTTCTTCCAGAGTTAAGTTTATAACTCTTTTGCCATTTGCCAGCTTCTGCATAGTATTGAGTAACAACCAAGAATGGAAGTCTATTACTATCTGATGAACCAACATAAACAATAATTTCATCTCCAGCTTTTGCAGCTACCCCTAAAGGTTGTAAATCACTTGTAGTATAAGCAAATCCAAGTTGAGTATCATTATTATAGAAAATGCTTGTATCAACATCTATTGTTTCATTCGCAGCAGTTTCTTTCGCACTTTTCTCATCTTTAAATAATTCTAATGCATAATCAAGTTCTAATAAAATCGCATCTTTATTTGGATGAGGATAATTTTGAGAATCTACTTGATTTGCCCTTGTTTTTAATTCTTCAATCTTACTTTCTGTCACACCATCAGCTAAATCAACATGTAAAGAATCTTTAAATAAAGCATCCACATCATCTTCTAAGGAATCATATTCATAGAAATACATTTCCCGAAGAGAAATATTTAAATCTCCTGCTGAATAATTAGCAAAGTTCACTTCTAAATAATCAGTTGTGACTTTATCAAAAGTAATTCGATAGTATTTCTGCCCATTTGGAGCCGTAATGCCTTGTGGATGTCCATGAACTTTGGTTTCTACTAAATGTCCTTCATGATCTTTATACCATATTCTAGCATAGAAAATAGAAGAAGATTCATCAAATGGTAAAACATCTAAGTAGTTCATTGTATACTCTTTATCAAAAGTAATCTTTGGTCCTCCATGTCCTAAGTTATATCCACCTGTATCCCAAGTACTTGCATACCAATAAGTATCTAAGTTATGGTCTACTAAAGCTTCCATGGAAGCATTCCCACTATTAATGCTATATTCTACATTTTTAATATGTTCAGTAAGTTCCCCAATTCCTTTTGAACGATTAATTAAACGATACTGATTCATGTCTGGGAATGTACTTTCTTTTACAGTTCCCGCAACGGTTTGAGATTTTGGTCCTTCTCCTAACTCATTCGTACCAGTAATATAAATTTCATATTTTTTACCTTGAACTAAATTTTTTAATGAATAAGAATTGGTAAGGATATTAGAAATTTTCGTAAATTCTGTATCAGTATCTAAACGATAATAAATATTATAGCTAAGCGTATCATCCATTTTCTTATAACTAATATCAAATCCATAACTTGTAGCTTTCAAGCTTACATTTTCAACAGCTGGTGGAATTCGATTTGGCGTTGGAATAAAAGCAACTTTATCACTTGGTGTTCCTCTCCAAGAACCATTCATTGCTTGAACAGATACACTATACTCAGTATAATTATCAAGTTCTACAAGTTCTAACGAAGTATCTATGGTTGTATATGTTGCAACGAAAGAATCAATTCCATTTAGAACTTTATTTAATGTGACTTCATATCCTGTTACATTTGGCATATTATCCCAAGTCACAACAGCTTGTTCACTTCCACTTTTTACTTTGACATTTCTAGGAATTTCTGGAGTCATATCTGGAACTTCTTCATAAACATTATTTAAAAATTCTACTTTTGAAATATCTGCAAGGGTATGACTAGAAGATTTAGTAATACGAATACTTACTTTCTTCACCGCGATTTGTTCCCCTAAATCAATCACAATTTGATTATCAGTTGCTTTATCTGTAAAAAAATGAATATCTTTAGAATACGTATAAGAATGATTGATAACATGTTCTTGACCATTTTTATCAAGAATGACAATTTCCATTTCTTCTGGTGTATTTTCTTCCGAAACATCAAGACGAATTTCTTGCATCTCTGTAACTTCTTTTAATTCTAAAGATAACACTGCCGGATTTTCTTTACTAATTTCTCCACTACTAGGTTGTATTTGTACTCCAGCAACTCCGGAAATTAAATCTGTGATATTTCCTTCAACTTTTGTAGAATCTTTGCTTAAAATCAAATCATCATTTCTTAAAATCACTGAAGTATCTTGAACTTGAAATTCACTTTTTTCTCCATAGATAGCATGAGAAATCATCGTTAAATCTGAAATATCTACCATTTGATCCCGATTCAAATCATAATTGATGTCATATTCTTTATTTTCTAAAATAAAACGAGACATATCGTTTAAATCTTGTTCATCAATTTTCTCATCACTGTTGACATCTCCAACTGTAAATCCACCATATAAATTCTTTACAGTCACTCTTTTGGAATATTGATCTAATTTTACACCATAAATATTTTTAGTCACATATCCATTTCCACGGAACTCTAAATCATAGCTTCCCACTGGTAGTCCATAGAATGTTACAGCATAGAACTCTACATCCACACCATTCTCTCCATTAATTGGATGACCAAAATGGTTATATTTATGAATGTTTACAGTTCCACTTACTAAGCCAATTTGAAACTCACGACTCGTAGACTCAGTAATTCCATTAAAGTTTAAAACATAACTTCCTAACTTGCTTGATAATTCAATTTCTATATAAGAGTCTTCCATATTTTTCATCGGTAACACAAACTCTAAATCAACTTCTAAATTACCAGTAGCCTCTTCTTCAATATTTTGCACAATAGGTTCAATAAAACTCTCTCTTGCATATACCGAAACCGGTAAAAAATAAGATAAAATTTGTCCTAACACTAATAAATAGACAATCATTTTTTTCATATAAAACTCCTACTTTCTCTACTGATATTATATTAACATAAGTGCCTCTAATTGACAAGTGATTTTACACTAAGATTTTTTAAAATTTTACATCCAAAAAAAGAAAATGATTTTACACTTTCTTTACTCATGTTTTAAAGTAAAATTTCAAAACTTGTACCCTCTCTTGTATCTTTTAAAACCACTTTTTTATTTAATAATTCTTCGCGAATTTTATCAGCCAAAGCATAATCTTTATTTTCTTTTGCTTTTCTTCTTTCTTCAATCTTTTCTAAAATATATTTTTGAAGTTCTTCATCAATTTCTTCTTTTTTACATAAATCTAAAGACAACACGGTATCCCAAGACTCAATTAAAGCACGCTTTGTCTTATCCGAAACATCACTTTTTAATAATTCATAAAGAAGGGTAAGAGCATTCGCTGTATTCAAATCATCTTCTAAACATTCTCTAAACTTTTTATCATATTCTTTATATTTTTCTTCATCAAGCTCTCCCACATCTTTTAAACTTTGAACTTTTTGTTTTAATTTTAAATAACTAGAAGTTACATTATCTAAAATATCATAACTAAAAACAAGTTGTTTACGATAATGACTCTGTAAACATAAATAACGGAAAACAAGCGGTTGATAACCTTTTTCTTTTAAAACACGGACCGTTAATGTAGCCCCATGACTTTTACTCATTTTTCCTGTCTCGTCCATTAAGTGTTCATTATGAAACCAATAATGGCACCAAGGGTGACCTAAATACCCTTCACTTTGAGCAATTTCATTCGTATGATGTGGAAATATATTATCAACTCCACCTCCATGGATATCTAAGTATTCTCCACAGTAATGTAAAGAAATACCAGAACACTCAATATGCCAACCAGGATACCCAACTCCCCATGGACTATCCCATTTAAGTTCTTGACTATCAAACTTTGATTTCGTAAACCATAACACAAAGTCTGCTTGTTTTCTTTTATTATCGTCTTCTTCTACACCTTCTCTAACCCCAACAACCATCTCATCAATTTTATGATTGGTAAGCTTATAATAATCATCTAGTTTTGACGTATCAAAATAAACATTTCCTCCCGCTTGATAAGCATATCCTTTTTCGAGTAATCTCTTTATGATTTTTATATAATCATCAATATGTTCTGTAGCAGGAGATACAATATCTGGAACCCGATTATTTAACATTTTAAAGTCTTCCATAAATCTGTCTGTATAATATTTGGCAATATCTAAAACAGACTTATTCTCTGCTTTCGCACTTTTCACCATCTTATCTTCCCCAGAATCAGAATCACTTGTTAAATGTCCTACATCTGTAATATTCATGACTCTTAAAACATCATATCCCAAATATCTTAATGTTTTATCTAAGATATCATGTCCTACATAACTACGCATATTCCCAATATGAGCATCATGATAAACCGTAGGTCCACAAGTATAAAATTTTACTTTTCCTTCTTCATGAGGAACAAATTCTTCAATTGTTCTTGTTAATGTATTATAAATTTTCATTTCCATCACCTATCTCTATATTTTATGTATAAACATTTATCTTACAATACACTTCTTTCCACAGAAGACTACTGCATATTCTTGCCTCTTTTTCACTTTGTCTAACTCTAGTTCTTTATAATATTCTTTCTCTTTCATTTGAGATAAAGCAACACTAGCTAATTTCTCCATTTCACTTTCTTTATCTGCAACTTTAAACTCAAAGATACACCCAAAACTTCTATCATCTCTTTCAATCATGACATCGTATCTTCCTAGTCCTGCTTCTCTGTTTGATTTTACAATAAACTGAGGTGTTAAGAAGACTCCAAATAATGAAATCATATATCCATGATAAAAGTTTTCTTTGGTATCATAGAAACTTGTACTTTCAAGGAGTCTACATAAATACATTTCCATCTTTGATTTTCTTCCATCTATTAAATCATCTACAAAGCCTTGATAATCTTCAAAATTTGATAATTCTTGATGATACATGATACTTTGAACGATTTTTACTAAATCACTTCTAACTTCTTCATTAGGTATTTTAAATTCTTGAATTCTTCTATTTATCACTGGATGAATATACTCTTTATCAAACGTAAGATATCCTGATGCAAATAAAAGATTTAAAGCTTTCGTAATATCTTTTGTTTCATCAAAATCCATATAAGTCATACGATTATCATAACCAAAGCTAGCACTTTCTCCTTTTAATAATTTTTCGATTGTTATCTTATTTTTATTATTAATATTATTTAATAATTTTTTTATGAGTTCATTTCCTGAACTATTCATCCAATATGGTTGCAATATTCTTTTTTTAGCATAATTTAAGACACTCCAAGGGTTATATATAGAAGTCCCCATAAAGTTATATCCATCATACATTGCTTTAACTTCATCAGTAAGCTCTAATCCATAATATTCAAGTAATTCTTTGGTCTCTCTTTCCGTAAAACCAAAAGCTTCATTATACTCTTTCGTCATCATATCACAAACTTCAGGATTATTTAAGTCACTAAAGATACTTTCTTTGCTAACTCTAAGAACTCCAGTCATAACTCCCATTTTTAAACTATCATTTCCCTTTAATGAACTTGATAATACACTTCTTATAAGACTTACAACTTGGTTATAAAATCCCATTAAATATCCATGTTGAATAGGTATATCATATTCATCAACTAATATAATAGTCTTTTTATGATAATATCTTTCTAACCAATTAGATAACTGATAAATAGAATTTTTATATTCATCTTCATTTGCATTTCCACTTTTTATTTTTTTAAATTTTAATGATTCATCTTCATCTAAAATTTCTAATATATATTCTTTTTGTTTATAAACTTCTTGTATTTTAAAAACAAACTGATTATAAACACTTTCATATGTATCTTGTTTTAAATTTTTAAAATCTAAAGTAATAACAGGATATGCCCCAAAATCTTTATAATATTCAGATTTTTGAATGGCAAGTCCATCAAATAAATGTTCATTCTCTTTTCTTTTATCAATATCAAAAAAATTGTCTAACATCGAAATAAACAAACTTTTCCCAAATCTTCTTGGTCTTGGATATAATACAACCTCACTATTTTTACTTAATAATTCTTCAATGGCAATTGTTTTATCTACGTAATAACAACCTTCATTAATTAATTTTGCAAAATCATCTTTTCCTACGGTCACTGTTTTTAAATTCATGAGTATCCCTCTTTTCTTATATCAATTATACTAAATATTACTTTATAATACAAGTTAAAAAGAAAACAGTTTTTCTCTAACGAAAAACCGTTTCCCATTACATTTTCTTGCTTTGACCAAGAAAACAAAAAGGTTGTGATGTAATAAATCTAAACTTTTTTGTCGACAATAAAAATTTCTTCTTTATTACGTAGTTTATTCTAACATAAGCCAATTTCTTTTTCAACAAAAAAACAAAAGCTTTCACTCTTGTCTATAAGTATTCCATAATTTCAATATTTTTAGCAAGTTTTTCAACTAAGTCTTCTCGATCATATTGATTAAAGATAGATTCAAAATTACTATGGTCAATTAAGAACATTTCATAATAGGCTTTAAAAAGATCTTTCACATTTTGAACTCCAAGTTCTTGTAAATACTCACTATTTGCTTTTACAAGTTTTTTATTTTTTTCTAAAGTTTCCATCATTTCATCAGAAATAGAACTCCGAAAATCTGCAACTTCTTCTGTATCATCATAATCTTCATTAGAACTTCTTGTTATTTTAAGTGCTTCTTGATATAAATCTAAAGGACTTGTAATATTCTCATTCCAAGCTTGTTCTAAAACTTCTTTAGGAAATTGCCATAATCTAGACACAAGTCTTAAATCATTCATTGCAATATTCTTTTGATTACAAAACTCTACAACATCATAATCATGAAACTGAGAATTAATGAGTGCTGTTGCTTTTCTTTGATAAGTATCAGGTTCATTTGGATTATTTGTTTTTATGGTTTCAAATAACTTCGTAAGATTCATAAGTTGCCTCCTTAATACACCATAAGTGGAAGTTCTTTAGGGTCTATCCCAGTTCCCTTCACTCTTTCAATTGCTTCATTAAGTTCAGCTAAATTATATTTTACCAAAATATTAGGATTTAAATAAATATCCATAGGTTCTTTTCCTAAACTTAAAATAAGTTCAACTTTATCTCTAAGTTCAGCATCACACATTAAACTCATATGATTTACAAATACATCATTTGCAATTCCTTTCGAATTCAAATAACGAATATTTCCTACAACAACATTACGATCAAAATGATCTAATAAATCATTCACTTCATCACTTGTAAAATCTAAATAATCAATTCCTTCTTCTTTTAAAACTTCTAAAGCTTCTTCCGTAACATCAGGAACTTCCACTACTGGTTCTTCTTCTACTACACTTTCTTCTGGTTCTTCAATCGTAACTTCATGAAGTTCACTCTCTTGAACTTTTTCTTCAGTAGCTGGTTCTTCTTCTACCATTGTTTTTGCTTCTTGAATCACTTCAGAAATAGATTTACCAGATTTTTCTTTTGCTTCAACTCTTTCATTATATTTAAGTAAAGCATCTTCTGGGAACATCAAAATCTTAGCTGTTTCTCTTTGTTCTTCTTCATTAAATCCAAATTCTTCTAAAAGAGAAGTAATAGAATCTCTTGTAATATTAATATGTCCAGACAACGCTAAATCAAAATATTCATTTAATTTTTCTTGATTTGCAATGGCAGCATCTCTTCGAATTCCAAGTTCTTCAATTGTAGTAATCGCTTCATTCATCTCATCTTCGACTTTAACAAGTTCATCTTCTGCTTTTTTCGTATCTCTTTCTACAGTATCAATAGTCTTAGGAAGATTTCTTTCTAATTTATCTAAGATAGACTGAGGATCAAAATCAATTCTTAAACGTGAAAGAACAGTTTCATAATCTTCTTTATGAATTCCTTGTAACGTTTCTTTAAACTTTTCTCCTTGGTCTTGTAACTCTTCTTTTAATTTCTTCATATCGGAAATATCAGTTTGTAATTTTCCTTTTTCTTCCGTAGTTCTAGACTTTGTTTCTTCTGCTTTTGCTTTTTGACGATCCATCTCTTTTAAGATATCACTATCAGAACCACGCAAATTATATAATCTATCTAGTAGGCTTTCAGTATTTAATGTCATACTAAGTCACACTCCTTTTATTCTGTTCAAATTATAGCAAAAGAATAAATTTTTGTAAAGACTTTGTCTAAAAATAATTTTTTATTTTTATCATTTTCAAAAATAGTTTATAATGATGTTATGATAGTATTTATCTTTTCAATCTATAGCAGTCCACACATATAAATAGGAATATATAAAATATCGTTTTCTTCTTTTAAATCTTTCGTATGAACAATAATTGGTTTTGATAAATAATTGCTATACTTTTTCATTAATTTATTTAAAGAAGAATAAGTATATCTTTTACTAGATTTCACTTCAATTGGAATAATATTATGTTTTGATGTAATTTGATTAGAAGATATTAAAAAATCAATTTCCATCGTTTCAAGTGAATTTTCTCGATTGTTCCGAGAGAAAAAATACAAATTTCTTTTATTACTTACGAGCATTTGAGCCACGACATTTTCTAGTATCATTCCTTCATTAAAAGCTAATTGATCAAACAATATTTTTTTGATGATTTCATTACTAATGATATTTTTTTCATTAAATGTCATCGACAAAAGTAATCCTGTATCAAACAAATAGCATTTTAAACTATTGTTGTCCATCATTTGTCCAAGACCTATATTAGGCTCAGTTGTATTATAAGCAATATTGATAAGAGAAGCATCTACAAGCCAATAGAACGCCCCTTCAAAACTTCGATATCTTGCATCTTCATCTAATGCTGAAATATTAAATTTTTTTTCATGTTTTTGAAGTTGAGAAGGTATCATATCAAAAATTTGTTCTACTTTTAAATTTAATTCATCAGCATGTTTACGTATATCTTGCCGATACAAATTTAAAATATTTCTTTTTATTTTATCCACACTTTCAAAATCTCTTGTTTTTCTATATTCATCTACTGCTTGAGGCATTCCTCCAACAATTAAATATTCTTTAAAGTAATCCATTGCTTTTCGATGTAGTAATTCTCCTAAAGGTTTCTTTTCCTCAAAACATTTTTTTATAAAAGCCATCAAATTCGTATTTCCCATCGCCCATAGAAACTCTTCAAAATCCATGGGAAACATTTTTAAAAGAACTTCTTCAGATGGTATTAAAATATCTTTCACATTTTTCTTAATTGAAATTAAAGAACCTGTTTCAATATAGTCATATCTGCCATCCAAAACTAAATGTTTAATAGCACTTCTTGCTTTTGGACAAAACTGAATTTCATCAAATATAATTAATGATTCTCGTTCATATAATTTTACATTAAAATACTGTGATAAATAAGTAAAAAGATAATCTAAATCATCTAAATAATATTGAAATAATTGTTTCACTTCATCTGGAACCTTAGAAAAATCAACTAAAATATAGGATTTATATTTTTCTTTAGCAAATTCTTCCACAATGTAACTTTTTCCTACTCTTCGAGCTCCTTCAATAAGCAAAGCCGTTTTTCCAGCACTTTGTTCCTTCCATTCTAGCAAATCATTATATATTTTTCTTTTCATAAGAATCTCTCCTCAACTATAACTTATCACAAAATCAAGGATAATTCAAGTACTATTTTGCACGAAATCAAGAATAATTTTTATGTTATTTTGCACAAAATCAAGAATAATAATGATTTTTATGGAGTAAGAACAACGCGAAAACTAATATTACCATACGCAGGACCGTTGTTATCATAGAATGCCGCGAGACCCGCGTCCGTGCCGTCAGTGAAACTACCACCACGCATGAACCACGGATTGTCACGACTAATAAAGAAAGCATCGTCTCCATTATAACTTCCTATACGTCTTGTAGAATTGTTAACAGTGTAAGTTACTTGATAAAATGGGCCAAATACTTTCGTTCCATCTCCTAAGTGTCCTCTTTGAAAAAATTGTTCTGTTGTATTATAATCATATAAATCATAGTATTTACTACTTGGCCATGATTTACCATCTAATTTATTTCCTTCTGAATTAGAATATGGGCCATTAAAACCCGAATTATTGTCTTTGTTTGGACCAGTTGCTGGAGTTGCAACTTTATCTTGAGCTTGCATAACCCCCATTACATATTCCCAAGCTCCGCCAGACATATCATAAATTCCTGTATAATTTCCTGTTGTACTTCCACCTTGACTTTCTGTTAAATAATAACTTTTAATACTTTCATTATCTAAAAAATTTAAAGTTGATGGACCACCATACCTGTTACATTGCTCTTTTGTTCCTATATAACCACATGTTGGTGATATTGTTGTAGACATTCCTGTAATATAATACTCTGAATTATTTCTATCTACTTCTTCACATATTACACTCTCACCAGTTTTTTCACATCTTCCATATATACTTTGAGTTAAATAGGCTACTGCTCCCCATTCACTATTCTTCATCATGTGGCTATCTAATTCTCTTTTGTACTCATATGCTGTATAAAAAGCAATTGCTACTTGAATATTTCTCCAACTATAAACATGCGG
>CANPXO010000012.1 GCA_947586205.1 uncultured Bacilli bacterium
GGGTCGTGAGTTCGATCCTCACCCTCGCTACCAGTGATAATTCACAAACCTTTATTTACAAAGGTTTGTTTTATTTTGAATTGAGTCCGTCTATAAATGCTTCAACTTTTGTTTTGTCTATATTTGACAATTTAGATATTTTAGTTAATAATTGAAAATCGCTCTCGCTTATACTATTTGGCTTTATTTGGTTGATTGGTAAATCATATTTAGTCCGACATAGTATATAGTCTATATTTGTATTAAAGTAATCAGCCATTTTAATTAATGTATCGACACTTGGAACTATTATATTTCGTTCGTATGAGCTTATTGTTTCTTGAGTTAGACCTAAGTCCATAGCAAGTTTTAGTTGATAGATATCCTTTTTTGTTCGTAGTTTCTTAATATTATTTTTAATTATTTGCATACTATTATCACCTATATATAATTTTAGATTAATTGTTTTTTTGTGATAGTATTGTCAATATTAGTATGTATAATTATAAATTGTATATACATTTGCTTAAATATAATGTATAATTATGTCGAAAGGAGTTATAAAATGAGAAAAAAGCTTTTATCTTTATTTATGATTTGTGTTTTATTAGTTGGAATAACAGGCTGTGGAAATAATAGTAGTAATAGTTCACTAAATAATAGTGCAAATAAAGATGTTCAAAAAGAACAAACAACAAGTGAAAAATTAAAATCATATGTAAGTTCTAAAGTTGGTGGAGACGCAATAAAATCAGTTGAGATTAATGAAAGTGATAATGATTTGTATGATGTTATTTTAAATTATGACAAAAATATAGTGTATTTACATGTTTGTGCTGGAGATTCTCAATATTATGCAAAACAATTAATTGAAACAAGTAACTCTTTGAATAATAAGATAAATTCAATAAAACTTATTTGCAAAGAGAATGGAACTATAAAATATAATATTGATATAAATAATTTTAGAACATTAACGACAAGTAGTATTGAATCTAACACTATATTAAGGGACGACCAAGGTAACAATTTAAATAAGAGTGTTACACAAGCAAAAAACGACTATGTTAACGAATACAAAAAGAGTTGTCAAACATATGATTATAAAACTATTTTTAGATATGCTGAAGACTATAAAGGCAAAGATGTTAAATACACAGGTAAGGTCGTGCAAGTAATTGATGGCTATATTTCAACATCTTATAGAGTAAATGTAACAAAAGATAAATGGGGTTATTATGATGATACAATATATGTGACATTTATTGACTTAGACGATAATACACCAAGAATACTTGAAGATGATATTATTACTTTCTATGGGACTTTGAGCGACTTATATACATATGAAACTGTAATGGGTGCTTCTGTAACAATCCCATCTGTAATTGCTACTTATATTGATATTAATTAAATGTCTATTCAAAAAATAGAAACAATAACAAAGAAAGTAAGCATGATACTGTAAGTTATAACGATATAGATATTATAGAGATATGGTTTATAGTAACAAATCTTTTAAAACAAAGTTTTAAAATGGATTATTCGAATTTTCATAGACGGAGTCTAAATTTATCGGAAATGAGCAATGTTGATTAAAATGATGGAGAAGCAATAGAATGAAGTAGAAACGACATAGGATTAGATGTAGAACGATTAGGAATATTAGAAGAAGTAGATTTGTCAAATAAAGAAAAGTCTACTTCTTTTTCATCAGTATATCTAGATTCATCATTGGATTGATATGTATCTAAATAATAACGAAAAATATTCACATCATTTAAAATCATTTCTTGTAATTTTAAATAAGTTTCAATATTATTTTTAGAATAAGCTTTAGGAACTGAAGAAAATGAAGAAGCAATACAATGTTCAATATGAGCCTCCATAGAGGACTTACATAAAGAATATTTCATATTTATAATCCCTTTCCAATGCTTTAAAATATAATTTTTATATTCCGTTACTTTTTGTTTTCTTGCATCACTCGATTTACTTTCAATGAGTTTATCCATTTCTTTAATGAACTCATTCTTATTTTCATGTTCATAAATAATATCAGCAATTTTTAGTCTTAATTCTTTATCAGCGGTAGAACGATTAATTTTTTGCTTTACATGAAATTCACAAGTATTGATAGTAATTTTGTTATTAGTATATAATTTTAGTTCTGAAACTCCAGATAAAATCCAAGAACCGGCATCACTTAATAGATTAATGGTATTTAAATTTTCAAAGTTATAAATCCGAGGAATTTCATCCATGAAATCTTTCCAAGGATAATCTGAAGAAGTGATAAAAATATGTCTTCCAACTAATCGACTTCGTTTTCCTTTTCTTGTGATTCCAGTAAAAGTAACAAAACATTTAGACATAATCCATTTCTTTTTGTCTAGTTGGGATTTATCTTGTTCATGAATCCATTTTTCATCTACCATAACATATAACGTATGATGGTCAGTAGGAATTTCCTTGTAATCAATTTCAAGAATTTTGATATTCTTCTTATAATAATACAAAGTGGATTTAGGAATAGGAACCAACGTGTTAGAATAAAGACTTTCTAAATGAAGAGAATCTAAAGAAGAATGGTAAGTAGAATGATTGAGACTGGTTAAAGTTCCATCTCGAATCATCAGAGCTTGAACAACAGGATCATAATTTTTATAGGGTTCTAATTGAAGAATATCATCAATATAAAAATAGTATTCACCAGTGAACTTATTTTGATATAAAGTTCTTGAAAAAGTAAGTTCACCAAAAATAGTAATCAAAGTTCTTTCTACATTCGATTTATTGATATAAAAGTTCTTTTTTCTTTCTTCAGAATTTTTAAAATAATCATCAATGGATTGGAAAGTGTTGAAAAGAAATTGTAAAATGATATCATTCATAATCTTTTGTAAAGACATCATAATACTAGGTATGAAATTTATAGGATGATAGAGGAATTTTTCAAAAAGAGAATACAATTCTTTTTGAAAATGTAAAGTTGTAGTTGAAATAATGCAATTTTTTGAACTAATATCTAAAATTTGTGGTAATATATTCATATGAAAGAACTCCTTTTATCTTTTATATTTATAGGTATATTATACCACGAGTTCTTTCTTTTTTTATGCATTCCGATAAATTTAGACTCCGTCTTTTCATAGATAGATTTGACAAATTCTATATTTTTTTGATATATTCTGTGTACCGAAAGCACTTTGTGTTTTGTCAAGGTGGGCAGTTTTATATTGATCTGCGGACTAAGTGTATTGTAAATACATCAAATAAACTGGGAAGTGGAGCAATCCACTTTTTTGTATGAGAAAACTAAAAGTTCAGTAAAACTTTAATGATGAGTTGAAAATATGAGTGAATGAATGAAAAATAAAGAGTCTTAGGAAAATAAGTGATATAATATGATTAATGGAGGTTTTAAATATGTATTATTTTAAAAAAAGTGATGATGTGATTGAGAAATATCAAGTTCATTTTGAGAAAGAAGAAGTAAAAAAGCTACAAGATGAAATGATTAATCGTTGTAGTATAATCAAACATGAAGATTATGAAAGTGATTATATACCTAAACCTTTGGATAAAAGATTTATGAGAAACCTTAAATATACTTGTATAGGAAAAAAAGAATATTTTGAAGAAACAAGAGATATTTATTCTATTCAATATGATAAGTATGAACCACCATATCTTGTTGAACTCATTGATAGAATTTTAAAAGGAGACTCTAAAGCGATAGGAGAATTGCGGCATTATCAAATTTTTAATTCAAATTCTATAGAAGAAAAAATTAATTTAGTAAATAAAGAAATGGTATCGATTCCGCTTAGTGATATTGCTCAAAAAAAGCAAAAATTAGAAGAATTAGAAAACTTACTAAAAGAAAAGACTCATTGTGAGGAAATTGCATCTTACTATGAACAACTTATTTCTCTATTGCGGCTTCAGTTTGTTGATTCTATACCAGTGAGTGAATTTGAAAGAGTAAAAGAATTTTTGAATTTATCTTTTGCAAATTTAGGTATAAGCATAGGTTCGAGTGATGCTCCATTTGCAAAAGTATTAAAAAAATAAAAGAAAAGGCGTGATTCTATATGGCAAAAGTCACATTCGTATTATATAGCTGGGGACATCAAGAACTTCAAAGTTACTTATTATCTTTAGAAGGAATTCAAGAAGTGTCTATTGAAAACAATGAAACGATAAAAATAGAGGTTACTTATGAACCATCCCTTATCAGTGCATATAGAATTCAGTTAGAAATTTATTTGTTTTTGAATCATATCAAAGGAACACCAGCTATGCTTGCATTTGACAAACATTTTGATGGAAAGCTAGCATGTGACAGATTAGAAATTAAAAATTTGTGTTGTGAATATTGTTATATGTCGAGCATCGAAACTCTTTTTGAGAAAAAAGGAATTGAAAAAGTAGAGGGAAACTATGACCCTAAAAAAGATGACAGAGATGTTTTTATTGATATTTTTTATAATCCTGAAATTTTAACTTTAGAAGACATCAAACAAATAGAAAAAGACTTAGATTTATAAAGAAATTATTTACTTGAAGAAAAAATATTTAGCCATTTTGATGACATAAGCTTCAATGGTATCTAAATCTTCGGCAATTTCTTTTTTAAAATAACGAATAATAAGTTCTAAAGTGCCATCTGTAAAAAAATAAATGTTGAGGGTTGGAGAAGAGGTAAAATTTTGTTTTAAGACACTCACAATTTTTTTTGATAAACGATTCGTAAAGTGCATAGAGTTCTCGGCATTTAAAAGTTTGAAATACATATTTTCATTTTCTTTAATATACTTAAAAATATTACAAATATATTTTTTCATATCTTCCATGCTTTGAATGGTAGTCATCGAATGGAAAATTTGTTCTGAGATTTCACTTTCTAATTCTGATGCAACTTCATAGATACTATCAAAATGCGAATAGAAAGTTCCTCTTGTGATATCTGCTCGTTTCGTAAGTTCGGTCACAGTGATAGAATGAATTTCTTTTTTCTCTTCAATGAGTTCAGCAAAAGTTTTTTTAATCAGTTCGATTGTTTTTTTCGAAGAACGATTACTTCCTTGTAATTTCATAAGCTCACTTCCTAGAATTATCATACCATATTTTAACAAAAAAATAAACATTGTCCAAATTTATACAATGTACTCATATTTGTCGTGTCTTTTTTTCATCGATTCTCGTAAAATAAATTAGATTTTTGTTTGAAAGGGAGAGTCATATGAAAAAAATAACCGATTTTATTGTTGAGAAAAGAGGGTATGTATTTTCTTTCTTTGTCTTGCTTTGTCTTTTCTGTGTCTTTTTATCGAGCAAAGTGAATATTAACCGTGACATTATGAAGTATTTACCTGAGACTTCAGAGACACATATAGGAAAAGATTTGATGGACAAAGAATTTCCGAGTGATAGTAGTACTTTAAATGTGATGTTTCATGATTTAACAGATACAGAAAAAATAGAGATTCAAAATCATTTAGAAGAAATAGAACATGTGACAGTAGAGTATGATACAACGGAAGATTACAATAAAGATGAATATACATTGTTTACACTTACCATTGATGAACCAAAGGAGTCTTCTGTATCTAAAAATGTTTTTGAAGAAGTAAGTCAAACTTATAAAGAATACGACATTGCTATGAGTGGTGATGTTTATGAAGAATACAAAGTCGTTTTACCCACTTGGATTGTCGCTTTAGCCATTTTCTGCGCATTACTTATTCTCATTCTACTATGTGATTCTTATTTAGAACCAATTCTATTTTTAATTGCTATTTTAATGGCTGTGTTATTAAATAAAGGAACGAATATTTTCTTTCCATCCATTTCTAGTATTACCAATTCCATCGCGGCTATCCTACAACTTGCTCTTTCGATGGACTATTCTATTATGCTCATGAACCGTTATAAAGAAGAAAAAGAAAAAACAAGTGATAAAGTAATCGCGATGAAAAACGCTTTGAAAGATTCTTTTTTAACGATTTCTAGTAGTTCTATTACAACGATTGTTGGTTTACTTGCTTTAGTCTTCATGAGTTTTACCATTGGAAAAGATTTAGGACTCGTTCTTGCCAAAGGAGTTTTGTTTAGTTTACTTGCCATTTTTACATGTCTTCCATTTTTACTTCTTACTTTTGATACATGGATTACGAAAACTAAGAAAAAAAGTCCTGTCTTTCATTTAGAAAAGTTAGGTGCTTTTGCCTATCGTCATCGTGTGATGGGAGTCTGTTTATTTCTTTTGATTTTTGTAGGGAGTTTTCTTTTAAAAGGAAATTTACAGGTTTTATATACCGATTCAGATACGAATGCAGTCGAACAAGTTTTTCCAGTCAATAACCAAATTGCTCTTTTGTATTCCAATGATTTAGAAAGTGATATGAGTGCTTATTGTAATTCTTTAGAAGAAAATGAAAGAATTCAAGATGTGTTATGTTATGGCTCTATGTTAAATCATCCTTATACAGTCCCTGTCATGCAAGATAAACTAAAAGAATTAGATGATAAGATTGTCGAAGAATATCTTTTAAAAATTGTTTATTATCATTACTATAATAAAGATGAACAAAACAAAATACCTGTAGAAGATTTTATTCAATTTATTAAAGAGAACGTTTATACTAACGATTCCATGAATTCTCATGTGACACCAGCCATGAAAGAAAATATCGATCGACTAGAAGATCTGATTACTCAAAATACGAAGTTACGTTCCGTAAGTGAAATTGCAAACATGTTTGAATTAGATTCAGAAACAGTAAGAGATTTATTTACTTTATATCATTCGAAACAAACTTTACCAAAAGTGACATTACAAGAGTTCTTACCATATGCAAAAGATTACTCAAAAGAGCTTGAACCACTAACAAAATACTTAGATAAAAACTTACTTACAGAAAAAAAGACAGAACAAGAACTATCCACAATTTTAGGAATAGACGAGAGTAGCATGCATTCTTTATATCTTTATTATTTAACTCAAACAGAACGAAAAGAAAAAATTCTTTTACCAAAATTTATGTCATTTTTAACTGATGTTGTTTTAAAAGATAATACATATTCTGCATCTTTAAGCGAAGAAGAAAAACAAAATATTATACTATTAAAAGAGTATACAAATAAAGAAAAAATAAAGAAGCCTATTCAAGAAGATGAAATGGCATTGTTTTTACATCAGAATAAAGAAGAAATTCACAAGGCTTATCTAGGTTACTTTTTAAGTCATGATCATGGAGAATCTTATTCTTGGAAAGAAATTTATATGGGAATTCAAGGTTTAGAGCAAGCGGGGGTTTTAGATGATACATCCTTCCAAGAATGGCAAGGCTTATTTGAAACTCATCCAGAACTTCTTCAAGATGAAACAAAATATCAAGCTAGGGAAATACAAAGCTTCTTACAAAGAGATGGAAATGACGTGTTAACACTTTACACTATGATGGAAGAAGCAAGTGGGGAATCGAAGAATTGGACTGTGTCTCCTTATGAACTTGTAAGTTATTTAAATGAAGTGAGTCCAAATGAAACGATTCAAAAAGTTTATTTTATGATGTCTAGCACTCTTTCCAAAACTTCTTATTCTTATCAAGAAATAGCTAACATCTTCCAAATGGATGAAGGAATGACAAAAAATATTTATGCTCTTTATCTTTTAAATGAGGGAAATGTTAAAACAACACTGAAAGAGTTTTTAAATTTTTTATCAATCAATCTTGATGGAGAAACATTAAAAAATGAGATGAACGAAACTCAAAAATTATCGATTCGTTTATTGAATGAAGTTGTAAATGGCGTTTTAGAAAATAAAAGTTATGCAGTAATTGAGCTATCAAATCTTTTCAACGTATCTACATCACAAATACAACTTTTAATATCTAAATATGATATCGATGTTAAAAATGCAAATGTTCAAGTTTCTTATAAAGATTTTGTAACATTTTTATTAAATGATGTGGACTCGAATGAGATTACAAATGAAAAAAGGCAAAAACTAAATGTTGTGAAACATCTTATAAATGATGCTAAGACAAAAACAGCTTATACGAAAGATGAACTTTATGAGAAAGTTTCTGTATTATCTAAAGATGTGACAAAAGATTTTATAGATTTATTATATATTTATTATGGAAGCGATAAAACTTATGATGAAACTTACACACTTACCTTAGAGGAATTTGTTCGTTACTTAAATGAAGAAATTTTAAAAGACTCTCGTTTCGAAGATTTTATCAGTGAAGAAAGAAAACAAGATATCTTAGATTCCAAAGATACGATTCAAGATGCAAGAGAACTTTTAGTCGGAGACAAATACTCAAGAGTTGTTTTAAATACCCATTATCCTTTAGAAACAGAAGAAACTTTTGATTGGATGAAACAAATAAAGACAGACTGGAAAGACAAAGAAGTTTATGTGATTGGAGACTCTTCTATGGCTTATGAAATGAATGAAAGTTTTCCATCTGAATTAAACTTTATTACCATTTTAACTATTTTATTTATCTTTGTGGTTGTTTTCTTTACATTTAAAAAATTCTTCTTGCCAATATTACTTGTTTTATTAATTCAAACGGCTGTTTATATGACAATGGGCATTTTATCAATAAGTGGAAGTGTTTACTTTATTTCCTTACTTATTGTCCAAAGTATTTTGATGGGTGCGACCATTGATTACGCCATTCTTTATTCTTCGTATTACTTAGAAGCAAGACAGAAGTTATCCATTAAAGACTCTCTTATCGATGCTTATCAAAAATCAATTCACACCATTCTTACAAGTTCTTCGATACTTACTTTAGTTACTTTAGTCGTTGGTTACTTTGGCTCTGCAGTTACCTCAAAGATTTGTATTACGATATCCGAAGGAACAATATGTTCGGCCATTCTGACTGTTTTGTTACTTCCAGAACTCTTAGCTTTCTTTGATAAATGGATGCAAAAGAAAAGATGATAAAATACTTTTATTATAAAGAAAATTATGCTAGAATAAACAGCAAATCAAAGGAGGAAGATTTTTATGGAATTTAAAGAAATAAAAGGAAATCAGTATATTATTCTTGAACCAAACGAGAAAGTTTATATTACTACACTTGGAGAAACTCAAAATGTAAAAATCATAAATGATGGTTCAGGACTAGAAATTGTTGGTAATTCTTCCGTTGTTCATTCAATACGCGGACAAGGAATGCTCGAGAAAGTATACATTCCACCAGTTGTATCATCTAAAGAGGTTATTGAAAAATGTGATAAATGGCTTGAAATGTTCAAAAAAGTTCATGATAGATTAAAAGAACTAAGAAACCGAAATATTATGTGTTTGTCTTTTGAAAAGTCATTTTCAGATACAAATACAGGAAGAACAATTGAATTAAAATTAGAAAATGCCATGACAAGGGATATAACTCAAGAAGGTATTTCCATCACAATTGATGAAAATAACAAAGCAGTTTATGATTATTTGGTGGCCAATGTGTTAGATTATTTTGTGACAAGTAACTATGGCCCTACTACCAAAGTAGGAAAAAATACAAGCAGTGACACACTATATGCAATGTGTAAAGGTGGTATATATCCAATATGTGCAAGATTAAAAACATTAAATTCTTCTTTACTAGGATGTTCGGATATTGTCTCAGCTATTATAGAAAATCATGATTTAGGAATTTCTTCTCAGCCACTTATTGATGAATTAAGAAGTAAAATTTCTGATCAACAAATCGATGATAGAATGGATCATGATACCCATTATTCAGAAGCTATATTTGAAGATATTATGACTCCAGCTTTAGAACAGGCATTATCTTTAACAAAACAACTAAAAAAATAAAAGGAAACAAAATATAACCTATGAGAGTCTTACTTATAGGTTTTTATAATGCTCTCATTTAAAATTTCAAAAAAATATATTTTCTAGGAAATCACGTATTTTGTCGAAAAAAGTCTTTTTTAATTCATAAAATATGATAAAATAGTTTTATGAGGATAAGGTGGTTATGATGAGTAAAGAATTGCTTATCATTCTAGGAATTTTATATTATGTGATTACAATTGCCAGTATTGTTGGTGTTTTAGTATTGTTAAATCATAAAAATAAAAAGAATTTTCGAAAAGAAATTGATGAATTAGAAAGAGATAAAAATTTAGTTGTTTCAGCAAATTTAATCGCGGAGTTAAATAAAGTAGAACCTCTCGTTCAAAATAGTGATATGAAAGATTCCTTAAAAGTTTGGCAAGATAAGTTTAAATCCATTAAAGAAGTCGATGTTCCAAAAGTGACTGATGAACTTTTAGAAGCAGAAGACTTATATGCTGGACAAAACTATAAAGAATTAAAAGAAAAACTATCAGCTATAGAACTTGAACTTTATTATATTAAAACGAAAGCCAATTATTTACTTGATGAAATCAAAGAAATTACATTAAGCGAAGAAAAGAACCGAGATACAATCACGAAGTTAAAAGCAAGTTACAGGGAGATTCTTCAAAAATATCAAAGTAAGAAAACAGAATACACTTTAGTGAGTGGTCCTTTAGAACTTCAATTTGAAAACGTCGATAAATTATTTGGAACTTTTGAAACATTAATGGAAAAGAAGTCTTACCAAGAAGTGAGTAAGATTGTGAAAGCCATTGATGATTTAATAGGAAACTTAAAACTCGTAATTGAAGAAGCTCCAACCATTATTATGTTAGGAAAAAATGTGATTCCTAAAAAAATAGCAGACATCACCGCGATTTCTAAGAAAATGGAAAGTGATGGATACAACTTAGATTACCTAAATATTCCTTATAATGTTACAGAGTCTAGTAAAAAGATTACTGAGATTTTCCAACGATTAAATGTTTTAAATATTGAAGACTCTATCTTTGAACTCAAAACGATGTTAGATTATTTTGATTCTATTTATAATGATTTTGATAAAGAAAAAATTGCTCGTAAAATCTATGGGGATTACACAAGAAGTATTTTAATTAAGATTACAAAACTTACAAAAATTAACAATGCTTTATTAAAGAAACTCAAAGATATCAAATATAGCTATGACTTAAATGATGAAGATGTCGAAGTTGTTTTCCAAATTAAAGAAGAACTTGCAAGTGAACACGGAGAATATGATGACATTGTGGAAGATGGAAGAACAAAGAAAAATTCTTATTCTCATTTAGGAAAAGAAATGGAACTTTTAAATATTAAAGTGGGAAGAACAGAAGAAAAATTAGATGTGGCTTTAAGAACCCTTGGCAGTTTAAAAGAAGATGAGATTAGAGCAAGAGAACAATTAACAGAAATGAAAGATATTTTAGGAAAAGCCAAGATGGGAATTAAGTCTTTCAAATTACCTGTTGTTCCTGAGCATTACTTTGTGGAACTTGGAGAAGCCACAGAAGCCATTCAAAATATGGTTGCTGAACTAGAAAAAACACCAATTTCAATTAAGGTATTAAATACAAGAGTCGATACGGCAAGAGACTTAGTTTTAAAAGTATATAATACAACCAAAGAAATTGTAAAAACCGCGAAAATGGCTGAGACAGCAATTGTATATGGAAATCGTTATAGACCAGTGAATAAAGAAGTGGATATTGGACTATCCAAAGCGGAAGTTTCTTTTTATCATGGTGATTTTAAAAATTCTTTAGAACAAGCTATTCATGCGATTAATGTAATAGAACCAGGTATCTATAAAAAATTATTAGATGAGTATCAGGGAGCTTAACATGAAGAAGAAGTTAATGATTGATTTAGATGAAACCATATGTTCTCCAAGTTATTTAGAAGAAGTAAATAAATTCATGGGAACAAATTATCAATATGAGGATATCGAAACCTATTTTGTCGAAGATATTATACCTGAAAAGGAAAGAGAAAAGTTTTTAGATTATTTTTATCAAAATGTGAATGTTTATGATCATGCTAAAGCCTTACCTGATGCCATCTCCGTGATTCAAGAATTAAATGAAGTGTATGATATCTATATTGTTTCAGCTTTTGTCGATAAAAGAAGAGTGGATGAAAGTAGTATCATGGCAAAGTATAAATATGAATGGATAAGAAAGAACTTACCTTTTATTGACCCAAAGAAAATTATTCTAACAGGAAGTAAAGATTTAATCATGTGTGATATTAAAATTGATGATAAGTTTGGAAATTTAAAAGGGTATGGAGAAACCAAACTCTTATTAGACCATTTACATAATCGTGGATACTCAAAGGAAGAACTAGAAGAACGAGGTGTGAAAAGAGTTGTCAGTTGGTTACAAATTCGTGATATATTGTTAGGAGGGAATCAAAATGATTTATCTTGATTACAGTGCAACAACACCAGTGAATTATGATGTTTTGGAGTCTTATATTAGAAGTACAAGAGATTTTTCAGGAAATCCAAATTCCATTCATAGTTTAGGTGTGAAGTCCAAAGCTTTAGTTCACAGTGCAGTAAAACAAATTAGTGATACCTTTAATGTTTTAGAAAGTGAAATTACTTTTACGAGTGGAGCAACGATGTCCAATAATCTAGCCCTCATTGGAACAAGTTTAGCTAATATGCGGATGGGAAATCACATTATTGTATCTAAACTAGAACATCCTTCTATCTATGAAATTTGTAAATATCTAGAAAGTATTGGTTTTGAAATTAGTTATGTCGATAATAAAGAAGATGGCTTAATTGATTTTGAAGATTTAAAAAAGAAAATGAGACAAGACACCATTCTCGTAAGTATCTGTGCAGTAAACAGTGAAACAGGAGTAAGACAGCCTTTAAAAATGATTCGTCAAGTGATTAAAAAAGAAAATAATCAAACTTTTTTTCACAGCGATATGACTCAAGCTTTAGGAAAAGTTCCAGTGAATTTTCATGATGTCGATCTCGCAAGTGTTTCAGCTCATAAAATCTATGGACCAAAAGGAATCGGTTTATTATATAAAAATAGTCGTGTGCCATTAACCCCTTTATTATATGGAAGTGGACATACTAACACATTAAATCCTGGAACGCCACCAGTTCCTTTAATTGTAGCATTTGCGAAAGCGATTCGTCTTGCAACAACTGATTTAGATAAAAGAGAAAATTTTATTAAAAGATTAAATGATAAAGTGATAGAAGATCTAAAAAAATATGATGGAGTTTTAATCAATCATTCTAATATCTGTATTCCACATATTTTAAATATTTCTTTAATGGATATGAAAGCTGAAACATTCTTACATGCTCTAGAAGAACATGAGGTTTATGTAAGTACCAATACGGCGTGTGCAAGTGGCGAGATTTCTACTTCAGTCATGGCTTTGTATAATGATGTAAAAAGAGCATCAAGCACATTAAGAATTAGTTTTTCTCATTTAACAACAACAGATGAAATTAATAAATTCTTGCTTTATTTTAAAATGGTTTATGAAAAATTAAGTTTTATGAAAAAGAATGAAGAATAAGTTTTGAAACAAAAAATGTTTAAGATAAATGGATTAAAAAAATTTTTTAAAACTAAAGACATTTTATCAGGAATTTGATACAATACTTAAGAGATTAGGTGGTGGTTAACATGGATGACGAACAAGACTTAGAAAATCAAGAACAAGAAATGGAATCATTTCCTACAGATATGTTAGAAGATAATTCAGAAGAAAATGTTTCAATGGAGTTAGAGCCACCAGAAAAACCTGTAAATGCAATAGGTTCTAAAAAACTTATTAACCTTTTATTAAAGAAAAAAATTCTGATGATTGGAATTGTCGTCGCGTGTGCTTTTATCCTTTTGATTATTATTGTGGCTATATTTAGTGAAGAAACTGAATTAAATAGTTATCGATACAAAGAAAATGCAACTTGTGACAATGTTACTATTACTTATGCACCTTTCGGAAGTGATGATACATCTACTCAAACAATGCCATTAGAACAATATGTAGAAGGCACCATTGAAGCGTATACTTCTAGTTTAAAAAATATACCTGAGGATTTATTTAATTATTATTATGCTTTAGCAGTAGCCATTCGAACTGAAGCTATCTCTAATGGTTGTCAAGTGACATATCATGATAAAACGATATCTGAGACGAGTACAAATAATTCTTCTTTACATAGAGCTATGAATTTATCAAAAGGAATTATTTTAACTGATAAAGAGGATAATTTAGTGAATGTAAAAGTTTCAGATTTTTGTTGGAAAGAAAAGAAAGATAATTTAGACTATATTTTATATCAAGGAGCCGATTTAATCGTGCCTTATAATTCTGTAAATACTTATTTAAATAATGATGTGTATGAAACATGTTCTTGTAACAATTCCGAAAATATAAGTAAACCTTCTGATGCAGATGATGGAACATACGATATTTGCTGGGAACCTATTTATGAAGAAGAAGACGAAGATAATGATGGCTTAGATATCATTGATTATGAATGGAAACATCAAGATGATGAAGAGGGTTACAGCATATTAGGATCTTTTTATGTTTATTTAGAAACTGGAAAAAATTATTTAGATTTATTAAAATACTTTTTTGGAGATGTAACTTTAATGACAACCGTGAAACCAGAACCAATAGATAGTACGTTAGCTTTTCAAAATGGAAATTTAAGCTCTTCTTGTAATACTTCAAGTGCAGGAGCAAATCTTGTAACTTTTTTAGAGGGATGGGAAGGAAACGAAGGATTCTGTGACAATGGAAATGGCTATCTTGCAAAAAATATTGGAGATGGTACAGTGACTGTGGGTATGGGAGTTACGAATTATGATTTTGGCTCTAGTTCTACAAAAGCCTTTATTGATCAAAATAACTGGGGACAATATTTTCATGTAAAAGATGGAGCATATCGAGTAGAAAGTGGAGATTGTGTTCCTGTCTCAGTCATTGATCAAATTGAAATTCATTCTTTGGATGCAAACTATGCATATCCTATTGATGGGATTGCCCAGAAATATAATGTGACTTTAACACAATATCAAAAAGATGCTTTAACTTCTTTTAATTATAATCTAGGAAGTGAACACACAGAAAAACTCATTTCTGCTTATGCAAGTGGTGGATTAGAAGGACTTTGGAATGTCATGAAACAATATGTAAATGCAACAATTAATGGAGTCTATGGACCAAAAGATGGTTTAAAAAAGAGACGAAAAGGGGAATTTGCTTTATTTGTCACAGGAGACTACACCGATATGGGACAGTTTTATGGAAGAGGACTTAATAATTATGATGATTATAATTCAGAAGGTGTGGTAGGAAGAGCTGCGAAATGTAATATGTCTTCTAATAGCGATTTTTTAGTGCCTTTACCATTAAATTCTAACTTTGCATGTACTTCACCTTTTGGTTACCGAGAGCCTCCAACTTCCACAGCGAGTTCATTTCATCAAGCTCTAGATCTTGGCGTGGCAGGTGGGACAGATATTTATGCCACAAAATCTGGTACAGTAGTGGAAACATTAAATACAGTCATTGGAAAAGAAAGACCTACTGGGAACTATGTAAAAATACAGCACGATGATGGGACTGGAAGTGCTTATTATCATATGAAAACCGGTTCTGTGACTGTGAATGTTGGCGATAAAGTCACCCAAGGTCAAAAAATAGGGGAGGTCGGAACAACAGGAGATTCGACTGGAAATCATTTACACTTTATTGTTTATGATGTAACAGGAACACCAGTTGACCCTTATGATTATATTGATTTATCATTTATGCAGGATACTTCAGATTGTCAGTCTATCTATTAGGAGGCTTTTATGAAAATAAAAATATTAGGGATTTTAGTTTTAATCTTGTTACTTACGGGTTGTGATGCAAATTACTATGGAGAAATATCAGAAAATTCTTTTAAAGAAAGAACAGCTATCATACCAGATTCTTCCAAAAAAGAAACTGTTCAAAATAAAAATTTAGAAAGTTATTTAGAGAGTTTTGTAGGAACCAATATTCCTAGTTTCTATAATGCTGATAGTTACAATGGGGAGACAGAAGGGGAAAAAGAGGGAATAGAATATTATGAAATAAGTCCTTTTCAAAATGGAATACAAGCCTCTTATAATTTTAATTTATATAATTTACATCGTTCTTTAGCGATTAAAGAATGTTTTAATGAAATGAATGTTCAAAAAAATGAAACTATATATCGAATAAACACAAATAATTATTGTAAAGCTTTTGATAAGTATAGTTTATTAGATCATTTAACCATTGACTTACTTGTGAATTATGATGTTCTTTATTCGAATGCGGATGAGGTAAAAGGCAATCATTATTATTGGTACCTAGATCAAAATAATTATAAGAATAAAAGTATTTCTCTTTCATTTAATACAGTACAAGAAGATTTAAGTGAATTTAATCCTAATAACAAAGAGGACAATAGTGTATTAAAAGAATGGGGACAGCAACATCAAGGATTAGTATTATTCATAGGTTTTGGGTCCTTTGTTATCATTCTGTTTATCATGATTTTAGTTAAAAGGTATATAGCAAAAAAATAGTTTTGCTTTTTCTAAAATTAATGTATAATAGAGGAGAAGAAAAGAGGTTCTTTATGAAATTTCGTGTTGCTAAAAAAGATTTTATTATTTTTATTATATTTTGCATATTTTTACTTTATCTATGTGCAATTGCCGTTTTAAATTTTTCTAGTTTTGCAAGTGAGGGTACATTTAGTGGATTAAATCCACTTCCAGCATTTACGGGTGATTATTTAGTTTTGACATTATTTATGTTTGTCATTGCCTTAGTAATTATTTTCTCTAGTGTTTCTTCTTATATCTTTGATCGAGAAAAAGGTTCAAAAAAATTACTCACGATTGCCGACAAAGAAGAAAAAGGATACTCAAGATGGGCAAGCGATAAAGAAATGAAAAGCGACCGTGGAGTTGTTCATGTTATGAGTACCGATCAACATGTCGAAGGTGCCGGAGTTCCATTAATTAATGATGGAAAAAATATTTGGGTGGATGACAGTGATTATCACTCTATGGTAATCGGTTCCACTGGTTCTGGTAAATCAGAAAATATCGTAAAACCGATGGTAAATTTACTTGCTAAAAAGGGTGAGAGTATCATTATTAATGACCCAAAGGCAGAACTTTACAAATACTGTGGAGATTACTTAAAAGAACAAGGATATAATATTATTGTTTTAAACTTTCGTGAACCAGATAAAGGAAATGCTTGGAGTCCTCTTGCTATGCCTTACTACTATTTTAAAAATGGTAATATGGATAAAGCAATCGAATTAGTCGAGGATATCGCGAATAACATTTTAGTGGATCCTAAAAACAAGGATTCGGCGTTCTGGGAGAAATCAGCAGCTGACTATTTTGCAGCTTTAGCGATTGGTTTATTTCGTGATGCTAAAGAAGAAGAAATTAACTTCAATTCGATTAATGTCATGAGTACCATTGGAGAAGAAAGATTTGGAGGAAGTAACTATATTAAAGAATACTTTGCCCTAAAAGGAGAGTCTTCGCCAGAATATATTTCTGGGTCTACCACATTTAATGCACCAAGTGAAACGAAAGGTGGTATCTTATCTACTTTCCGTCAAAAGATTCGTATTTTCTCAACAAGAGAACACTTAGCTGAAATGCTTTCTCATAGCGATTTTGATATGCGAACCATTGGTGATAAAAAAACGGCTGTTTTCTTAATTATTCATGATGAAAAAACAACATATCATAGCTTACTTACGGTCTTTATTAAACAATGTTATGAAACTTTAATTGAAGTGGCTCAAAGCCAAGGTGGAAAATTAAAATATCGTACGAACTTTATCTTAGATGAGTTTGCAAACATGCCACCTTTACAAGATGTGGATTCTATGGTGTCTGCAGCGCGTTCTCGTGATATTCGTTTTACCTTTATCATTCAAAACTTTTCTCAGTTAAATGATGTTTACGGAAAAGAAATCGCAGAGACTTTAAAAGGAAACTGTGGAAACTTAATTTACTTAATTAGTACCGAAATGGCTGCCTTAGAAGAAATTAGTAAAATGTGTGGAGAAGTGAAGAGTAAAGATAAAGATAAGACTGCATCTACTCCTTTAGTTACGGTTTCTGATTTACAAAAAATGAAACTTGGCCAAGTGATTATCAAAAGACTTCGTATGAATCCATTTAAAACAAAACTAGAACCAGACTTCAAAATGAACTGGGGTATTACAAGAAGAGATATGCCTTTCCCTGAAAGAGAAATGAAACCAATTCAAACTTTTGATATTAAAACTTATGTTTCGGAAGCGAAAAGAAAACAAATGATGGAAGAGGGAGGTCAAAATACTGGATTTAATCCATTCATGCCAGGAATGAATCCAATGGGTGGAGCAAGTTCTAATCCTTTTATGGGAGGTTTACCACCAATGAGTAGTGGAGGATTTCCAAGTTCAAAGCCATCTCTTATGGATGATATGATTCCTGAATTAAATAAGCCAGTATCTAGTTTAACAAATGAAGAAATTGATAAGATGATTGCCGACATCGATAAAAAATTAAAAGAATTAGACGAAGAAGAAGAAAGAGAAAAAGCCAAATTAGAAAGTCCAAAAGAACTTCCAATCGAAGAAGAAGAAAAGGTAATTGAAACACCACAAGTCAAAACAGTAGAGAAAATAGAACCACCAAAAGAAGTAGTGAAAGAAGAACCTAAACCTGTGGTGGAGGAAAAGCCAAAAATTCATATTGATATGGATTCAGTCCTTATGAATGATAATGAAATTACGGACGATGAATTTTTTGATGATTTCTTTGGGGAATAATAAACTGGAAATATTAAACCGGCATACGAGTCTAAATTTTGGATTATTTGATATTAGAATATATTTATGATAATATACAATTGTTGCTTTAATGGAAAAGGAGGAGTTTTTATGAACAAAAAAGAATATATTGAATCACAAAATGATTGTGCTAAACTTTTAGGACTATCGGTTGCTGAGTACAATAAAAGTTTAAAAAAAATAAAATGTTCAACTTTTAAAAAATCATCTTCCGAAGAAAAAAAAGTAAAAAAAATTTTAAATCAACTAGGATTAACTGAAAAAGATTTAAAAAAAAGGATGTGTTAAAGAATGCAAAAGCCAGTTATAGGTGATATTTGGATAGTAGCGATTCCAATCATTTATTATGATGAAAATAAAGATATTAATGTTAAAATTCAAAAAAGGCCAGTTTTAGTTTTAGATGACGGTCGTGGTTTAATTGTTGAAGAAGATAAAAAAAATTATCATGTTTTTAAATTAACTACACAAGGGGATCCTTACAAGAGAATTTTGATAAAGAATTGGAAAGAACTAGGACTAAAATCTAAATCCTATGTAAGAATAGAAATGCCTATTAAAATAGAAGAAGAACAATTTGAATCTAAAATAACTGAAATGCCTGCTGATGAATTGCAAAGATATTATCAAGAATTATATAAGCTTTTAAATATAAAAACATTAGAAAAATTATCAAAAAAAGAATTAATTGAAATATAATAGAATTTTTTCTATGGGTAAATATTATATGCGAAAGTGAATGGATTGCATACCCTAAAATAGGTGGAATGTATGAAAAGAATTCATTTAAGTGAGTATCGAAAAAATATGGGAGAATTAATTGACTTATCTAGTACCCAAGATTTTTTATCTCATCCTACCCCAGGTGCTAAAAATATCCCTTATCAAAAATTTATGCTCTACTATGATCGGCTTTTAGATAAGAACAAACCGTATTATTTCATTTGTGAAAAAGGTCTTCACAGTGGCAAAGTCGTTCGAATGTTAGAGTACTTTGGTTATGATGTTACACAAGTTTTACACTGAGTGTAACATTTTTTTCTTGCACTTTATACGAACAAATGTTACAATTCTTTTGGTGAGTAAAAAATGGAATATATCATAATCATTTTATTAATTTTAGTACTAATTGGAATAGGTATTTTATGTTTTAAAATCAAAGGAAATCAGCAAAATGATATACAGATGACAGAAAAGCTTGGTTTCTTTGAATCAAGACTTACTAAAGAACTAGGGGAATTCAAATACGAATTTGCAAAATCATTACAAAAAGATTTTGAATTACTGCGAGAAGAGATGGAAAAAAGACTTCTTTTAATTCAAGAAAAAGTAAATGCAAGAATGGATGAAAACTTTGAAAAAACAAATAAAACTTTCACAAATATCGTGGAAAGATTATCTAAGATTGATGAAGCCCAAAAGAAAATTGATAGTTTATCAACGGAGATTGTTTCTTTGCAAAGTGTCTTAACGGATAAGAAAACAAGAGGAATCTTTGGTGAAGTCAACTTAAATTATATTTTATCAAGTGTCTTTGGAGAACAAAATCCTAAAATCTATGAACTTCAATATAAATTATCAAATGGATTCGTAACTGACTCCATCATTCATGCTCCAGAGCCTCTAGGTAATGTTTGTATTGATTCTAAATTTCCATTAGAAAACTATGAAAGAATGACAAATCGTTCTTTATCCAAAGAAGAAAGAATCATGGCTACTAAACTCTTTAAAATCGATGTGAAAAAACATATTGAAGCCATAGCAAGTAAATATATTATTCCAAATGAAACTGCTGAGCAAGCCATTTTATTCTTACCAGCGGAAGCAATATTTGCAGAGATTCATGCTTATCATCCTGATATTCTAAAAGAAGCATATCACAAGCATGTTTGGATTACCTCACCAACCACTTTAATGAGTACGTTAACAACCATTCATATGGTCATTAAAAATATGGAAAGAGATAAATATGCTAAAGTCATTCAAATGGAATTAAATCAACTATCCATTGAATTTAGTCGTTATAGAGAACGTTGGGATAAACTTTCGCGAAGTATTGATACGGTAAGTAAAGATGTAAAAGATATTCATAATACGACTGAGAAAATCACGAAAAGATTTGATTCTATTAACAAAGTAGAATTTGGTGAACGAAAAGAGCTTCGAGAAAGCAAAAAAGAAATCGAAGAACTTCAAGAAGTCTAAATAAAAATGCTAGTGAACAAATCACTAACATTTTTTTAACGAAAATAAAATAAAACAAATATTCCTAAACATAAACAGTAAATGGAAAACTTCCAAAGATGTCCTTTTTGAACAAGACTTGATAACCATTTATAAGAAAGATAAGTCACCACGAATGCGGCGATGAGTCCACAAGCATATGGAAGAAGTAGAGTACTTGCTGTTCCCATTTCAATCATATCTTTGACACCAAGAACCATAGAAGCAGCGCTCACAGGAAAGTATAACATAAATGTATATTTCAAAGAAGATTTACGAGAAAGTCCACAAAGAAGACACCCCACTAAAACCGTTCCACTTCGACTAATACCAGGCATTAAAGCAATCATTTGCATAAGGCCAATGATAATCGCATCTTTGTAAGTAATGTCATAATCTTCTTTTTTTCCTTTAGAGCCTTTCACTAAGAAAAGTAGGAAAGCAGTGATTAAGAAAGCAATTCCTAAAATCATTGTATTATTTGAGAAATTATCAATCGCATCTTTAAATAAAACACCAGCGATTCCAACGGGAATACTTCCCACGATAATCATGAGGCAGTACTTAAATTCTTTGGCAACTGACTTTCTTTTCTTTTTATTAAAAAGATAAGTAAAGAAAGAAGAAACAAGATGAACAATATCTTTCCAAAAAATAAGAAAAATTGCTAAGAAAGAACCAAAGTTGACAATAATTTCGAAATTGACATCACTAAGAGGACCAATGTTAAATAAATGTTCTGCTAAAACCAAGTGCCCACTTGACGAGATGGGAAGAGGTTCCGTAAACCCTTGTAAAATTCCTAACAAAATATATTTTATAAATTCCATACTATCACCTAATTTATTATATAATAAAATTTCAAAATAAGAAATAGAATATTTAGTAGGAGAGTCAAATGAAAAAATTATTGATGGCTGTACTTGGTATTTTATTTGTATCCATCGGGCTTTTCTTCTGCATTCTTTATTTAAATTTGTTTTCTTTTGGGTATACTTTTTTCGATTATGTTTATTTTATTATTAGAAGAATAGAATGTCATATTCTTTGGATAGGTATTGTTTTGTTGTTTTTTGTATTACATAGAAAAGGAGAATAAAACATGCATTATTATTACGATTTGTTAGTGAACTTAGATACAGAATTATGGGAGTTTTATGAATGGGAAAATGAAGATCATCTAGTCCCTATTAAAAAAATTCCACTCATTCGTGTTTTAGAAAGTGACATTAGAAATTTTATGAAATATGAAGTCACGATGGATCCTGAATGGGTGAGTGCTTTCACAGAAAAAACAATTTTTAAAAATGCTTCTGATAAAACAAATTGTCTTTTATTTTCAAGTACGAAAAATAGCATTGTTTTAGAATTTGATTCTTATGGAAATGTTGTCTCTAGAAGTAAACTTTTAATCGAAGATGAAAATAATTGTAATGAAGTTTCTTGTAACTTAAAAGAAACAGAAGTACCATATAAAGTTCATGAACGTTTAGAACTTCGTCCGTTACTAAGACAACAAATGAAAGAAAAACATCTATTAGAGATTGAACTGAAAACTTTAAAAGAAAGCAATAATGTAGCAAAATGTTCTTATCTTTACTATGAATGGTTTGGTGTTTTAGAAAGTGATATGGAGAAAATGATTCAGGATTTCAAAAACGATTTAGAAAAGGGAAATCTGAAAAAACTTCATAAGATTGTAAAAATTATTCGTTTATCTTATAAGGGACAATTATGAAAAAATTATTTGTTCTTATAAGTCTTTGCTTTTTCTTAACGGGATGTGTGAATGTTTCAGCTCCTGATGCTGTAAAAGAATATTTAGAAAAAATACGAAATCATGATCAAAGTATAGTTTCTTCTTTAGAAGAAAAAAATGAAAAAGAAGAATTTACGGAAACTCAAGCAAAACTATACAATCTTATTATGAAAAGACAATATGTGAATTTAGAGTATAAAATTGTTCATGAAACGTACAATGGGACTACTGCGAATATTGAGGTAGAAATAGAAGTCTATGATTATCATCATAGTCAAAAAAAAGCTTTAGAATATATTCAAAAACATCAAAGTGATTTTTTAGAAGAAGATGGTGGGATAGACCAAAATAAATATAAAAATTTAAAATTAGAGTATATGAACAAAGAAAAGAATCGAATTTTATATACGATTTCTTTTGATTGCTTTTTTAATGAAGATTCATGGGAAATGAAAGAACCGAAGACAGTAGCTTTAGAAAAGATTCAAGGAATTTATGATTATAGTTAAGCGACTTAATAACATCAAAGAAATGTAGACTATTTTTATAAAAATGTATATAATGATGTTAGTAATAAATGATTAAGGAGTTCACTATGCTAGTGAATTTGATAATGATGAATTTTTGCAACATCATGTTGCAAAATACCTTGGACTTCTATTACAACGATTATGGATCAAGTGAAAGAGAAAGAACAAAAAGATTGGTATATAAAAGAATCCATTCAAAATGGTTGGGCAAGACCTGTTATCATTCATCAAATTGCAAGTAAATTATATGAAAGGCAAGTATTATTAGAAAATAAAATGAATTAGGACTCTTGCATGATAAAGTAATATTTAGTATAATGGATATAAGAAAAGAGGGATACTCATGAATTTGAAAACCGTGACTGTAGGAAAAGATGATTTTGCAAAATTAATTAATGAGGGTTGTTATTACGTAGATAAAACAATTGCCATTGAAGAATTATTAAGTAAAAATAGTGAAGTTGTATTATACCCAAGACCAAGAAGATTTGGAAAAAGTTTGTTTATTTCGATGTTAGAAAATTTTTTTGATATTGATAAAAGAAATGAGAATGAGCATTTATTTGATGGACTCGCCATTCAAAAAAGTGAATATTATAAAGAATTTGGAGAGTATCCTGTTATTACTTTAGATTTTAAAGATTTAAAGAAAGATGATTTTGTATTAACCTATCGTGAATTTCAAAATATTATTGCGGATGTATATAAGAAAAAATTATATTTACAAGATTTTTTAATTGAGAGTGATTTAAAAGTTTTTAATGCCATTATAGATAAAACAGCAGATCGTGCCGACTATGAACGTTCCATAAAAAATCTTTCTCAGTGGTTGGAAGAGTATCATCATAAGAAGACGATTATATTAGTTGATGAATATGATATACCTATTCAGCATGGATATTTAATGGGATTTTATAACCAAGTTGTAAGCCTGATTAGAAGTGTGTTATCTAGTTCCTTAAAAGGAAATGATAGTTTAAAAATGGGAGTCATGACAGGAGTTCTTAGAGTCAGTAAAGAAAGTATCTTTAGTGATTTAAATAATCCAAAGATTTATGATATGATGAGCCCTGCTTATAATGAAGCATTTGGTTTTACTGAGAAAGAAACAAAAGAGCTTCTGGAATATTGTGGACTAGAGCTTACAAACGATGTTAAAAATATGTATGATGGATATAACTTTAGTGGAGCTTCCATTTATAATCCTTGGAGTGTTTTAAATTATGCAGAAGATCATATCTTACAACCTTACTGGATGAACACATCTGGAAATGTATTAATCAAAAAAATGCTAGGTGAAATTAGTGAAAACGATAAAATGGTGATTGAAAAATTACTTCAAAAAGAAAGTACTTCTTTTGGATATGATAATCGAACGACTTATCAAGATTTTGAAGAAACAACAGATTTAACAAAAGTATTAAACTTGCTTTTTGCATCTGGTTATTTGACTTATGATAAACAAGTGATCGATGATTTGACTGAAAATACGTATCATTATTTTAAAATACCAAATGAAGAAGTGAGATATGATTTAACAAAAATGGTACAAAGTATTACGTTTCAAAAAGAATTATTAGAAACAAATGAATATAAAGATTTTATCAGAAACTTATTATTAGGGGAGAAAGAAGAAGTAGAGAAGTATTTTAATAAATTATTACTAGGTATTAGTTTTTATGATACAAAAGAAAGTTTTTATCATGGGTATATGATTGGGTTACTCGGTGGTTTTTTAAATTCTAGATTTACAATAAAATCGAATCGCGAGACAGGAAGTGGAAGAGCAGATGTATTCCTAGAAAAAAACGACCACAGTGTTGGATGCGTTTTTGAGTTTAAGATAGCTGAGAGTGA
This sequence comes from uncultured Bacilli bacterium, assembly GCA_947586205.1. Taxonomy (GTDB): domain Bacteria; phylum Bacillota_I; class Bacilli_A; order RF39; family UBA660; genus Ventrenecus. Next base: position 25,137 of record CANPXO010000012.1, read on the forward strand.
AAGTGAAATGGAAAGTCTTGCTAACACTGCGAAAGAACAAATGAAAGAGAAAGAATATTATAAAGAATTAGAGTTAGACAAAGTACAGAATATAAAAGAATATGCAGTTGTCTTCTGCGGAAAGAAATGTATTGTGAGATAAAAAATGTTTTACAAATAAAAAAAATGCTGTTATAATACAATTATCAGATTTAAGTGGGCAGAAAATCCCACTTTTATTTATGGAAAGGGTGAGTTATGGAAAAGTTAGAAAAAATTAGAGAAAGCATCAAAGAGCCTTTATCTAAATTAGAAATTGTAGTAGACTCCATTGAGTATGTAAATGTAGGAAACACTTATTCTTTAAACATTGTTTTAGATCGAGTAAGTGGTATTGATTTAGATACGATTGTCGAAGCTACCAATATCATTAATCCTATCATAGATGAACTTGATTTATTCGAGGAATCTTATGTATTAGATGTTTCAAGCAAAGAAAGAGGTGTTCAAAATGAACAATAAAGAATTTATGAAAGCATTAAATCATATTACAGAAGAAAAAGGAATTAGCAAAGATTATGTTTTAGATGCAATGGAGCTCGCGCTCGCAGCAGCTTATAAAAAGAATTTTGGTTCTAAAACCAATGTAAAAGTCAATATTGATAGAGAAACAGGAAATATTAAAGTTATCTCTTATTATGTTGTTGTCGATGATTTTGATGATGGAACAGAAACAACCGATGAAGAAGGAAATATTGTAAGAATTCCACCAGAGGTAAATGTCGATGCTCAAATACTTCTAGAAGAAGCAAGAGAAACAAGACCAGATATTCAAATCGGGGATACTTATGAAGAAGAAGTGACTCCAAAAGATTTTGGTCGTGTGGCTGCTGGAATTGCCAAACAAGTTTTAACTCAAAAAATAAGAGAAGCAGAACGTGCTCAAATTATGGATGAATTTAAAGACAAAAAAGGCGAGATGATGATGGGCATGCTTGCGATGGAAGACCAAAAGAACTACTATGTGGATTTAGGAAAATCAAGAGGAATTTTACCTAAGGGTGAAATGATTCCTGGCGAAGTCGTTCAAATGGGTTCTAGTATCAAAGTTTATATTACGAAAGTAGAAGAAACAACCAAAGGACCATTAATTTTATGTTCTAGAAAACATTATGGTTTTGTAAAACGTTTATTTGAAACAGAAATTCCTGAACTTGTCGATGGAACGATTGAGTTATATGCAGTTGTAAGAGAACCTGGTATTCGTAGTAAAGTGGCCGTTTTCTCAAATAATGAAAATGTCGATCCAATCGGGGCTTGTATTGGACCAAATGGAACAAGAATTGGAAACATCTTAAAAGAATTAAATGGTGAAAAAGTTGATTTAGTGAAATATTCTACAGTTCCAGAAGAATTTATTCAAAATGCTTTATCACCAGCGAAGAATGTGACTGTAAATATTACCGACCCAATGAAGAAAGAAGCTCTTGCCATTGTGACAGATGACAACCTATCTCTTGCCATTGGTAAAAAGGGAAGCAATATCAAACTTGCAAGCCGTTTAACCAAATATAAAATTGAAGTCAAATCATTAAGTCAAATTAATGAAGAAGGAAATAAATAAGAGAAATTCTGCATAAATTAGGAGGGAAGTAGTATGAAAGTAAAAAAAATACCGATGCGTACTTGTGTAGTCACAAAAGAAAAGTATGAGAAAAAAGAACTCATTCGGGTTGTTAGAACTCCCCTTGGTAATGTTGAAATTGATTTAACAGGAAAGAAAAACGGGAAAGGGGCTTATCTAAAACTCGATCATGAAGTGATTGAAAAAGCAAAGAAAAATGGAGCTTTATCACGAGCTTTAGAGGTAGAAGTACCTGATAGTATTTATGAAGAATTAGAAAAATTATTATAGAAAGGACGATGAATATGACAGTTAAAGAATATGCAGAAAGCGTAGGTCTTAGTGTTGCCGAAATCCTTAAGAAGTGTGAAACTTTAGGAATTGAAGTGAAAAATGCAAATGATGAATTATCTGATGATGATGTCATTAACTTAGACTTTGCAACGAATTTAATTAGTACCGATAGTGATTCTACGTATGAAGAAGAAGACACGATGGATGCCGTTGTAGAAGAACTAGTGGCTTCCACAAATGCTCATAATATGAACTCGGAAAAGAAACAAAAACTAAAAAAACGGAGTGAGTTAGAGAGTAGTAAAAATGAGTACATGAATAAAAGAAAAGAAATGTACAAACACAAAGAAAAATTAATGGCTAATCAAGCTCAAGATGACATCGTGTTATATAAGAGTGGTATGACAGTTGCCGATTTAGCAGATGAATTAGGTATTATGGGAACAGAAATCATTAAAAAATTAATGGGTTTAGGACTTATGGTGTCTTTAAATGAACCAATTGATTTTGAAAATGCGGAAATTGTGACTTTAGATTATGGAAAGACTTTAAAGAAAGAAGAAACTCAAGATGTAACAAACTTTGAAGAATATGAAGTGAGTGATAAAGAAGAAGATTTGGTAAGTCGTCCAGCTGTTGTCACGATCATGGGACATGTTGACCATGGAAAAACAACTCTTTTAGATTACATTCGTCATAGTAAAGTAGTCGATATGGAGTTTGGAGGAATTACCCAACACATTGGTGCTTATCAAGTAGAACATAATGGCCAAAAAATAACATTTATTGATACACCAGGCCATGCAGCATTTACCGAGATGAGAGCAAGAGGAGCAAGTGTTACCGATATCGTTATTATCATCGTAGCAGCAGATGATGGAGTGATGCCTCAAACAAAAGAAGCTGTGGATCATGCTAGAAGTGCTCATGTTCCTATTATTGTAGCAGTCAATAAAATTGATAAACCAAATATTAATATTGAAAGAGTTATGGAAGAAATGGCGAACCTTGGAGTAAATCCAGAAGCTTGGGGAGGAGACACCCCATTCGTAAACATTTCAGCTCATACAGGAGAAGGTGTGGATTTACTTCTAGAAACCATTCAAACCATCAGTGAAGTAAATGGCTATAAAGCAAATCCAAACAGATATGCTATGGGGACAGTCATTGAATCAAAAATGGATAAGAACATTGGTGGAGTGGCTTCCTTACTTATTCAAAACGGAACACTTCGTTTAGGAGACCCAGTCGTGGTTGGTACTTCTTTTGGAAGAGTTCGTACCATGAAAAATGATTTAGGCGAGTCTGTTGTTGAAGCAGGTCCATCCACACCAGTAGAAGTAACAGGAATCTCGGAAACACCAAGTGCAGGAGATCGTTTCATGGCTTTTGAAACCGAAAGTGAAGCTAAATCGGTTGCTGCAAAGCGTTTGGCAGCCTCTAAAATGGTAACGACCAAAAAAGAAGTAGTTTCTCTAGATGATTTATTCGCGAATATCCAATCTGGACAAAAAGAAATTAATGTCGTTTTAAAAACAGATGTTCGGGGAAGTGAAGAAGCTGTTAAAAATGCTTTAGAAAAAATTGATGTCGAAGGTGTGAAAGTAAATGTGATTCGAAGTGGAATTGGAACCATTACGGAAAGTGATGTTGTTTTAGCAAACGCATCAAATGCGATTGTGATTGGCTTTAATGTCATTCCATCATCAATTACGAAAGAAGTTGCAAAAGAATATGGTGTGGATATTCGACTTTATACGATTATTTATAAAGTCATTGAAGAAATGGAACTTGCTATGAAAGGTTTACTTGATCCTGAATTTGAAGAAAAAGAACTTGGAAGAGCAGAAATTAGAAAAATATTTACATATTCCAAAGTTGGAAAAATTGCTGGTTGTTATGTCACAGAAGGAGTCATTAAGTCTTCTTCTAATGCGAGAGTCATTCGTGATGGTGTGATTATTTATGATGGTAAAATTGCTTCCATTCAAAGAGAAAAAGATCAAGTCAAAGAAGTGAAAAAAGGATTTGAATGTGGTCTTACTTTAGATAACTACAGCGATATTAAAGAAGGAGATATCATTTCTAGTTATGAAATGGTAGAGATTCCAAGATGAGTGAAGTAAAATTTCAAAGAATTAATGCGGAATTAGTAAGAACGATTTCGGAAATTCTTTTATTAGAAACCAATGATGAGTTTTTAAAATCAATTACCATTACAGGAGCAGAAGTTTCCAAAGATTTATCTTTTGCAAAAGTATATTTTACAAGTTTACTTTCCAAAGAAAAACAAGACTTAGAAAAAGACATGAATGAAGCCTCTGATATGATTCGTAAGTTTGTTGCCGAGAAAATGGATTTAAGACAAACACCAAAATTAAAATTTTTCTATGATGAATCCATTGAATATGGAAACAGAATTGAACATATTATCAATGAAATTCATGAAAAAGAAAATGAACAATAAACCACAAATTCAAAAAAATGTACCTCATCTATTGACGAGGGGGGGGGGGTATTTGTGATAAAATGAACTTATGATAGAAAGTAGGTTCATTTTTATTATGGAAAGAAAGAAAACAAGTTTGCTTATTATAGGAATATGTGCTTTAGCTTTAAGTGTCATAGGAATGACTTATGCATTTTGGACTTTAAGTTTAAAGCAAACAGGAGAAGATAAATTATTATCAAGTTGTTTTGAAGTGAGTTTAATAAATGAAGGAACAGCTATTCATTTAGAAAATGCTTTTCCAATATTGGATAGTGATGGGGAAGCATTAGAACCATATACATTTACGATTACGAATACATGTAGTACATATGCAGGATATCAAATCAACTTAGAATCATTAGGCAAGTCAACTGATGTAAATACTAGATTAAACCCAAATTATTTAAAAGTAAAAATAAATGAAAAAGATAATGAGGGAATCATAAGTAAATTGGGAGAAAATGAGAAGGTGAAAGAAACTTTAAATGATGCTTATGAATCTCATAAATTAATTACAGGATTTTTAGAGCCTCAAGAATCAAAAGATTTTGAATTTAGATTATGGTTAGATGGAGATTTAACCATGGCAGATACAGATGCCATGAACAAAACATTTGCAAGTAAAATTACAGTCACAGCAAGTTACTTAGAAGAAGAAAAAGTGCCACCAACCGTAGATTTAGAATTAGCGTTATGTGGAAATACTATAACAGCAACAGGAAGAGCAACACCAAGTGGAGATAAAAGTATCGAAAAATATGAATTTAAAATAGATAATGCAGAAGAATGGACAAATAATAGTGGAAGCAATACAAAAGAATTTACAGTAGAAGACTTAAAAAAACATACTGTAGGTATGAAAGTGACAGACAGCAATGGAATAACAAGTGAAGTTACTAAAGAAATACAACAAGAAACAGTCAATATTTATGGAAAAGATATTCCTGTTACTTCATGTGGAGATGGCTTATATGAGGTAGAACATAATGATTTAAATTCTGTTAGTGAAGAAGGTGGAATTTTAGCAAGTGATTTAGAGGGCTGGAAGAAAACGGAATATCGATATGCAGGAACAAATGTAAATAACTATGTATGGTTTAATAGTGATGAAGGATGTACATCTGAAGATAG
>CANPXO010000013.1 GCA_947586205.1 uncultured Bacilli bacterium
TTGTTTGCCTAGTTTTTTCTGTACACAAAAAATAACAGAAAATTTATCTTATCTGTTATTTATGGCTGAGTAGTAACCATATTTTTAAGATATTATCTTTATTTCTTGCTCTTCCAGCTATAAAAAATTCATATTTCATAATTTTACCTCCTCTTATGTAATATTATTGTACCAAATGTTTTCGCTTGTATCAATATGACGTTCACGGAAATTGTATTGATCAACTTTATAGAAAAAACTAGAGATTTTTACTCTAGCTTAAATATTTTCTTCTCTTAAAGAATTTAAAATATTTTCTTTTCTTATTTTTCTTACGGAATATAACATGGTCAGTAATACGACAATAAACACACCAACAATAGCAATTGCAATACTACCCCATGGGATAAAGAGTTTTCCATAATTAAATGCTCCAGATATTTCATTGTTTAATAGATAAATGAGTCCTGCTGAAACTGGTAGAGAATAGAAAAGAGATTTTAAACCAAAGAATAAGCTTTCAAAGAAAATCATTCGATTGAATCCTTTTGGCGATAAACCAACACTTCGAAGCATCGCAAATTCTTTTCTTCTTAAATGAATGCTTGTATAGATGGTATTAAAGACACTGGTGATTCCTGTTAAAGTAACTAAAGTAATAAAACCATATAATAATATTTCAATGGCTAATATCATATTATGTTGAGATTTTAATTCCATCTTTGGTGAATTATACTGTACTTGTTGGTTTGATTTATATTCTTTTTCTAACTCGTCATAAAGTTTTTCATAATCTTTAGAATAAATATAGAGTCCGTATTCATAAGAAACATATTTCACTTCAATATGATATTGTTTTGCTTGGGCTTCACTCATGATTAAGAATAGGAAATCATTTTCTAAGAACGATAATTTATCTTGTATTTGTTTATTCTCATTCATCATAGTAATTGGGATTGTTTTTTTCTCGTTATTTTCTTCTACAATTACAATTTCAGAAACATCTTTTTCTAGGGCTTTTCCATGGTATTCTACTCGAGAATCATTGGTGTACTCTACATAACGAATACTGTTATATAAAATTGGATTTTGATTGCTTGCTATTTCATTAAATGTTTTGTCATCTAGTATCAGTGTTCGAATAGAACCACTGTCATTATAATTTGAACGATAGTAATCTTCTGGATATTGTTCATAAGTGGAGTATGTTTCTCTTAATGTGAAATATGAGTCAATTCCATCCATAGTTAGAATTTCATCCATATCTTTTTTATTTACTGAATAGACTTCGATATCATAGTCTGGAACATCCATGTCACTCGTAATGTTAATACCAATCTTTAAATAAGTACTAAAGGAAATAAATAAGACAATACTGATGAATAAAGATAATATGGTGATTCGATATTTTCTTTTGTTTCTTTTCATGTTCTTAAGTGCTATCGTTGCTTCCATGCCAAAGAGCTTCGTAATAAATTTTGGTGTTTTTACTTTTCTTCTTGGAATTTTAATCTCATCATTTTCACGGATGAGTTCCACTGGGGAAACTTTGCTTGCTCTTCTTGCTGGTAGGAATGCAGATAGATAAACTACCAATATCATAAATAAAATGGCTGTGACTAAGTACAGAGGTTCCACCGCGAATACAAAACGTAAGCCTATGAAGTTTTTCAGTAACACATCTAAAACTTGAATAACTATATAAATTCCTAAAAAGGCTGCTAGAATTCCTAATGAAATACCGATCGCTCCAACTAAAAATGCTTCAAAAAATACGGTATATTTGATTTGCCTTGGAGTTGCCCCTAAGCTTGCATATAAACCAAAAGATTTTTTTCTTTCCATTGTAGAAATGGCAAATGAATTATAAATTACGATGATACAACCAATACTTACTAAAGATAGCATGATGATTAAAGAAGAAAGAAATGTTTCATTGATATTTTGATAACGACTGACTCCATAATAATATAGTAAAGAATCGTTTGTACTAGAAGTTGCTAATTTATTTAGGTTTTCACTGATTTCTTCGGTATATTCAAATGTCTTTTTGACATTGTGATAGTTTACAAAAACATGGTAGTCTTTGATATTTGGTTCATTGGTGGTATAAGCTAGGAATCCTGGCGAAGAATAGTTTTCTTTGTTACTTTTTTCAATGATTCCTACTACAGTGTAAGTTTTCTTTTCAACGGGTACAAATGTTTCTTCGATGCTCGTGCTTCCATCTCTATTATAAGAATATATTAAGTTTATGTCGTTATTCCATAGTTTGTCACCTTCAAACATTCGATATCCCAAATCTAGAGTCACGGTGTCTCCGATATCAAGCTCACTTCCGTACTCTTTCATATGACTTGGAATCACGATTTCATCATTACTTACAGGATATCTTCCTTTTATAATTTTCTCGGTGGCAAAGCAATCGTTCTCGGCACTGGCAATAAATAGGTAAATTTTCGGACGAACGGTGTCTAATTTAGCAAATCCTACTGCTCCATAGGAATAAGCATCACTTACATTGATGTTATTAGAAATGAAATTTTTTTCTTCTTCGGTTACGCTTCCAAATTCGGCATGTTGTTTGCCGTTCGATTCTATGGCACTTTCAAGCATAGCACGTTGCATAGAAGAAAGTAAAAGTCCGATCCCAACCATTAGAGATGTGGATAAGATGAGTCCAATAATGGTTACAATGGTTCTTTTTTTGTTCATCAAGAGATGCTTGATGGTTAATTTATTTAAAACTTTCATGGTTAACCCACTTTCTCATCTTTGATGATTTTCCCATCTTCAATAGTAATGATTCTTTTGGCATGCATGGCAAGGTCTTCGTCGTGAGTAATCATAATAATGGTTTGTCCATATTTTTTGTTAGATATTTCTAGAAGTTCCATGATTTCTTCACTGGTTTTGGTGTCTAGATTTCCAGTTGGTTCATCAGCTAGTAACAAAGCTGGATGATAAATTAAACTTCTTCCGATGCTCACTCTTTGTTGTTGACCTCCTGATAACTCGTTTGGTAAATGCTCCACTCGGTTTTCTAGATTTAATGTGTGAATAAGTTCATCTAAATACTCTTCATCTGGTGTCTTTCCATCTAATAATACAGGTAAAGAAATATTTTCTTTGACATTTAAAATAGGAATTAAGTTATAAAATTGATAAATGAGTCCTACTTGTCGTCTTCTAAATATGGCTAGGTTGTTTTCGTTTAGAGAAAACACGTCACTTCCTTCGACATAGACATGACCGCTTGTTGGTTTGTCTACTCCACCTAAGATATGCAAGAGAGTACTTTTTCCTGAACCAGATGGTCCCACGATTGCAACAAACTCGCCTTTTTCAACAGAGAATGAAATATCGTCTAAAGCTTTAACTTCGGTTTCTCCTTTTCCATAAATTTTACTTACATGTTCTACTTTTAAAATTTCCATATTCTCTTCCTTTCTTTTTTCCATTATACTGAATTTATATGACGTTCTTGTGACATTTTTCATGACAAATTCGTCACTTATACATTGGTTTTGTAAAAATGAATGGTAAATTCTGTAAATTCGTTTACTTTACTTTGCACTTTGATATTTGCAAATGTTTTGTCAAGTATACTTTTGGCTAGATTTAAACCGATTCCAATGCTGTCTTTGGAAGAACTACTTTTGTAAAATCGTTCAAAGATGTGAGGAAGGTCTTTTTTCTCAATTCCTGTTCCATAATCTTTGATAGTGAGTTCGACATATATCGGGGTATCTTGCCATTTTATTTCAATGAAACCATTTTCTTTGGAATGTTCTATTCCATTTTTGATTATGTTTCCTAAAGCTTCTTTTAGCCATTCGGCATCGCCTATGATAAAAATATCATCATTTTGTTTAACACTTACTTCGACATTTTTTGGCATTCTTAAGGTGTCAAGAGAAGATAATGTGCTGTGAATAAGTTCTTTCATTTTTATTTTATCTTTCTTAAGAATAATGCTTCCACTTTCAATTTGACTTACTTTTAATAGACTTATGATAAGGGTTTGCATGTGTTCTATGACTTCGGTTTGTTTTTTCAAGAATTCTTGTTTGGTTTCTTCGGTGATGTTGGACGTACTCAACGCTTCATTGATAATGGATAATGAGGTTAAAGGAGTTTTTAATTGGTGAGAGATATCAGCTAAGTTTTTCGAAAGTTCTTTTTTACTTTGGCTTGAAGCCTCCAAAGCATTTTTTAAACGACTTGTGACTTTCATTAAATCATTTTGTAAACTTTTTAGTTCCCCGTTTTCAAAATCTTTTAAGTCTACTTTAATTTCAGTTGATAAAAGAGAAAATAAATATTTATCTACTTTTTTAATTTCTGAAGTTCTTTTCTTTTTGAGAACGTAGAAATATAGAGCAAAGACCAATGTAAATGAAAAAATGTATACGCCTAATAAAGTGATAAATTTTAAGTGATATGTTTTCATATCTTCTAAATATTCAAGACTTTCTAAGTTTTCGAGTCCATATTTTTCAAGGACTTGGGAAGTTTCGTTTGGATTTTTTAAAATGTTTATGATTTCACTTTCTAGCTCAGGATGAGAGTTTAGTAAAGAACTTACAATATGATTATTGTTTTCAACAATTTTTTGTTTGGATAAATAATAAGCTGTTTGGGTAATGAATATTCCACTTAAGATAAAAATTACAAGTAAAATTATAAATGCTTTGTTCCGTTTCATAGATTATCTCCTATTTTATATCCGACTTTACGGACTGTTTCAATAATTTTTGGATGGTTTGGATCATCTTCAATTTTTTCTCTTAATCTTTTGATATAAACGGTTAAAGTATTATCATTTACGTATTCTTCTTTCACATCCCAGATATCCGATAGAATTTGTTCTCTTGTGAATACCGTATGAGGTGACATGGCAAGAGTAAGCAAGATTTTATATTCCATACTTGTAAGAAAAATTTCTCTTTCGTTTTTCTTTACTTTGCCTAGACTTACATCAATCGTGAGATTTCCAATTTGAATTAAATTCATCGTTTTCTTTTCTCTTCTTAAGACAGCATTCATCCTGGAGATTAGTTCTCTGGTTTTGAATGGTTTTGTTACATAGTCATAAGCTCCCATATCAAGTCCTTGCACGATGGAAACTTCGGAATCATTCGCGGTTAGGCAAATAATGGGAATGTTTTTCACTCTTTTTAAAATTTCAAAACCGTGCATATCAGGAAGATTTAAGTCTAGTAATATTAAGTCATAGTTTTCTTTAGACTCTTTTAAAGCACTTTCTCCATCACTTACATTTGTGATATCAAAACCTTCTTGTTCTAAACAAAATTTTAATCCCATGCTAATGGATGAATCATCTTCTACTAAAAGTATTCTTGGCATATTATCACCTGTTCATGTTACTTATTATAGCATAGGTGGCATCAAAAAAAATGACGAATTTGTCATTTTCTTTAAGGTTTCTTTAACTCCATAACATAGACTTTATCACGAATGCTTACTAATAAATCGATTTTATCAGCATATGTAACTTCTTTTGGAATTTCTAATACCCATTCCCCATTTAACTCTTTTGGAGTTAAATTCGTTGGAGTGATGGTTTTGGATTCATCAAACATACTATAACGGAGTTTAATAAAGTCTTTCACAAAATTACTTTCCCCTTGTCTACTTTTGTAATACATTGTATATTTGTCCATATTGAAGTTTTTGTTTAATATAAGTAAGGTGTTATTACTTGATTTTGCTGAGATTTTATTTTTCAAATTGTTTCCATAAGTGTATTCATAAGAACTTTGCATTTTATAATTATTGATTTCAAGGGTTACCATACCCAAATCCGTTTCTGATAACTCTAAGATTTTTCCTAAGGCGATGGTTCTTTGTTCTTCTTGAGAAAATATTTTGTTATAATTTAAATTGACATTTTTGTATACTGGAGTAATGCTTCCTACTTCAATTCCTAAAGCTTCTAGAATTTGCAAATTGATGTTGCTATTTATTAATGAAGAATCTATTTCGTAAGTTAAAACATAAGTATTTTCTTCTTTGCCTTTAAATCTTGTATCTCTTGATAATGGTAAACCGAGATCTGGAAAAAGAGAACTTTTGTCTAAAGTTGGAGAGATTTGTATGTTTCCTACAGAAGCTTTAAAGTTTTCGTAATCAAGCGTGGCCCAGGAAGTTAAATTGTTTTTGATTTTGACGGCGATGGCTAAGTAATATTTGTTATCAGGGAGTGTATTTCCTCCGATATCCATATTCGTTAAAATAGATTTTGTTACGGTGACATTTAAATGGTTATGGGTGATAGCCTGGGTTTGACGGTAGGTTTTATGAAAGACTTCAAAATTTAAGTAAAGGACAGTTCCTAACGCGATTACTATTACACTAGCTAATATCGTGAATGTAATTTTGTTTTCTAAAACATAATATTTAAATTCTCGAATAAATCTCCGTAGTGTCCTTTTATATTTGTAATTATTTTTTCCTAAGATTAATTCAAATTCTTCTGAGTCGACATCAGAAATTTCAAGTTCTTTCGCATCTTCATCAAAATTAAATTTTTTTATATTAAAGCCTATTCCTCGTAAGGACGTGTAAATAATAAAGAAAAATTGAGGAATATACACAATGAAAGCAATATCTCGGTAGCTTCTTGCTGTTTGGGCTTCTATCTCGGCTGCTTCTATGGAATTTAAAATTCCATAACTTATACTGATTAAAATAAAGAGTAAGAGGTAGTAAAGCATCAAAAATAAATAAAATTTTGTATCTTTTTCTTTTTGCCTCATTAAAAAGAAGACGGCCAGAACTAGCAAGATGACTAAAAGGATGGCTAAATACATGAAAGCATTGATATAAGTTCCAGCAATATTGGTAAGAGTTGTATAGTAATCGGCTGAAACATAATCATTTAGGAACGTAAAAATGGCACCCGTTCTCAATACTAGGTATATTAAAGGAATACATAGTAAAAGATGTATTAATTTAAAATGTTTAATTAAAAATCCATAAGGTTTCTTTAGTACCATAATGTATCCCCAATTCTTAATAATATCATACCATTTTTTTGGAAAAGAAAAAAGTGTTCCATGCCACTTTTTAAGAAAAACTTTTTCTTATTTGTATACTATTTATAATATAATAGAGATACTTCATTATTTAATGTTGTTCCGGTGATATTATAGCAAGCCATGGAACCACTTGTCTTATCATAAACAAATTGTTCGGATGCTGGTTCACTAGTTCCAGCTGCAACAAAGACATTAAGTCTCACTTGAGAGCCATCAGGAATTGGTGAGTCATGTAGTAAATCGACTGTTCTTTCAGCAAATTGTAAAACATCTCGGTACCCTGGTGTAAACCAAGATTTCCACTCAGCTTCATAGCTTACATCTCCTTTGTCATCGGTTTGTTTTTCACGATATTCAATAACGATTTGAGCCACAAAAGCTCCCCCGTTTAAAAGTTTAAAATAACGAACAGAATTCATCTTATTCACTCTCCTTTGCTAGAGATTCGGTATATTGATAAAGGCTTTCAAACTCAGAATCAAATAATGGTGAGAGTAAAACATTAGGTGTTTTTAATGTTGTGGAAGCTCCATTTAAACCGACTACTGTTTCATTGTCTTCTAAAACCCATGGTCCGCCTGAGCAACCAGTAAGCATTTTATTTCCAGGTAGTCTCCATAAGTTATTTCCTGATTTACTTACAGAACCATTAATGAAAACCATTTGGGCTCCTTCAAAGAAATTACCAGGATAACCAAAAGCATTTACTGTTTTGTTAATTAAATCTGTATTCACTGCATATTGAAGTGGTTTTACATTTGAATTTTTAGAAAGAACGGCAAACGCATAGTCCCATCTACGACTTTTCTCTTTTACCCAGCTATCTTTTAATACCACTTTTTTAAAAGTAATATCTTCTGAAGATAATTCGCCTGTATAGCAACGAGAAAATAGAAAGTTATCGGCAAGGTCTCCTGTTTTACTATCTTGAACACAGTGAGCGGCGGTTAAAAGAATGTTACTTTGTCCAACAATACTCGCACTTCCAACAAAGTCTTTATTGTCTAAGGTGAAGAATAATTTTCCACCCGCTTCAAAGGGTCTTTGGCTTAAATCTGCTTGTTTTGGGTCTGTGGTTACTGCATTGTCTCCTTCTGCAAGACCTACTTCTGGTTCTAAGAATTCCTCAATGTCGATTGCATTCTCTCTTCTTTCTGGTGTCCAATAACTTAAGATTTGTTCTGGTGTTAAATCTAAATCGTCTAATTCATAGGTGTTTACATTTGATAAATTGTTATTCATTTACTTCCCTCCTATAATTTATCTAATCTCATTATATCGAAGTATTTTTTGAAAAACAATTTATTGACAATGAGATTGTCACTTTATTGTCATTTTTTAAATTTATTCAAGAAACATATGTTATTTTTTATTTTCGTTAATTCATTTTTAATTTGTATACCTTCTCTTGGCATAGATGTTCCTAAAATGACATTCAGAGTAATATAACGTATTTCCTTTCTCGATAATATCAAAAGAAAAAAGTATTTTTCATACTTTATCTTGGATTTACTAAAACTTGTCCTTCGGCTAAATAAACGACTCCATTTTTCTTTATTAAATCATCACTTGATATTTTAAATAGATTGGCAACCATATCTACCGTGTCTCCATCTTTTGTAATATAGTAACTATAACCACTTTTAGGAATTAATATTTGTTGTTTTGGATAAATATAATCTTCCATATTTAAACCATTTAATCCTGCAAGAAGTTCTGGATTTATATTATAACGTCTTGCAATTCCATATAAAGTATCTCCTGATTCAATTGTATAATAATCATAATAATTTTGATTGTTTTGAGGAGTTATCACCTTATTATCTTTTTCAAACATTTTTTATTCACTTCCTAGTAGTAGGATATGTGTCTAGAAAAAATGTGTACCTAGAAAATAAAGATAGTATTTTGATTATTGAAGTTCCATTCAAAATAACTGATTAATTTGATATTGCCAAGCCTATCTGTATAACTATAAAGGGTATCTCCTTCTAAATAGAAGATTTCACTCTCATTTTTCTGAATGATTTTGGTTGGTTTGTTTTGAGTGATTTTTCTTTTATAATTATTAAATACTTCATAAAGTGCATCTTCTATCTGGTAATCGATTGGATATAACCCTTGAAATGAATATTCCTGTGTTGTTAGTTTAGTCATGCTAACTTCTTGCCAACCATTTTCATAAACTTTTCCGTAATCATTGTTTCCCACTTTGTTTATGGTTTTCTTTTTTGGATTTAAAACATATTCTTTTTTCTCATGTTTATCAACTAAATAAATTTCATCATTATAAATACCTAGAACTTGACTATCAAAATAAATGTTTTGTTTTAAGTTCCACTCTTCATATTTTAAAGTTTTACGATTTAAAAGATAAACCGAACTGAAATAATATTCTTGATTATAATTTGGTATTAGGATGTAGTCACTTGTCTTGGTGATTAATTTGGCATCATAGATATCTTTTTCAAATAATGGAAGTTCTTTTTGACTCTTATCGCTTATTTCATAGAAGCCTCGATAGTTCCAGATAAAAAATTCATGATTTAAGGTATTCATAATATTCATTTGTTGATAAGTCTGTTCTTTTGGTTCCAATGTTTCAAAAGATAAATGACTTTTCATTTCTTCCGATATAAGATGATAAGAAATTGCATTATTTTCATTTAGACATAACGGGAAAAATTTGGCTTTCTTACTTGTTAAAGTAATACATGTTTCTTCATTTTCTTGAAATTCTATAATATTCTGAATGATTTTTTTATTATAGAAATGAGGTTCTGTTAAAATAGTTTGGTATTCTTTTTCCTCTTTTTGAATTGTGAATAAGTAAATGTTTTCTTTTTTTTGATATTCTTCCGTGATTTGAAATCCATCTTTTTCATAAGTCACTATAAAATCTCGTTTTTGGAAAAGAAGCCAAAAGAAAATAATGAGGAATAATAGAAGAATGATTCCTGCGATAAGTCTTCTTCTTTTTTTTATTGATTTTAAATTATTCTTCATTTTCTTTCGCTTCCATCATGAATGATGAAATAATTGTTTCAATTTCTACTAAAGCATTTTTAGGAAGATTTGAAATAACTACTTTTTCTTTTACAGTATCAATTACAATTTTTCCAAATACTAAGCCTTGATAAACTTGCATGTCGTTGTATAAATCTGGAGTGACACTGCTAAGGACATAGCCAAATAAAACTCTTTTTTGACCGATTAAAATTCTTTTATCTGTTACAGCTACAACTGCGGTTTGAAAGAAATCAAAAGGAGATTCGTTTTTCTGACCTGCAAATACATAATTTACTGTTTCATCTGGGTTTACATGGTCGTCTACGACTTTGGCATTTTGAAATAATCGCCACGAGATACCTCCACGGAAATTCTTTTTCCATTCTACTAACATTTCATATACTGACATAGTTAACACTTCCTTTTATTCATTATACCGAAAAAAAGTTCAAAAAGCTATAGAAAAAGAAATGTATTTCTACACTTCTTTTGTTCTTCCTGTCCAAGTCCAACCTGTGACATTTGATGTTCTACTCCAAATTGTTTGAGTTTCAGAAGATACACTTTGAGACTTTGTCGCATTTATTCTTTCAGTTGCATTATCATCGACACATTTCGTTCCTGTTAAAGTATATCCACTTGGGCAACGGTAGCCTTTGAATTCCGTTTTTTCAGGAATAATACAACGATTCCCAGAAAGAGTAGCACTTGTATTTGAACAATAATAGTAACTTTCAGTTGTTGTCTTTTTATAACATGAGGTATTTTTTCCTGTTCCTTTTTGGGTATAACCATCTGGGCAAGTGTAATTATCTTCATTTTTTAAAGTTGCATCAATTGAATAAACACATTTATTGTCGGCTGTTAAATCGTATTTTCCTGTACAATAATAATTGTTGGTTTCTTGTTTCACGGCATTTTCATATTTATAACAAGTGATATTGTTTCCTGAACCTTTTTTCGTATATCCTTGTGGACAAGTAGGTCCTTTCACATTACGGTAATCGGCATCTTTATAGGTATAGCAAGCTGTTTTATCACTGTTCATATCATATTCGCCTGAACAGTATCTTTCTTCATAAGCTTTATCATAATGTTTACAAATACTTCCTACTAAATCATCGTCACCATCACAAACTTTAACATATTTTCTAATATATTTTCGATAACGAATAGAACCATTTTCTAACTCTTCATCTATTTCATACATTACGGTATCCGTATCATTTAATACTTTTGATCCAGAATACGTTACTTTTCCATCAAATAACCAATCAGATAATTCCTTTGAAGCTGTATATGTAGTATAACAAGCATTTCTGTTTGAATCTTTTGTTCCATTAATACATTTTACGGATGGTTCTTTTGTTACGTAACATTCATCTCCATTTACGAGTGATCCTTGTTTACAATAAGGTACTTGATCATTATAAGTACTGTAGGTTGTGAATAAGCATTTTGACCCTTCTGGTGTTCCACCATTTGGACATGTATAACTTACGTTCTTTTTCACATTGGCATCTCTTGTTATAACACATTTGGTTCCCACTAAATCATAGCCTTTTGGACAAACATAATTGTCTTTATTTTCTACAAGAATTGGGTCTGCATAAATGTATTCACTACCACTTTTCTTAAAGACAGCAGATGTATTTTTTTCTGGAGTTATTTGATAAATTGGAGTTGCATCTTTAATAACTGTTTGATTTAATTTGACACAAGACTTTCCTGCAAGAATATAGCCAGATGGACATGTGTAATTGTATGAAGTTGCTAACACTCTGGAAAGTTCATATAATGTGATTTTTTGATTTGGTGTTGTAGAAGGTTTTTCTTCTTCATTTGGTTCTGGATTTGGATCTGTTTCTGTTTCTTCTTTGTATGTTACTTCATAAGTTCCTCTTTCTGATTTTCCACCACATGATAGGTAGACATTCAAGTCGTATGTTTCTGCCCCTGTTTTCACTAATGATACATAACTATAATCTTTATTACATACATTCTTCTTTTCATCTTTTAATTCTTTTATCAATGTCGCGTCAATCATTGATTGTAGAGACATTGATACTTCTTCGTCTATTAAAGCTGGTCGATGTGACTCTACTTTATAATAAATGTAGGCCACTTCTTTCATTTTTTCCATATTTTTTGTAAAGCTATTGCCAGAAAAAGCATTTTTGATTTTGGTTACAGCAAAGATGATAAAGAATGCCACTAGTAAGAAGATTCCCAATTTTACAAGGACAGATACCCAATCGGTTTTGATTCCAATCATTTTCTTTGTTGTTTTTTCTTTTACAATTTTTGTTTCTTTGGCTTCTTTTTGTTCTTTATCTTCTACTTGATCTGTTTCTTCTTTTTCTTCTAATACCACTGGTTTTGTTTTTTCTACATCAACTTCTACTTGTGTTTCTTCGTTGATGATCGTTTCTTCCTTTTTTTCATTTTGTTTCTTTCCTTCTCTAATAAAACGATTCTCTTTATTCTTTGTTGTTTTCTTTTTATTCTTTTTCTTTGGCATTTCTTCTTCGTACATATATACTCCACCTCACAGGTTTTTTTAAATTTCTTATGTTTATCATACCTTGAAAGTGTTGAAAATGCAAGTATTTTGTGTTAAAATGATATTACTTGGGGAAGTTTTAGGGTTCGACCTTAATTACTAATTGGGATTGCAAGTAGTAGGCATACTATAAATGCACCAAAAAAATAAATGACGAAGCTAACTATAGCTTTGCTCCTCTTGCTGTTGCAGCCTAATAAGTTAGGATAGGAGCACTCACACTTTACTTCACTTGTAGAGTAAGTGCTGGGTTCATTCATACAAGTTATATTCCTTTTATTGTTTAGGTAAAAGAAACGAATTTTTTTCTAAACTTATTTTCTTTCTTGGTGTGTTGGAGCCTAAGAAGAAAAGACATTGAATTCCAACTAAACTTGTAGACATTTCAAGATAGGATTAATGGGACAGGAGTTCAAGTCTCCTCTTCTCCACCAATAGGCAATAATCCTCGTATTTACGAGGTTTTTATTTTTTTTACGTACAACTTTTTAAAGTTTTTTGTAGTATTTTTCAAAAATATTAAACTCGTTTTATTCCATTTGCATCGTCATTTTTACATCACTATATAAAGATTTAATCTAGGTTCCACACTGCGGAACCACTATGAAGAAAATAAAAAACAAAAAAATTGATAAATAATTGATTTTGTATGATATACTATATCTGTAAATGATTTTTTGCAAGGATGGCGGAATTGGTAGACGCGCTACTTTGAGGGGGTAGTGAGCATTTGCTCGTGGGAGTTCAAGTCTCCTTTCTTGCACCAAATGTGAATAACCGAGTTGTAAAATGCTCGGCTTTTATATGGTCCAAAATAGAAAAAAATAGTACAATATTCTTAGAAGACCTTTGAGGTGTATCGAGCCAAGCATTTATCGTGCGAACGTTCTAATCGTATGTTAAGTACGGGATCCCTCAGGCAAGCAAAGTAACTTGAAAAAGTTGCTTTGTTTTTTATTTTTAAAGCCGAATTCAAAGATTGACATGAATTATTATACATGATATCTTTATGTTAAGAAAATTGGTGGAGTTATGAATCAAATCAAAGAGTTTTTTAAAAATCATTGGCTTATTATGTTTGTTATTGTTTTTCTTATGAGTCTTGTTTTCATTTTTCAAAACTATTATAAGCAGTTTGATGTACGTAATGACTTTTACAATCGCTTTTGCCATTTTTTTCTAGAAGATAATCATAAAGATATCAATACTTTTTGTACTAATATACTCTCAGAAAAGAAGTTTCAAAAGGACCAATACTCTAATTTAATGTGTCAAAAATATGTTCAAGAAGGTGTTTATGAAGGAGCAGAACAAGCTTGTCAAAAGACAGTAGCTGCTGAGAATGAACCAAAAGACGATTTTTTAGCTATGCTCGGAGAAATGGTACTTAAGTTGGGTGGTCTTCTAAATCCTTTTTCTTTCCTGTTTATTGTCATACCGACTTTAATGGGGATATGTAAAATTTTAAGAAGAAAGTATATTATAAACTCTAACACGAGAGAAAGTTATAAAGACTTTTTAATTCAATTTTTTAAAAAAGCATATCGGTATGTTTGGGTTCTTCCCGTATTTGCTTTATTTATGATTGTAGTTTGCATTTTATCTACTACTTTTGACCATACTTTTTCTTTAGCACATCCTAATAATATATTGTGGGAGTTAACTACCTTTCAAAATAAATATTTGTTTATCTTAGGTTATGTTGGAAATATTTTAATGTATTCTTTTCTCTTTATTAACATATCTTTAATGGTTGCTCGAAAACATCATAATACTTTTGTTGCCATTATTGTCTCTTATTTAACTTATATTGGAATCGAAATTTTCTTGGAAGTTGTGGTAAAGACGTTCATGTATGTTGTTCTCCATAGTGAGCTTGGGGAAGTATTTAACATTATGAATTTATGGACATACAGTGATTCTTGGGGATTGTTTCCATTACTTACTTTCAGTGCAACTATGTGTATTTTATCTTTTGTTGGAGTTTATTTTGCTTATCGAGATAAAGAAGCTTTGGTCATAGCTTGTGAGAAAAATAATTGAGGAGGTTATCATGAAAATAGAAGTTAAAAATGTATGTAAAGAATTTAAACAAATTCCTGTGTTACAAGATGTGAATATGACTTTTGAAGATGGAAACATTTATGGATTTGAAGGTCGGAATGGGTCTGGAAAAAGTGTTCTACTTAAGATTATCTGTGGACTTTATAAACCAACTAGTGGACATGTTTTGTATGATGGCAAAGAATATTTGAAAAGAAGTGAATATGTTCCCAATGTTCGTGCTTTAATTGAAAAGCCATGTTTCTTTTCCGATTTAACTGGTTTAGAGAATCTAAATTTACTTGCTAAAATTCAAAATAAAATTGGTAAAAAAGAAATCTTAGATGCTTTAGAAGCAGTGAATTTACTAGAAGAAAAAGATAAAAAGTTTTCTAAATATTCTTTGGGTATGAAACAGAAATTAGGTATTGCTCAAGTCATTATGGAAGATGCCCATGTCCTTATTTTAGATGAACCTTTTAATGGTGTTGAAAAAGAAAGTGTGGAAAAAATTAAGAAATATCTTTTAAAAGAAAAGGATAAAGGCAAAATTATTCTTTTAACGAGTCATATGGAATCCGATTTAACAAGTCTTGCAGATAAAATTTATAATTTTGATGGTGGTCGAGTTGAATAGTTTTACATATAGTTTTCAAATTTTAAAGAGAATATTTAAAGGTGGATTTTATAAGGTATTATTGTTTTTTATATTTTTACTTGGGTCGATTATTTTTGTTATTTATAATAATAGATTCATTAAACCTATTGATATTTCTTCGATACAGTTTGCTTTAGGATTGTCGTTTTTTATCTTTTTAGCGATTATTTGGTTTTTATATCAAGTAGGAATTACGATTTATCTTTCTTATCTTTATTTCTTTTATGAAACAAATCATTCACCAGAATTTATTTTTTTAAGAACAGATTATTATCATTTTGCTATTAAAAAATATTTGATTTTTCTTTTATTTATCTTCTTTTGTCGAGTGCTATTATATGCTTTTGTTCATTTGGTTTTCTTTATCAATGTTCCTTTTTCTCTTGAAGTATTTATATGGAATATTGCGCTTCATGTTATGATTGCCACTTTCATGTTTATAATTTCTGTTCTTTATGATTATTTCAATCTATTGGAATTTAAGGTTCGTAAATAGGACTTTTTAATCATTTTCATATTCTATAATGTCCGTAATTGAACAGTTTAAATAATTACAAAGTCTTGCTAAAACTAAAATATCGATTCTTGTACAAGTTCCATTCATGATTCTTTGAATGACTTTAAAATCCGTATTTGTATCTCGCATCAGTTTATTGATACTGATGTTTTTCTTTTGGAGTAAATCTCTTAATTTGAATATATAAGTTCCATTTTCAATTTTTTCTTTTATCATATCATTCGCCTTCTTTTGAATTAAGAATATCAATTCTATTGGATACTTGACTATTGGTTATATAACCAGTATAATATTTACAGAAAGTAGGAAAAGTTATGAAACTAGAAAGATTTAAAGAAAAAGATAATAAAAGAATAGGAATTATCGTATTTACAATAATATGTATTTTATTAGTATGTGGAGCTGTTCTTTATAGAACCTTTGCTATTTTTGAAGTAAAAACAAATCAAAATATGATTAATGGAGAAGTTCAAAGTATGGGAGACTTAAGATTCATGGTATATGTAGAGGGTGAACTACAAAAAGATATGCCGAATAAAGAGAGTGAATATAGTTTAGATACATCAAAAAGTTATTGTGAGGATATTACAGATTCCAGTAAAAAAAGTCATATTAATTGGAATCAAGAAAAATGGAGTATTGAAATCAAAGATATTGGTACAACGAAAACAAAATGTTATTTATATTTTGATAAATTATATGTAGATAGTATATTAAATGGAGCCATACCAGATCTAGGAAATGAACTAGTAGCTATTACTTTTAATGAAGAAAATGGTCATGCTGTGAAAGCAAATTTAACAAGTGAATGGTACAATTATTCTACACAAAAATGGGCCAATGCAGTCATATTAAGAAGGAAAGAAGATTATGCAGCAGGAGAAGTTATACCAGAAGAAAACATTGAAAGTTATTTTGTATGGATTCCCAGGTATGAATATGAAATATGGAACGGAGAAGAAGAAACAAATAGATTTACTGCAGTTGAAGAAAATTTAGGAGAAATACCCGATGCAACTCAAAATGAGAAATTAAATAAACAACAATCAATAAATATAAAGTTTGTAAATAAAAATGTGCCAATTGTAACAGGAAGTACAAAAGACTCATGGCTTACCCATCCTGCATTTGTATCCTTTGATTGTAATGGATTCTGGGTTGGCAAATTTGAAACTGGATATAATCAAAATGATGATGTACAAAATTTAAATACAAATGGTTGGACTACCAAGAAAGCAGAGAAAGATACTATTGCTTCCGATAGAGTCATTATTAAATCCAATGTTTATAGCTGGAGAGGTATTAGAGTAGCAAATGCTTTTTATACTAGTTATAATTATAAAAGAGAATTAGATAGTCACATGATGAAGAATATGGAATGGGGAGCACTGGCTTACTTAACCAATTCAAAGTATGGAAGATGTAATGGCAATTGCACAGAAGTTAGAATAAATAATTCAAGCAGTTTTGTGACAGGTAGCTCAGCTGTAAAAGAACCTCATAAAGGATACGACAATTATAATACAGATACTGGCACAAATGAATTACATGCTGATATTGATGGCGTTGTAGTAAATTATGAGAACTTATTAAGTGTAATCTCAAGTACAACAAATAATTATTACGGTGTTTATGACACAGCTGGTGGTGCTTGGGAGTATGTTATGGGGGTCATGGTTGATGAACATGGAAAACCTGCTAGTGGAAGAAATGATTTATATAATTCTAATTTTATTGGGACTCTTACTTGTCCAACGTGTGATGAGCGTTCTAAAGAAGAATGGATTAAAGAAGATAATGGTATGGAATGGCCTGATACTAGATATTATGATATTTATAATTATGATACAACAACTTGGAAATTCCAAAGAGGACATTTAGGAGATGCAACAAAGGAAATGGGACCATTTTATACGATAAATACCACGAGGTATGTGAGTGAATGGTATAGTGACGATGCATTTTTTGTTGGTAATGGAGTTCCATGGTTTGTCCGTGGAGGAGTAGCTACTTATGGTGTAGAGTCTGGAACTACAGCATTTGCATGGGCTACCGGTGCCACATCTGCTGTTGATTCTTTTCGAATTGTTCTGACACCTTAATTTTTCATTTTTTTCAAATCTTACAATTTTTATTCAAAAAAATTTATGCCTCTTAAGCCCCATAAAATGGGCATTTGTCGAATTTTGTCGAACGATTTTTTCGAAAAAAAAAAGGAAATCGGCAATTTTTTTTGTATATATATATAGGAGGTGAAAAAAGAATGAAAAAAAATTTAATGTATCTGTTACTATTTATTTTAGTAATTTTTGCTGCATTAAAAGGGGTTGATGCACTAGAAGATACGATATTAGTAAAATATATACCTGTTCCTGATGCGTATGTTTGGAAACGGGATACCACAGGACATAGGACAACTACTTCTCAACACATCTATGTGATGGCAAGGGCAAGCGACCATCAAATCGTTTATTGTATTGAGCCAGGGACGGCCATTGATGAAACTCATTCTTATACTGGTTATGAAACTGATTTTACAACTTATGCCAATATGACAGCGGAACAATGGGAACGAGTCATGCTTCTTGCTTACTATGGGTACAATTATCGTGATGAGGTTACCGATCACTCTGATGTCAAATGGTATGCAGTTGCACAGTATATGATTTGGAAAACGGTTCCAAGAGATTATGATATTTATTTTTCAACAAGTGTTTATAAAAATGAACGTCTTGATAATAAGTATGCTGCTGAACAAGCTGAGATGGAAAGATTACTACAAAATCATTACAAAACACCTCAATTTGATTCTGGAAAATTATTGCTTGGAGAAAAAGTAACTTTGAGTGATAAGAACAATGTTTTAGGTCATTATGAACTTAAGACAAGAACAACTACCGTTTCTAAAAAAGGAAATACATTGGAAGTTAATGCAAGTTCGCTTGGGAAAATAGAATTTCAAATGCAAAAAACAGATTCTATTTATTCTCATACTCCGATTGTATTTGTTAATTCTCAGAAACAAGATGTAATGGAAGTTGGAAGTTACAATCCTATTTCTTCCCAGTATTCTTTGGAAGTTGTAGCAGGTAAAGTCAAACTTTTAAAACTTGATAAAGACTCTCAAAAATGTAATTCTAAGCTTGCTGGGGCTATTTATGGAGTCTATAAAAAAGATGGAAACTTAGTGACTCAACTTACCATTAACAATCAATGTATGGCAGAAAGTGATGCCATACTAGGAATTGGTGATTATTACATCAAAGAAATACAAGCACCTAATGGGTATGAATTGGATACTCAAAGTTATCCATTTACAATGACTCATGAAAATGTAAATCTTGTAAAAGAGATTACTGTTTATGACAAAGAAGAAAAAGGGACGATTAAAATCAAAAAATATGATGCTGAAACTAAAACTTGTACTCCTACTGGAGCATCAAAGTTAAAGGGTGCTGTTTATGGAATTTATCAAAATGAAACATTAATCCAAAAAGTTACCATTCAAGACAATTGTGAAGGGGTAAGTACAACTCTACCTTTAGGAAACTACTACATCCAAGAAATCGAAGCGCCTTATGGGTATGAATTGGATACTCAGAAATATGAATTTTCTATTACTTCACAGAATTACACACATGTTCAAGAGTTCACAATGTATGATACTCCTAATAAAGGGAAAGTCAAATTAATAAAGTATGATAGTGAATCTAAAACTTGTCAAAGTACTGGCTCCTCTACTCTTTCTGGCGCAATTTATGGAATTTTTCAAAATGATACATTAATTCAGAAACTTACAATTCAAGATAATTGTGAGGGAGTAAGTACTGAACTCCCATTAGGAAGTTACTACATTCAAGAAATCGAAGCACCTTATGGGTATCAGTTAGATCTTCAAAAATATGAGTTTTCTCTTACCGATGATAACTATGACCAAGAAGTTTCGATTACAGTTTATGACCAGTTAAAGAAGAAAAAAGTTCAAATCATCAAAAGAGAAAATGGGACTGAAAAAAGAGTGCCTCTATCCAATATCGCATTTAAAATTTATGATTTAGTCGAAAACAAATATGTTTGTGAAACTGATGATTGCATTTATTATACGAATGACTTAGGTGAGTTTACAACGGAAGGTCTTCCTTATTCTAAATATCGATTAGAAGAAGTTCAAGAACCGATTCTAGGATATTTATGGAATTCAGTTCCTTTAGAGTTTGAAATTGATGAAGAAGCATCAGACCTTATCGTGCTCTCTTTCTATAATGAAGCTGTTGTAGGTGGAATTAAAATCGAAAAAAGGAATGAACGAGGAGAACCTTTAGAAGGAGTCGAGTTTGAGATTACTGCACATGAAGATATCTATGATGCAAGTCATGAGATTTTGTATCATGCTGGTGATGTTGTAGAAGTTCTTACGACAAATCAAGATGGATTTACTTCTATTAAAGGAATTCCTTTAGGAAGTTACTTGGTGAAAGAAATTAAAACGCAAGATGGGTATTTGTTAAGTGAAACTGTTTTTGAAGCAAATCTAACTTATCAAGATGAACTTACACCTGTTGTTTATGATACATTGAAAGTGGTAAACTACTCTATTCCTAAAACGAAACAAGATTCTATTTCGATGCTACTCTTTATTCCCATTTGTTTAGGAGGATATTTCTTGTATGATAAAAAGAATACTAGGAATTCTACTACTCTTTAGTGGAATTTTCTTACTGTCTTTTGTGAAGTATCAAGATACTGTGGTAGAACAAACAAATGAAACACAGATAGAAGAATATTTTGAGGAAGAAACCTCTCCTACTCCTATGGCTCAGACAACAGGCAAAGAGACTTATCTAGGAGTTTTAGAAATTCCAAAGATTGATTTAAAAAGAGGTTTCTACTCCTACTCTTCTTGGCAAAACGATGTAGACTCCAATATTGAAGTGATTTCTTCTGATTGTTTTCCAGGGGATGCTTGCTCCTTTGTGTTAGCAAGTCACTCAGGAACAAGTTCCATTGCTTTTTTCAAGCACTTAAATGAGTTACAACTGGAAGATGTCGCGACTATTTATTACAACAATACATCATATGATTATGTATTAAAAAATATTCAACATGTGAAAAAAAATGGAACGATTTCTTTGGTACAGCCTAAGGAAAGTGAACTAGTTTTAACAACTTGTAATAAGAATGATAATTCTTTACAAGATATCTATATTTTTGAATTAAGAAAAGAAGCCTAATCCTTATTTCTTTTTGGGATATGGCTTCCTTTCATTTGTTCTTCCAAGTAAATAATCTGTACTAGTTTCATAATAATCAGCTAAAATATTTAATTTTTCAATTGGAATGGAACGAATTCCATTTTCATATAAACTATATTGACATTGAGTAGTTTTTAATAGTTTTGCTATGTCTGATTGAAGTAAATCTTTATCTTCTCTTATCTCTCTTAATCGTTCTATGTTCATGATTCACCTTCTTGCAAATATTTTCTCATATATTCAAAAGTATATATTGACGGTATATTCAAATAAATATATAATATTGTTATAATATATTCATTCGAATATATTATAGAAAGAGGTTTTTATGAAACTAGAAAGATTTAAAGAGAAGGATAACAAAAGAATAGGAATTATAGTATTTACAATCGTTTGTATTATGTTAGTAAGTGGTGTTATTCTTTATAGAACATTTGCTATATTTGAAGTGAAAACAAATCAAAACGTGATTAATGGTAGTGTTCAAAGTATGGGAGATATTGAATTTGCTTTTTATAAAGAAGTAGATGGAAAAGATACGATTGTAAAAGAAGTTCCTACAAAAGATGAGGGTTATTCCTTAGATACAAGTTCAAGTTATTGTATAGATATGTTAAATAATGAGAAAATAAGTAATGTAAATTGGAACTATGAAAATTGGAGTGTAGAAATTAAAAATGTATCAACAACAAAAACAAAATGTTATCTTCATTTCAAACAAATATATAAAGAACAAATATTAAATGGAGCTATACCAGACCTTGGAAATGGAAGATTAGTACCCGTGCAAATAAAAGAAGAACAACCAACAGGAATTACGATTCAAAATATAGGTGATGGTTCTTATGGAGGAAAAGTAGTAAAAGCGGATATCACACAAGAATGGTATAAATATGGAGAACAAAGATGGGCAAATGCAGTAATCTTAAAAGATGGAGTTGTGGATAACTATAGTCCAGGACAAGAAATAGAAGAAAAAGATATTGAAAGTTATTTTGTATGGATACCAAGATATCGTTATCAATTATTTACTGAAAATCCCGATCAATATACGACTCAAAACTTAGGAGTTCAAAGCGATAATTCTTCTTTAAATAATATTGGAAAAACTACTCCTATTCAAATTACATTTGAAAATAAAAATACTCCTTTATCTACTGGCTCTAATATAAATAATTGGCTTACTCATCCAGCTTTTACTTCATTTAATAGTAATGGATTTTGGGTCGGCAAATTTGAAACAGGAACTACATTAACAAGTAATTATAACGTTATTAATAGTGGTGCTGTTCAAATCAAACCTAATACTTATAGTTGGAGAAGTATTGACGTATCTCATGCTTTTTATACAAGTTATGAGTATCTTAGAGATTTGGAAAGTCATATGATGAAAAACATGGAATGGGGCGCAGTAGCTTATTTAACACAATCAAAATATGGAAGATGTACCAATTCTAGTTGTGAGGAAATAAGATTTAATAATAATTCTAATTTCGTGACAGGGTATGCTGCTAACACAGAACCGACTTCAGGATATACAGATTCTTTAATAGATACAAGTAAATATGACACGGCAGATATTAATCAAAATGGTACAAAAGGTTATAGTTATTATGATACGCAAAGCAAAATTGCAAGTACTACAGGAAATTATTCAGGAATTTATGATCTAGCTGGAGGAGCTTGGGAATCAGTTATGGGTGTTATTCAAGCAAGTGATACCGATTCTAGACCTACAAGTGGACCAAATGCTACTTCCAATTCAGGATTTAAAGGACCTTATTCCAACTCTGATGGTGAAAATACTGAGGGTTTAGATTGGCCATCTAGTAAATATTATGATTTATACGACTATAGTACTTCTAATAATACATATCAAAGAGGAAAACTGGGAGATGCTACAAAAGAATTAGGACCTTTCATGCATATTCAATATCGATCTAGCGTTTATAGAACAGTAAGTAGTTGGTTTTATGATCATGCTTTTTTTCCATATATTTCTAGCCCATTTATGTCTCGTGGTGGTGAGCGTGTAAATGGGAGTGAGGCTGGTATTTTTTGCTTTGACTTTTTAGTTGGAACTCCCTCTAGTGCTCGGACTTTTAGAATTATCCTAAGTTTATAATATGAGAGAAATCTAATGATAATATTTCAAAACCTTGAATCCCGATAATTCATGTCATGTTTAAAACAGTTGAAATTTCTAAAAAGTGTGGTATAATATTTTCAGAAAGAGAAATCTTTCATAAAAAGAAAACTATGTTTCATAATATAGTTTAGGACAAAAAAAGAGATACATCTGATTTGAAAGTGTTAGGTGTCTTCTCAGTCCATCAACGATTTCGTGAAAAGTACCAATCTAAGATGTGAGGGTGCTTTTCTTATGTCATTTTTTAAGACAACTAGTCCTTTTTTTGAAAATACTTTTCTAAAACTAGTATAAGAATTATGAAAAGTATAAGAATATTCATTAAGAATTCCTTTCATACGGACCACCTCCTCCAAATAAAATTTAAAATTACATCATTAATATTTAAAAATTAAATGGAATGAGGGAAAAGACACTTAACAACCATAATGTATTTCAATGTCATTATATAACAATAATAAACTGTTTGAAAGAGTAATTTTAAAAAATGTACCATACCTTTTCGATACTGTACATTTTCTTTTTATTTATCTCTTAAAACTGCATTTAATTCTTTTTCCACATGTTCAATTGTTTTATTGAAAATGTTCATAACCTCTTCTTCTGTTAAAGTTCTTGTTTCATCTTGGAATGTTAAATGGAAAGCAATAGATTTTTCATCTTCTTGGACATTTTCACCAACATAGACATCAAAGACTTCAATGTTTGTAAGGAGTCTTCCACCTTGTTTTTTGATGATATTTTCAATATCACTCGCGGAAACATCTTTTTTTACAATGAATGCCATATCTTTTTCCATACTTGGATATTTTGGAGCATCTTTGAATTTAATTGGTTTGATATTTCTGATTAATTTTGGAAGAGATAGTTCTACAACATAAATTTCATCTTTGGTAATGTTTGGATGAATTCTACCGATGATACCTACTTTTTCTCTATCAACAAGAATACTTGCTGATACTCCTTGATGAATTTCAGGATATTCTTTTTTCTCAAATGTATAACGATTTTTTAAACCTAGAGAATTTAATAAATCTTCTACTATTCCTTTGACTAAATAGAAATCTATTTTTAAAGAACTGCTATTCCAAGTGTTTGTAATGTATTTACCTTTTAATAACATAGCAATTTTGGTGTCTTCTTGATAGTCTTTGTCATACGTTTTCGAAATTTCATATAACATGACATCTTCTACTTTTCTTGATTTATTGTATTCATAAATATTTAATAAAGATGGTAGAATTGTTGTTCGAATGACAGATTTATCCACACTAAGAGGGTTTGGTAAGACAAGATTTTCTTTGTTTTCGTAACGGAACAAACGAGCCATGTCTGGAGATGTTAATGTGTATGTTTTTGTTTCGGTAAGACCTAGTGCTCTTAAACGTTTAGAAATAAACTTACGATATTTTACATCACCTACATACTCTCCTCTTCGAATTGGAACTTTTGGAAGAGTGGATACTAAGTTATGATATCCATAAAGTCGACCAATTTCCTCTGCTATATCATTTACATTTGGATCAATGTCTAATCTTCTTGATGGAATGGTGACTGTGAAAGTATTGTCTTTTCTTTCATATTCAAAACCTAATCTGTTTAGTTCAACTTCCATATCTTTTGGGTCGATTTCAATACCAAGTAATTTGTTTACTTTTTCAGATTCAAATGTGACAACTTTTGGAGTTTTGTCTACTTTATCATGTTTTACTGTATCGGATAAAACTTCACCACCAGCATACTCTTCTAGTAAGTGACAAGCTCTTTCAATCGCCATGTTCGTGTATTCATAGCTAAGTCCTTTTCCATAACGGATAGAAGCTTCACTTTTTAAATTTAAGTGACTTGCTGTATTTCTAATACTTACAGCATCAAAAATAGCACTTTCAATTAAGATGTTTTTGGTTGTTTCATCGACTTCGGTATTTAATCCACCCATGACTCCTGCAATACAAACAGGTTTCGTACCATCAGTAATCACAATGTCTTTGGAACTTAAAATTCTGTCTTTGTTATCTAAGGTTGTGATTGGTTCATTTTCTTTGGCATCTCTTACAACAATGTTGTCACCTAGTTTATCTTTATCAAAGAAGTGAAGAGGTTGTCCAAATTCTAACATGACATAGTTTGAAATATCGACTACGTTATTAATTGGACGCATCCCAGCATCAATAAGACGTCTTTTGATGAATTCTGGTGATTCGCCAATTTTCACATTTCTCACCATTTTGGCAAGATAGTATGGGCATTTTTCGGTTTCAACTTTTAGATTAAAATGCTTGGTGACTGAATCGCTAATTGGATGTGTTTCTAGAGTTGGTAATGTCACTTTTTTATTTAAAATGGATGCAATTTCATAAGCAAATCCGATGTGATAATAACAATCGTTATTACGATGTTTATGGATATCTAATTCGTATTTTGTAGAGTCCATATGTAAGTATTTCATAGCATCCATTCCTACAGGGCAATCGCTTTCACATTCGTAAATTCCTTTGGCATAAGTTTCGTCTGTTTTTTCTTCAAGACCAAGTTCAAATAATGCACAAATCATACCATTTGATTTTTCACCACGAATTTCACTAGCTTTGATTTCAAAATTTCCAGGTAATACAGCTCCAGGTAAAGCAACGATGACTTTGATACCTTCTCTTACATTCGGTGCTCCACAGACAATTTGAGTGGTCTCATGATCACTAATTTTTACTTCACAAACATGTAAATGGTCAGAGTTTGGGTGAGCAACACATTTCACAACCTCGCCAATCACTAAATGGTCTATATGATTTGTAATCACGTTTTCCACATTAATTCCTGCTTTGGTAATTTTAACAGCTAGTTCTTTTAAATCTTCCTCTTTAATATCAATATAATCTGATACCCATTCTAAACTAATCATTTTGTGCCTCCATTCTATCAAATCCATTATTTACTCTTAAATCGGTTAAGTAAAATGTTCTAATATCACCGATTCCATATTTAAGCATTGCAAGACGTTCTGCTCCAAAACCAAAGGCAAATCCGCTCCAAATAGATGGGTCATATCCACAGTTTCTTAAAACATTTGGATGAACCATACCGGCGCCTGCAACTGTTATCCAACCGGTGTTCTTACATAATGCACAGCCAACACCTTTACATTTAAAGCAACTGATATCAAGTTCGACACTTGGTTCAGTAAATTGATAATAACTTGGTCTTAAACGAGTTTCGGTACTACTTCCAAATAAGTGTTTTGCGATGACATCAAATGTTCCTTTTAAATCAGATAAACTAATATCTTTGTCGACTAAAAGTCCTTCAATTTGCATGAACTGATGAGAGTGAGTTGCATCGTCATCGTCTCTTCGATAGGTTTTTCCAGGGCAAATCATTCGGATGGGTTCTAGTCCTTTTTTCTCTAACATGGTTCTTGCTTGAACTGGAGATGTTTGACTACGTAAAAGAAGTTCTTCATCTTTTAAGTAGAATGTATCTTGCGCATCTCTTGCAGGATGTCCTTTTGGAATGTTTAAAAGTTCAAAATTAAATCTATCTTCCTCAATCTCTGGTCCATCTACAACATCATATCCCATAGTCATTAAAAGGTCTTCTACTTCTTCAATGATTTTTTCTAAAATGTTAGGATTCCCCATTGGAATATGGGTTGCTGGTAATGAGATATCAATGCTTTCATTTGCTAACTTCTTGTTTAATTCTGCAGTTTCTAATTCTTGTTTTTTGGTCTCATAAGCATCATTAAAGCCATTTTTGAGTTCATTCATTTTCTCGCCATAGGCTTTTTTCTCTTCATTTGGGATTTCTTTAATTTTAGCATTTAATTCTGAAATGATCCCTTTCTTTCCCATGTATTTTACTTTTAAATCATTTAGTTCATTCATTGAAGATGCATTTGAAACTTCTTTGTTTATTGTTTCTAATAATTCTTGTGTATTCATAATTCTTTCCCTTTCTTTATTTTTTTTATTACTAATTCTCTATCTTCTCCACCAACAAAATAGGCATTCATTCCTAAACTTATTGGAACATTGTAATCGTATTCGATATTGTCTCCAATAAAGACACATTTAGCAAAGGGTGTATATTTCGCTGAGGCTTCATAGGCTTTTTCATGTGGCTTATTTGCAAGACTTCCAAAGACAAAGGTATCAAAGTATTGAGTTAAATTTGCCCTTTCTAGTCTGTCTAATTGAGAAGGTCCAAACCAATTGCTACATATTGATAATCTTTTTTGCTTTTCTTTTAATAAGAGTACAAGATCAATTACGTCTTGCATTTTTTCTGATTCTAGGATTTTCCCATTGAAATATTGCCATTTGTATATGAATTCTATAGGAATATCTAAACCATGTTGTTTATAAAATTCACTTAATGTTGTCACGTCATAATTTAGATATTCTTTTTCATAAATTTTTAATAATTCATAATTAGCTGTTTTAAATCGTTCTCCTAAAGAACTTCCTAGTTCACTTACAAAGAATCTTGCTTGGCTATCCCAATCTCCTTTTAGAAGTGTGCCATCTAAATCAAATATATATCGTTCCATTTAACCTCCTTCATAAAAAAAACTATAAATATAAGGACGAGAAACCCGTGGTACCACCTTAATTTATAGTTTTCAAAACTAACTTATTCTCATAACGGTGAGTGTCCGCCTAAAGTTTGGCTTTAAGACTCAGAAAGTGAATTCATAAGTTTTTCTTTGTTTAGCTTTCACC
Source organism: uncultured Bacilli bacterium (assembly GCA_947586205.1). Lineage (GTDB taxonomy): Bacteria > Bacillota_I > Bacilli_A > RF39 > UBA660 > Ventrenecus. The sequence continues at coordinate 27,953 of CANPXO010000013.1, forward strand.
TTTCCTAAACTCTCTTTGAAAGAAAATTTCTTATTACTACTCTTTCTTCTTCGCTTTACGATGTTTATTATAACAGAGGTATACGTCACTTTTCAAGTGTTTTTTGTTTTATTCTTAACGTTCCATATTTAAAGATTATCGTTTTTTTAAAAAAGTTAAATTTGTACTAGTTTATAAGGATTCTCTTGGCTTCCATCGCTTTGATCATTCACAATTTTAACATTGGATTTTAAATATAACGCGACTAAGTTTATTAATGAACCTCCAGTATTGAAATCACGATTTACATACCCCGTTGGATTTGTGGTAAAAACGCCATTATCATTGAAATTTGTGGATGTAATTGTGAGGTCATAATTTTTAGTCCATAGCCAATTATAAGTTACACAATCAGCATATTCATTTTCGATATTCCAATTAAACAACTCCTTTTCAAGGCAGATATTTCTTTCTAAATTTCCACCCATTGTTGCATAACCATAATCACTTGGGTACATGAGGCCTACATTTCCTTGCCAAGTTGCTTTTCTACCTTCATATACTTTTGTTCCTCGTTCATCTTTATAAAACATTGCTGTCGTTTCAAGTAGAAAATCTTCGCTAATACCTCCTAGATTCCATACTACGGTATCAATCATATTTCTTGATACATCATTTTTAATTGCAATATCGCTGGTTCCATAATAATATTCATTATTTAAATATTTCATTGAACTTGCGTTTGACCAATCACTTTTTATATTGGTGTCCCAAACCACATTAAAGTTATCTTTTCTTATTATTTTTACTCTTTGTTCTACCTTATCCTCACTTGTCATGACATTCACAAGTCCGATAATTCGCCATTTCTCATCATTAAATGTTACATAATTGTTTGGATCTTTTCCTGCATACCGAAATTCTGTTTCTTTAAAACCAGTATCATTTGTTGTTTCACTTACATCTTCATGGGTTACTTCATAAAGACCTTCTCCACTAGTAATTGCTTTGATTGGCTTTCCTAAAATAAAAGCACCACTCACAAAATAAAGGTTACACTTTGTTCTTGAAGTAGTCACTCCCGTTACATAAATTCCATATTCATCTGTTAATGTGACTTTAATCTTTTCATCTCTTTCTCCATTTACTCCACAGTAACTTTTAGTCTCATCTAAAACATAATTCTTATTAGGCATTTCTTTTTGAATTTTATCTTCCTGTCCATCATTTACATAAAAAGCAAAGTAAATGTTGCCTGGATCTTGAACTGTTCCTTTGATTACATTCTGGCTTGTTCTTACTTCGAAAATAGCAAATGTTCGATAAAGCATGACACCACTAACTAACAATATACATAC
>CANPXO010000014.1 GCA_947586205.1 uncultured Bacilli bacterium
AAAAAACTTTATGATCTTTTTTATCTCTAATTTTCATAAAGTTTTCTTTTTTAAACTAATTTACTCTTTTTTTCTGTAAAAATTTGATAAAAACGATAAAAAATATGTCAAACAAAGAGCAAAAATTGAAAATGATTGGATCCTTAGCATTGGATATAGGGAATCGCTGTATTTCTGCACTTTCTAAAATATTTGAGTTAGCAAGGTCTACAATTAGAAAAGCTATAGATATTTTTAAAGGCATAATAACGTATAAGCCTAAAGTTGAAACACGAGGAAGAAAGAATTTAACAACAAAGTATCCTGATTTACAAAAAGATATTAACAAAATAATAGAAAACTATTTATCTGTAGATCCACAATTTAAAAAAGAAACACCATATGTGAGACTCAGTATCCAAGAAATCAAAACACAATTAATTAAAACTGGTAAATATATAGATGATAGTTTCAGTAATAGTAGTTTAAATAATTTAGTAAATCAAATGGGTTATGATTTAAAAAAAGTTCAAAAAACAAAACCACTAAAAAAAATAAAGGAAACAGATGATATATTTGCAAATGTTCATAAGAAAAAAGAAGAAGCAATAAAAGATGATAAAACTGTTCTCATTTCCATTGATACAAAAGATAAAGTATTGATTGGCCCTTATTCAAGGAAAGGTAAAAATAGAATGCAAATAAAAGCAGTTGATCATGAACTCACCAATAATTGCTTAATACCTTTTGGAATATTAGATATAAAAGCAAATACACCGTGCTTTTATAACTTTAAGTCTAAACCAACATCAATGGATATGGTAGATTGTATTGAAGAATTTTGGAAAGAACAATATGAAAATAGTAAATATAATAAACTTTCTATACTTTTAGATAATGGGCCTGATAACAGTGGAGTTAGAACAATTTTTTTAAAGGGATTAATAGAAGTAGCAAAAAAATATAATATTACAATAGAGTTAATTTATTATCCACCATATCATAGTAAATATAATCCAGTTGAAAGATTATGGGCAAGACTTGAAAATATGTGGAATGGTTATCTTTTAGAGAGTGTTGATATTTGTATGAATTTTATGAAAAATTTAACATGGAAGGAAAATAAATCAATAACAAAATTAAAAGATGTTAAATATGAAAAAGGTATGACTGTTGATAAAAACGAAATGAAGCAATTAGAAAATCAATATATTACAAGACAAGAGCATATTAAAAAATGGAGTGTTCTTATTACTCCATAAGTGGTAATTTTATTTTTGGAAATTCCCTATAATAATGAATCAGTCATCGCTCTTGTTAAACTATGTGGTAAAGGTAAATAAATTTTTTGACCATATTCAACAAATGGATAAACATCTGAAGGTCTAACACAATATAAATAATCTTCTATATTTGCTGCAAAAAAATCAATGTCTTTTTTGAAATCTTCTCGTGATAACGTTAATAATTTTACTACATTATCATATTTCAAAAAAATATATTCTATTATCTTATAATTTAAAGTAACTTGTGTAGCAAAAAGAAAATTTAATATAGTACCAAGCTCTATAAAATAGTTATATTCTACTCCAAATTTTTGATAAAACTCATTTTTCATATCTATCTCAGAGGAAGTATAATTTAAAAAATAGTGATACCTAAAATATTTATATATATTATAAGACTGACAATCATATTGTGTTGATCCAAGTGCAATCAATGCATTATCTGTAAATTCTAATGTCCCAGCTTTACTAACTAAAATAGGATGTTGATAATTTCTTATGCAATTAATTATTTCTAGAAAATCATTAATATTTTGACCGCTAAAATTTTTGAATTGATATTCATCGGCTTTGATTGAAAACATTAAAAAAGTTTCCAGCTCCCAAGGTGTTGGCTTACTTGTTTCAATTTGTATACGATTAAAGTCAATGAGCTGTCGTGAATAATATGACAAAATTCCCATTTTTTCCTCAAACGAATATCTCTTCAAAATAACTGGTAGTTTTTTATATTCCATGACTACTCCTCTTTTTAATGTATTTGCTTGTTTTTACAAAGTATATTTTATTTGTCCAACAGTTTTTTTAAAAAAGTTACTATTAAAATATTCTATTGGCCATAAACAGAAAGTATTTATAACACTAACTTTCCCTTTTTTCAGTTTACTTTTCATATATTTCAACAATTTTTCTTGAGAAAAATTTAAATTGTACTCTTCCTTTGAAGTACTTATATCACAATTCAATAAATATTCATATTTATTCATCATTTGCTTCATGATAATGAGGTATTTCTCTCTATTCAATTTTGAAAGATCGCCTACACTAGAGTACTTATCTATATATCTTTTATACCCATTTTTATGGCAACGACTTACCAAAAATTCATAGGAATTAAAATCACTATCTGGAATGCTTTTAAAATGTTTAAAAGATTCAAACATAGGATAATTTATATAAATTTTTCCATGGTTTGTTTCATCATCAAAAAATTGAATCATCTCTTCCACTTTAGATACAGAAAAACCTCTATCCTGAGGATCTAAATCAAAGACCAAATAAACTTCTGGAAATTTTTTAGAAGACAAGATTTGATATAATTCCATATTTTTTTCTTTTAATGCTTTTTCTCTTACTAATTCAACAATTTCCAAATCAGGATCTTCTAATATTTCTTTATACATTGTGTATATATTTGTACAGTATGGTACACAGTAAAAATCATTTTTCTCTTTTTTTAAAAATAATCTTTGTATCACATCAAATAATTGCTTTTCCCCATTTTTACCCTCTACAATAAAGAGGATATTTTTCATGCTATAAAATGACCTCCCCTATATAATTTTTCAATATTATGTGCTTCCCTAAGTTCTTTATCTGTTGCATTAGAAAGTGATACAATTCTTTTAGGGCTTACAATAAATGTACAATCGGGTCGAGTAATTCTATTACTCATAAGATAAGTATTATGTGTCGATAAAATAGTCTGTAAATTTTTAACAGCACTTAATTCCTTTACAACACTTTCTGCTAAATCAAAATGGTAGTTAGCATCGAATTCATCAATAAATAAAAATTTTATATTTGCTATATTTGCTTGTTCCAATTGAATCTTCCAACTATAAAACAACCATAGATCATTTGTTCCAGTAGAAATCAAAGTGAAAAATGGTACAACTTCTTCTCCAAATCTTACCCCTATCACATGACGGTTTCCTAAATCCATATCTTCTAAATGATAAGTAATTCCATTACTCTTCAAAAATTTTTCAAAGTCTTTTAATTTATTGTTTTTTAAAATAATATCATTTAATTCATCTATTTGATTTTTAATTCCTATAAAATCTCTACCTTCGACACTTTTAAACCATAACATAGAATTTACAAAATCCATAAGTAAATGAATAGGATGATTCTCCGTTTTAGGAATTCTACTTGCTAAATAATTAATCATCGACATATTATCAAAATATTCCCAATTTAAAGATTCTGTGCCTTCTATTTTAATGAATAAATGCTCTAAATCTTGAAAATGATATTCTAATACAGTTTCATGATTAACGATAAGTTTTTCGTATATAGGAACAGTATTGTAATCTTTTTTATAATAAATATATTCGATAACCATATCATCAAATTGAAAAGTATATTCAAATTCTGCATAATCTCTTTTAAATTCTAAGTTTAAGTAATTTTGATAATATTTTTCTACATTTCGATATTTATTAGTTAAAGTTAAAACAATATCAAAAATGGCAAATCCTAAATTAGATTTTCCCGATGCATTTTCTCCAAATAACAAGCCATTTTTTACTATCTTATTTTGAATTAAATTTGTATTGTATTGATAATCATTAGTATCTAATAAATCCAAGGTTACTTTTTTTGAAAATCCTTTAAAACCTATAACTGAAAATTTAGCTAACATATTTTTCCCTCTTTCTAGAGCTATCTTATCATTTTTAAAATCGTTAGTCAAGTTTCCCGTAAAAAAAATACGGATATCCTAGTTTTTATCCGTATCATTGTTTTATAGGCTCTGCATTTTTTGATGGAATTGATTCAATAATTCTAAACATTCCTTCAATATCTACTACATCAGTTAATCGATATTTGCCATCTTGAGCTTTTAATTTCAACTGTCTAGTGATACTAGACGTTTCAAATTCTTCTTCTTTTTTTAATTTGTTTTTTAACCAATTCCAGTATTTTCTTGGTTCATTACTTTCTACCAGAACTTTAATGATATCAACTACACTAATAAAATATTTTTCTTTTTCTTGATCCCACACGGTTCTAATTGTTTCATCGTTAAATAATTTGTTTACTAATTGCATTTTATCTTGATTCATGTTTCATCTCTCCTTAACCATTTATTTCTATCCTAATTTAAGAAATTCATATTTCTTTCAATATTTTCATTTATTCACTATAACCATCTCTTTTCTGTTATTGTTTTATCACAAAAAAATACATTTGTAAAGTCGAAATGATGTTTAATATCATTTTAAAGTTTAAAAAAGATTTTTATTCTTTTAATTTTTCTTTTTGGATGATTTTAAAGTAAAAATACCACAATACGAATGTGGTAATTTACTTTAATTATTTCTTTAACATTATTTTTTTGAATTAACCATCTACCGTTAGGTTTTATTCTAAAGTACTTACTAAATCTAATGCAGATTCAATCACTTTGTCCATATCATAATATTTATATTGGCCAAGTCTTCCTCCAAAATAAACGTTTTTAAGGTTTTCGGCTAACTTTCGATATTCCTCATATAATTGATTGTTTTTCTCGTCATTCACTGGATAATAAGCTTCCATTCCTTCTTCCCAATGACTTGGATATTCTTTTGTAATCACGGTTCCTGGTACTTCTTGAAATTCAAAATGTTTATGTTCAATCACTCTGGTATATGGGGTTTCTCGATCTGTATAATTTATCACAGCATTTCCTTGATAATTATCAACATCACTTAGATATTCTGTTTCAAATTTTAAACTACGATATTCTAGTTTTCCTAAAGAATAACCAAAGTATTCATCAATCATTCCTGTAAAAATCACTTTTTCAGCTAAGGCATCATACTTTTCTTTCTCTTTTAAGTAATCGACATTACAAATGGTTTCCACATTTTGAAGCATTTTCTCTATAATAACATTATATCCTCCCATAGGAATCCCTTGGTAACGGTCATTAAAATAATTATTGTTAAAAGTAAAACGGACAGGAAGTCTTTTAATAATGAAACTTGGCAAATCTTTACAGTCCCTTCCCCATTGTTTCTCTGTATAACCTTTGACTAATTTCTCATAAATCGTTTTTCCCACTAAAGAAATGGCTTGTTCTTCTAGATTTTGTGGAGTTTTATCTTTCATTACTCCTTTTTCTTCTTCAATCTTCTTCATCGCATCTTGTGGAGTCACGACATCATCCCATAATTTCGTAAATGTATTCATATTAAAAGGCATGTTATAAAGTTCACCTTTAAAATTAGCAATCGGCGAATTCATATAATTGTTAAACTCACAAAACTGATTCACATAGTTCCATATTTTCTCATTGCTCGTATGAAAGATATGAGCCCCATACTTATGGACATGAATGCCATGAATATCTTCACAGTAAATATTTCCTCCTAAGTGACTTCTTCGATCAATCACTAAAACTTTCTTTCCCCTTTTTTGCAATTCATACGCAACTGTCGCCCCGAATAAACCAGAACCGACAATTAAATAATCATATTGTTTCAAAATTTTCACCACTTTCTATATTAAGAATACCGAAAATAAGGGAAAATAGCAAGAAAAAAAGACCTACTCTTTCTTTAAGTCCTTCTTTCTCGATTCCAAATAACTTTGAAGTGTTCTCGCGACATCCACTGGAAGAATACTTGAAAGTTCTTCTATACTTGCACTTTCCATTTTAGTCACACTTCCAAATTTTTTAATCAGTTCTTTTTTTCGTTTAGCCCCAATTCCTGGAATACCATCTAAAACACTACTAATGGAACCCTTACTTCGAATGGTTCGGTGATACGTAATCGTATAACGGTGAACTTCATCTTGCATTCTTGTTAAATAATGGAAGACATTGCTATCTCTTGGAATATCCACGATTTCTAAGGTATCTCCATCTAATAAATCATTGGTTCGGTGTTTATCATTCTTCTTTAAACCGCAGACTTTAATCGGAAGATTCAGTTCATTTAAAATTTCCTTACAAGCATGAATTTGCCCAATTCCACCATCAACAATAATAAGGTTTGGAAGTTCTGTTTTTTCGACTAAAGCCCGTTGGTAACGACGATAGATAACTTCTCTCATCATATTATAATCATCATTCTTATCAAAACTAATTTTATATTTTCGATATTCATTTTTCGCAGGTACACCATTTTTAAAGACAACCATGCCACTCACGGACCAATCCCCAAAAAGATTGGAGTTATCAAATAAATCAATTCGATCTAAAATCTCTAAATGTAAAAGATTTCGTAACTCTTCATTGGCATCTTCCGTAAGTCTTTCTTTCTTCTGAGTGATCTCAAGTTCATTTTGTAAATTAATTTTAGCATTTTCTTCAGCCATTCGAAGTAAATCTTTTTTCTGACCACGAATCGGCGTTACAAACTTATTTTCTAAATAGCCTTGTAAAACTTCCGTATTTAAGTTCTCAGCCACCAAAATTTCTTTGGGAATCTCATGTCTTGCATAAAACACAGATAAGTAAGACTCCATATCACTTACAAAATCACTCACAACTGGGAAAATATCGGTATATCCTCCGACAATCTTTCCATTTCGAATAAAAAGGATTTGTACCGAAATGTAACCATTATCAAAGAAACAACCCACAACATCTCGATTCGTATAATCTTGAATGGTAATCTTTTGCTTATCTAAAACAACATTAATATAATCTAATTCTTTCTTAAGTTCTAAGGCAAGTTCAAAATTTAGGGACTCACTAAAATGTTGCATCTTTTCGACAATTTTATCTTTTAAAATTTTATCATTTCCATTTAAAAATCCTAAAATATCATCTTCCATTTGTTTTAGTTTCTCTTGGTCCACTTGTTTTTCACAATAACCTAAACATTCCCCAATATGATAGTATAAACAAACTTTTTTAGGATTACCTTCACACTTCTTTAAAGGATAAAGTCGATTTAATAAATTCACAATTTTTCTTGCCGCATAAGCATTGGGATAAGGACCAAATAGTTTTTTCTTATCTCTTTTACGAATATTTAAATATCTAGACACTTTAAGTCTTGGATAAGGTTTTTCCACATATTCAATATATGGATAACTTTTATCATCTTTTAACAAAATATTGTATTTAGGATCATATTGTTTAATTAAGTTAATTTCGAGCAAAAAAGCTTCTAACTCTGTCGCGGTAACAATATAAGTAAAGTCTGCGATTTCACTTACAAGTTTGGCTGTTTTTCCTGTTTGAGTTCGGTTAAAATAGGAATTTACTCTTTTATGTAAGTTCTTTGCTTTTCCTACATAAATAATCACTCCATCTTTGTTACGCATCTGATAACTTCCTGGTTTGTTTGGTATCTGGGCTAATTTTTCTTTTAACATGGTGCCTCACCCCTTTCTAGTATTTCCTTTTTTCTTTAAATATTGTATCATATTTTTAGGTGATTTTATGAAACTTTTAAATACCAGTGAATTAGAAATCAAAAAATCCAAGTTTATTGCTTATCTTTATGAAGTCACAGATAAAGAAGAAGTAAAAGAGATTTACGAATCATTAAAGAAAGAACACAAAAAAGCAAGACATATCCCTTACGCGTATCTCTTACCCAACACCGCGGGTAAAAGCGATGACAAAGAACCAAGTGGCACCAGTGCAAATCCAATCTTTTTCCATTTAGAACGAAATAACTTAAAGAATCGAGCCATATTCGTCGTTCGTCACTTTGGTGGCACAAAGCTTGGAGCTGGAGGTCTTACAAGAGCTTATGGTGAAGTTTCTAAAAATGTTTTAAACCATTAATCTCGCATCAATATGTTTTTTGATACTTCGAGAAAACTTTTTGATTTCTTCTTTTTTCTCCTTGGAAATTCTTAATTTTTTTTCTTCTTCTAATTCTTCTAATAAATGCAGTAAATTACATTTTAAAGCAAGATGGAATTTTTTCATCAGTTCTGAATCACATTGAATAAACGGAATCAACAATTCAGAATTTAAACTTAAAACACAATTTTCATCCCAAGTGTAAGCTTCAAAAGGAAGATCAAATTCCACTTCATAATCACATAAATAACCCAAATGAATAGAATCCCCTTTTTCAATTAAAATCTCAGAAGTCACTCGGTCAAATTCATTCGTAAAAAAGTCTCTGACAATCAAACTTCGAATTTCTTCACAAATGGGCTCCCCTTTAAAAACCTCATCAGTTTTAGAAAGTATTTCTGTTATATTGGAATTGGCACAGATTTCTGTTTTATTTGCTAGTTCTTTCCAAAAGAATGTATAACTTGCATTTTCTTTTCGAGCCATCGGACTTATTAGACCAAAGGTCCGTTTTCCATTTAAAAAGCATGTAGCAAGCTCATGATGAACTGTATCTATTCCAAAATATTCACTTACTTTTTCGCCTAAAAGTTCATTGATAATCAAACGTTCATCAAGTCTTCTTTTAAACGCATAAACTTGTCCATCTAACTTTAACCAAAGAATCGTTCGATTATTGATCTTATCAGATGGAATAATTTCATCTTCAAAGGAATACACACAATCTGTTACATTTCCGAGGTCAACCCAATTCTCTGTTATTTTATTCATTGCCATACACATCCCCCTTTAAATGTTATCTATTCTATCAAATGAAAAACAATAGGTCAATATGTGAAAAAAAGGAATAAAAATGAAGGAATGCTTGAAAATAATCAAAATGCCCCTTGCGAAACCCCACTTTATTTGGTAGAATTATACATGACTTAAGAAAGGAGATACCTATGGCTAATATTAAAAGTTCAAAAAAAGCAATTAAAACAATTGCCAAAAGAACAAACAATAATCACGAATTAAAAGCACGTGTTCAAAATTGTATTCGTCTTTGTGATAAAGCAATTGAAGCTGGCGATAAAGAAACAGCTCAAAAACTCCTTGCGGATACTCAAAAATTTATGGATCGTGCAGTAAGTAAAGGTTTTATGAAAAGAAATACTGCAGACCGTCAAAAATCAAGATTGTCTTGTAAAGTAAAAGAAATGGCTTAATGCTATTTTTTTATTGTTTTCATTTTTAAATTTTGTTACAATAGGACTAGAGTGATGCATATGAAAATATCAAAGATTTTAATTCCCTTTTTCTGTATGATTTGGCTTGTTATTCTTTTTCTTTCTATCGAGCCAATTACTGATTTTTTTGTGAAGCAAATTGAAAATGAACCAAAAATTACTTTAGAACCCATTAGTAAATATGCAAAAAAAGAAGATTTTCTGTTTGTTTCAAAAACAGACTCCTTTATTCCTTATAGTATGCACGATTTAAGAAATATTTTTTATACGATTGTCAATAATGGATGGAAAGAGTTTACTTTTTATTGTCCTAAAGAATATACGAATTGCTTAAATGATGTTCGTGAATTTAGTCAAGACCAAGATTTACTCACACACTTAAATAATTTTGTTCATCCCTATAATGGATTTTCGAGTGTAAATACTTTGATTTCTGAGTCTGGTGAAATTACAGTGCATGTCGATTCTTTTTATGAAGAACAAGATATAAAAAAAATTAATGAAACAGTAGATGAGATTTATAAAAAAATTATTACCGATGATATGGATACCGAAACAAAGATTTTAACAATTCATGATTATATTATTAATCATACAAAATATGATGTAGAAAGAAACAATGATGGAGATAGTCCTTACCACTCTTATATCGCGGTTGGTCCTTTAATTGAAGGATATGCAACTTGTAATGGATATACAGATGCGATGGCTTTATTCCTAGAAAAATTAAATATTCCCAACTTCAAAGTGGCAATGACTCCTGAAGAAGGAAGTACTGATTCTGGTCATGTTTGGAATGCCGTTTATTTAGATGGAAAATGGTTACATTTAGATTTAACTTGGGATGACCCAGTCGCAACAGATGGGAAAGACTATTTACAACATAAGTATTTCTTAGTCACGACTCCTCAACTTCGAAAAGCTGATTCTGGAGAAGTAGTCGTCACCGAACATAATTATAAAACAAATATTTATTTAGAACTTAAAGATTGATTTGCTACTCATTAACAAATCTTTTTTTAAGCATGAAAAAATATAACCTTTAACAGTTATATTTATTTAATATTTGCAAGTAATTCTTCCTTTTTCATTGAAGAATATCCTTTAACATTTTGTTCTTTAGCAACAGCTTTTAATTCAGCAAGTGTCATTTTTGAATAATCCGTTGTTGCCTTTTCTTCCTTTTTTTCTTCTTTCTTTACTTCTTTTTTCTCTTCTTTTACAGCTTCAGTTTTCTCTTGCTTTTTACCACTTTTTAAAGCTTCTTTCGCCGTATTAACTAACTCTGTAAAAGCCTTAGGATTATCAATTGCAAGTTCAGATAACATTTTACGATTGATTCCTACTCCTGCAATGTTAAGTCCATTCATGAATTTTGAATAAGAAATATCATTTTCACGACATGCTGCATTAATACGAGTAATCCATAATTTTCTGAAATCTCTTTTCTTTTGTCTTCTATCACGATAAGCATAAGCTCCACTATGGAAAACTTGTTCTTGAGCTGTTTTATATAAACGATGCTTACTTCCAAAATACCCTTTTGCTTCTTTTAGAACTTTTCTTCTTCTTGTTTTAGAAACAGTTCCGCCTTTTACTCTTGCCATATTCTTTCACCTCTTACTAGATAACAGATTTAATTCTGCTAGCTTCTCCTTTACTTAATGTTCCTTGGTTACGTCTTTGACGTACTTGTTTTGCACTATCTTTACTTGTTTTATGGTTTCCACCACTTAATTTATAAGATAGTGTTCCGTTTTTTCTTTGTTTGAAAACTTTGCTACTTGCTTTATGTGTTTTCATTTTTGGCCCTTTTGCCATAAAAAATTCCTTCTTTCCATTATTTTTTTGGTGCTAGAATGAGAAACATATTTTTTCCCTCTTGTTTCACTGGAGTATCAATCATGCTTACATCATTCAAATTTTCTGCAAATTTTTCTAAAACCTCACGACCGAGTTCAGGATGAGACATTTGTCTTCCTTTAAAACGAATAAATGCTCTCACTTTATGTCCTTTGGTTAGATATTCTCTTGCATTCTTGACTCTTGTTTCAAAGTCATGAACATCAATCACAGGCGATAAACGATATTCTTTTAATTCTTTATTCGTTTCTCTTTGCTTTTTCATTGCTTCTTTTTGTTTCTTTGATTTTTCATATTTGTACTTATTGTAGTCAATAATTTTTCCAACAGCTGGTGTGGAATTTCCACTCATAAGTACTAAATCAAGTCCTGCAAAATTGGCAATGGTCTTTGCATCTTCAAGACTTTTAATGCCCATATGTTCTCCATTTGGTCCGATTACCATTAATTCAGCTACTTTAATTTCATCATTAATTGGTAATTCATCTGATTTCTTTGCTATAAAAATGCACCTCCATACATATAAAAAGGCAGATACTTAGTATCCACCTTACCTATTGATTGTATTTTATTTAAACTCAAACCCAGCGCGACTTGCTTCTTAGGTGAATGGTGGATGCCATTTCTTTTCCTTTTTTTATAACACAATAGATTTTACAAGAAAAATGTATGCTTGTCAAGCATTTTTTATGACATTTTCTTTATATTCTCTGCATGCTTCATCTAAATCATGAAAAAGCATGTCCACATCACTTTCATTTGGAGTTCTAACTCCACTCGCATATTTATGCCCGCCTCCATTATATTTGGAAGCAATGTCATTGATAATGGGTCCTTTACTACGAATATTGACTTTATAAATTCCATTCTTGGCATCAAAAGTTGCAAACGTCCAAACATAGACATCTTTAATAAAATTAAAATCATTAATCATATTGGAAGCTGTTGCTGTATCGACTTTATATTCTTGAATGACTTCATCAGAGATTTTTACAAAAGCAAATCCATTTTCTGTTACCGTAAAATGGTCGGATAAATATCCATGAAATCGTACTTCTTCAATGGGTCTTTCATATAACTTTTCATAAAGTTTGGTAAAGGCGATTTTACTTCTTTTGAGTAACGTCGTGACAATCTCAAAAGTTTCGACTGTTGTATAAGAAAGAAGAAAACGGTCACTATCAGACACAATTCCTAAAAATAGATTTTCAGCAACAGACTCACTCAAAACTAAATTTGTATTTAAAATAAGACTTGCAACCATCTGACATGTACTAGAAGAAGTTTCTTCTATCCACTTCATTCCTCCAAAATCTTCTTCAAAGGGATGATGGTCAATTTGAATGACATCTGCATATTTCAAATTTTCAATTCCATCTACCCGTACCATATTTGGAACATCAACAGTAATTAAAAGAGGTTTTTGTAAGGTTTCATTTTGAATTTTATCTAAAGAACCATATTTACGAAATTTAGAAACTCCTGCTCCGACTGCATAAACTTGTTTATTTGGATACGTTTCTTTAATGGAATCACGAAGGGCTATTTGAGAGCAGATTGCATCTGGATCAGGTCCAATGTGTCTAGCTATTACAATCGTATTGTACTGTTTAATCTTCTTCGCTATTTTTTTTAGTATTTCTTTCTGCATAAAAACCTCTTTCTATTTGTATTTTTTTATTTAATATAAGAATATGTATCTCTTGCAATCATCACTTCTTCATCCGTTGGAATGACATACATTGGAATACTTGAATTCTTTGTGGTAATGATACCTTCCGAACGACTTAAATAACTTGCAGTGGAATTATTAAGTTCAGTGTCTAACTCAACACCTAAGAAACTTAACTTCTTGGCAATTCTTTCTCTTTGATCTGGGCCGTTTTCCCCAATACCTGCCGTGAATACAATCGCGTCGCATCCTTCAAGTTCAAAATAATACTTAGCAATGTAATCCACTATTCTTTTTACAAACATCTCCATCGCAAGTAAGGCAGACTCATTTCCTAAAGCAATTTGTTCTTCAATATCACGCATATCACTGTAACCACCACTAAGAGCAAAAAGTCCACTTTCCTTATTTAAGGCAGTATCTAACTCTTTTGGAGTCATGTTACTCTTTTCTAACATATAAGTTAAAATCGTCGCATCAATATCGCCACATCTTGTTCCCATAATTAAACCAGCATTAGGCGTAAATCCCATAGAGGTATCTAAACATACGCCATTTTGAATTGCACTGATGCTTGCTCCTGAACCAATATGACAAACAATTAATTTTCCATCTTTTCCTAAAATATTTTTCATCGTTTCCGTAATATATTTATGACTTGTTCCATGAGCTCCATAACGTCTTACTTGATAATCCTTATACCAATTGGTTGGTAAGGCATACAAATAATTTTCTTTTGGCATGGTTTGATGGAATGCTGTATCAAAGACCACAACATGAGTGGCATTTGGAACAACTTCTTTGGCTGCTTTAATTCCAAGAACAGCCGCTGGATTATGTAAAGGGGCTAAGCTTGATAAAGAAGAAATATCTTCCATCACTTCATCTGTGGCAATCACACTTTTGTCATAATGGTCTGCTCCTTGAACCACACGATGTCCGACTCCTTTAATTTCATCAAAAGATTCTACAACTTTCAAATCTTGTAATTCTTGCATCAAAATTTGAAAAGCAATCGTATGACTTTCTAAATTTGCTTCTTTCTTTATTTTTTCACCATTTATTTTAATGGTATAAAATCCCCCTGGTATTCCGATTCTTTCAAAAGTACCACTTACTAATACTTTTTCTTCAGGCATTTCATATGCTTTAAATTTTAAAGATGAACTACCTGCATTGACTGATAATATTTTCATATAAATTCACTCCTCGTTAACATTATACAAAAAAATGAGTTGTTTTAAAAGAGTGTAAAATCATTTTTACTATACTTTTTTGTTTTCTTTTGTTATAATAACGCATAAACAAAGAGGTGATAATGAATGAAAAACGTTTCTTATCAAGAAAAAATGGATTTTTTTGTAAATTTAGCAAAAGGAAATCCAGATGTTTCTTTATCTCGATATCCAGGATATTTTGAAGATGGAAGTGCAAAATCCTATTTTTGGAATAGCTCTAAAGCAATCGTCAAAAAATGCCGAGAAAAAGAAAAATTAACCGAAGAAGAACTTTATATTATTATGAGTCATGCTATCATCGATGATTTAAAAGGAAAACATGCTTTTCTAAGTCGCAAAGAAAAAATAGATACTATTTATGATTTAGTTTTAAAAGATCCATCCATAAACTTTTCAAAATGTAACTTAAATTTTTCAGATGGAACCCAAGTATTAGGTTTTTGGAATACCATCCAAACAGAAATCAAAAGGAATCGAGAAAAAGATTTAACGGAAGAAGAAAATTACATTTATTATACTTCTGCTTGTATTGAGGATCTAAAAAAACAGGCATCTTTACAAACACTAATTTCTAAATTTGAAGAGTTTTATAACTATATTGTCCAAGACAAAAAAAATTCTGTTTATAATAAAAAAATGAAATTCCAAGATGGTATATATTATGTTCACTTTTGGAATTGGTTACAAATTCAAATGCAAAAAAATGATGAAAAAGAACATTTAACCTATGAAGAAAAAATCACTTTATATTATGGAAAGAAAATAAATGAAGTCATAAAGAGTAGAAAAAAGAAGTATCTTTCTGTACTCGAAAAAACTCGTTATTTATTGGAATATGTAAAATCCAATCCTTTAACAAGCTTAAACACAGTACAAGATGTATTTCCAGATGGAACAAGTCTTCATATATTGAGTTGCAATCTTTATCGTTTCTATAAAACAAAACAAAATAAGCCTTTAAATGAAGAAGAACAAGAAATTATGGATCTCTATTTAGAAATAAGAAAAATTCATAGACAAGCCAAATTAGAATATCAAGCCGCTCGTGTAAGAAAATTAATGAAATAGAATATTCTTATCTTCTAAGGCAATTAGGCCCTGTACTTAAACTAGGTCCTTTTTCATCTTCCTCAATACTCATTTTTTCAAAAGAAAGGGAATAGGGAGTGAAAAAATCACTTTTTATTTTTTCTAATTTACTTTTTTCTAAACATACATATTTTTCTTTTTTCATATCAATCACCTACTCTTAGTATGTATAAAGGAATCATTTTTATTCATACTATAATTGGGTGGAAATATGAAAGAAAATTATTTTAATCAAAGAATTGCGTGTCACGTATCTTACTGCAAATATTATGATACAGAAGAAGAAAAGTGTTCTCTAGGTCAAATTATTGTAGGAAATGGAGACAAACAAGAAACCATGTGTGAAAGTTTTAAAAAAGTGAGTTAGAGCAAGTCCTCAAATTCGCTTTTTTGTTTAGTTAGAATCGTTTCACTCTCTATTGCCTTTTGAATGAGTTCTTCATAAGGAATTAATTTTTCGTACTCTACACATTCTTCTAAAGTAGGATTAATGACGGGATGCTCTGGAACAAAAATGGTACAACAATCTTCATAAGGAAGAATGCTTGTTTCATAAGTTCCGATTTTTTTAGCTAAATCAATAATTTCTAATTTATCAAAACACGCGACAGGCCGAATCACAGGCATCTTCACCACTTCATTAATGACACTCATGCTAGTAAGAGTTTGACTGGCAACCTGTCCAATACTTTCTCCATTTATTAAAACTTTACAACGGTTACGATATGCGATTTTCGCGGATATTCGATACATCATTCTTCGCATAATGGTAATGAGATATTCTTTTGGAATATTTTTATAAATGGCTTCTTGGATTTCAGTAAAATTGATGACATGAAGTTTGATAGGACTTCCATATTGACTAATCAAATGAGCGAGTTCTATCACTTTATTTTTGGCTTCGATACTTGTATGAGGTGGACTTTCAAAATAAATCGCTTCAAGTTTGACTCCTCTTTTCATAGCAAGGTATCCAGCAACAGGACTATCAATTCCTCCAGATAACATAAGAAGGCCTTTTCCAAGAGTTCCTACTGGATACCCTCCAATTCCTTCTACTTTTTCAAAAATAATATAAGCATATTTTTGTCTTACTTCTACATAGATAGTAAGTTCTGGATGATGAACATCGACACTTACATTTTGCTTTGATTTTAAGACCACTCCTCCTAGATGTTTACTAATTTCTGGACTAGTCATCGGATAAGTTTTATCACTTCTTTTGGTATCTATTTTAAATGTTTGAAAATCGGTATCTTTGATAAGCTCTTTTAAACTTTCTTCAATGAGCTCCATATTCGTATTTTCAAGTTCATAGCCAATCATAATCTCATGAATTCCAAATGTATTTTTGACAATTTCTAAAACGGATTCAAAATATTCTTCCTCCATATTTAAAAACATTCTTCCTTTATCAAAAGTAATCGTAACTGGAAAACTCTCTAAACGTATTTGTAAATTCTTCTTTAATTGTTTTAAAAAGAATCCAATATTTTCTTTTTTGGTATTTAATTCAGCATACTTTAAAATCATGATTTTCTTCATTTTCATGCACTTCCTTTAAGCATTCCTAATATAACAAAAATTCACAAAAATTACAACAAAAAAGACGATGTACTCGCCTTAAAAAGAATCTATATTTAGTTCTATTTTTGGTAACTCGTGTAAATAAGCATAAGCATTTACTAAAGTTCGAATCGCTTTAATATTACGTCCATCTTTTCCAAGCACTGCTCCCATAGAGCTTTCGGGAACTAAGACTTCTAACACTAATTTTTCTTCAGCTTCATAACTACTTACTTTTACTAAATCCGCATTTTCACAAATACTTTTCACTAAATATTCTGTATATTCGACAATATCCATATTACTTACCTACTTTTTTAGATTCTGCATGTTTCTTCATGATACCTTGTTTACTTAAAATACTACGTACAGTATCCGTTGGAAGAGCTCCTTTGCTTAACCAATATAATGCTTTTTCTTCATCTACTGTAACAACTTCTTGTCCCTTTACAGGATTATAAGTTCCAACAACCTCTAAAAATCTTCCATCTCTTGGACTTCTAGAATCTGCTGCTACAATACGATAAAAAGGTTTTGCTTTTGAACCCATTCTTTTAAGTCTTAATTTAACAGCCATATAAGTACCTCCTTTGATGTCCTTATCATACCAAAGAAATTATATGATGTCAACTAAAAAAGATTGACACTAGTCAAGATAATTTTCATCGACTGTATCAATGCTTTCCACTTCTTCTTCATCTACGATTTCTTCATAATCATCATAATCTTCTTCAACAGGCACTTTGATTTTGGTGTCTCCTACAATTTCTACGCCAAGCTCTTTTTCAACATCGAGTTTAATATCTCCATCTTCCACACTGACATTCGTGACACTCGGTTGTTTTAAACTTCGAACAATAATCTCAGAAGAACTTGTAAGTGTTGCTTGGTCTTTTAAAGGAACATTTAAAACATCATGATAACTAAATCTTTTCGAATTTACTTTTGTTTTAGTATCATTATCATAAGAATACCAAACATTTACATCAAACGACCCATTAATTCCAACCTTTCCTCCTTGATTCACACCTGAAAAATTATGATTAATGACCCAACAACCTAACACGGTATTGACAGACTCATCGGGCGTAAAAGAAAAACTCATTTGATTTGTTTTCTTGGCTTTACCAATCACAGCTTTTGTCACAATCTCTTTAAAATTTGCCATTTCATTTCACCTCTACTCTAATGTATGCAAAAGACCCAATTTTGTACACTTAAAGGAAGAATCGTGATACAATTAACTTAGGAGGAAAGAAATGGAAGATTGTTTATTTTGTAAAATTGCAAAAAAAGAAATCGATAGTAAAATTTTATATGAAGATGATGAGGTTTTAGCCTTCTTAGATTTAGACCAAACACCAACTGGTCATACTCTAGTCATTCCGAAAAAACACTTTACAGATTATATGGAGTTAGATGAAAAAACGTTATGGCACATGTTTGAAGTGGCAAAAAAATTACAAGGTCCTTTAATGAAAAAGTTAGAAAAACCTGCAAGCACACTTCTAATGAATTACGGGGATGCTCAAGCAATCAAACATGTTCATCTACATATCATGCCTCATGTGTTCCATGAGAAAAAAAGTCTAACGATTGATGAAGTTTATGACAAAGTAAAAGACGAGTTTTAATGTTCGTCTTTTTTCTTTGCAAATGGTTTAAATACCACCACACAATTTTCTTTTGGAGAAAACTCATTATATACTGATCGAATCGTTTCTAAATCAACAGATTCTAAAAGCTCTTTTCCTTCTTCAATAATTCTTCCATAATGAGAAATCATATAAATCAAGCTATCTTTCATTTCATCAATATTTTCAAAACCTAAAACCATATTAGCAATTAAAACTTTCAGTTTTCTTTTTATATCGTCTTCCAGAAATTCCAATGAATTTAATTTTTCTTTTACAATCGGAATCACTTCTTCTGGATATTTGGTTCGCATAGAAAGTTCTAAAATCAAATAGTCTCTTTCTGTATGGACCCATGCTCCTAAAGTAATGGCAAGTTTAGAGTCTAATAGTTCTTCTCGAAACGTTGAAGTTGAACCAAAGTTAGCACTGGCAATTAAATTCATGATATTAAGAACTAATGGTTCTTCTAAAGAAAAGTTTTTAAGAGGAACTTTTACACTGATATAAACTCTTGGAACTTCAATTCCAAAATTTCTTTCAAAATAAGGACGACATACTTTCTTTGGCTCTTTGTATTTGGCTTTTTTTGGTTCTATCCATTTGGGATAAGTTTTTTCTTTTTGATTTTCTTTAATCATATGAATGACTTCTACAGGATCTACTTTTCCACTTACAAAAACATAACTATTTTTAGGATGATAGAATGTTTGATAAAAGGATTCCACATCTTTCATTGAAATTTTTAAAATATCTTCTTCTGTTCCAATTCCATTTTCCCTAGAAGGATATACAGAGAACAAAGACTTTTGAATCTCACTATGGCTTTCTCGACCTAGGTGATCTAGATACATGCGACATTCCTCTAAAATAGGTCCTCGCTCCTTTTCAAATTCTTGTTCATCAAAAGCTTTTTGATAAGTCCAATCTAACAAACAATTCATATTTTCTTCGAAGTGATTAGAACCAAAAAATTCAAAAATCGTATAATTAGGATACGTCGCGGCATTACTAGAAGAACCTAATTCATTAAATTTTTTGAGATAAGGAGAATGATCGTCTTCACTGCAAAGATAATGTTCTAAATAATGAGCGGTTCCAAATGGCACTTCAAAATTCTTGCCATCTACTGTAAATTTCACATCTTCCGACCCCGCATTTACAACATAGGTTCCATTAAAATGATTTGCATTTGGCTTTACCCAAACATAGATTTTTAAACCATTATCACATTCATCTTGATAAATGACTTCATCTAAACCTTTTAAATTAATTTTTTTCATTTTGTTCCCCCTCTTTCTCTTTTAAAATATACAGTAAAGATTCATGAAATTTATGAGCCAAATTTTCTAAGTCTTTCACAGTTACTTTCGCAATATTTTCTTTGTATTCTTCATAAAGAGGTGTCCCTTTGATTTCATGAAAGTAATAATTTTCTAAAATATCATAACTACTATCATATTTTAATTCAAGATAACTCATTAATCTCGTTTTCTGTTCTTCAATAAAATCTCTTTCTTTTTCTAAATGAAACATTTCTTTCATTGCTGTTTTGATCTTTTGTAAGGAAATACTTACGTTTTCTTTATTTAATCCCACATAAGTTGCCGCATACTTCCCCGCATATCGAACATAAAATTGAGAGTAATAACATAAGGACTCTTCCCCTCTTAAATATTTGGCAAGTTTATCCGATAATTCAGCATTTCCTAACACCATTTCAAAAATAATCGAAACATACTCTTCTTCAAAAGTAGTAAAAGGGTCTAATTGATAAAACTGAATCAACTGTGTTTGACTATAAGGACTTTCTTTTTCTAATTTTCTTGGTTTTTGCAAAGGATTATCCACCTCAAAAGGAATCTCTTTCGTCACAATGGATGGTTTATAAAAATGATTTTTAAAATACTTCGCAATCTCATCCATATCTAAGTCCCCAATAATCCCAATCTCACAGTAAGAATTTTCAAACATAAAGTGATAGTCGTTAATGACATCTTCTTTTGTCATTGCTTCTAATTCTTCATTTGTTCCAAGAATTCTCTTCCCAGAAATGGAATTTGGAAATAATTCTTCTAAGCTATCCACCATCGCATAAGAGTAAGGACTTTCTTTATATTGATTGATTTGAGTATGAGCATGTTCTTTCATATAAGAAAATTCACTGTCTTCTATCGTATGATTTTTAAAATTTGGTTTCAATAAAATTTCCATTATAAAATCTAAAACATGATTTAAATAATTTTTATCTTTCACATATTTAGGATGAAGAAAATCAAAGTAAAAAGTGGTAAATAGATTGTATCCTTCACGAAAGACATTTGAATGAAGTTCAATTTGGTAAAGTTCTTCTCTTTCAATCATCATTTCTCTTCGCGTACTATATTTTTCCGTTGTCAAAATCATATAATTTGACAAAAAATTACGAATGCAACTCGAAGACTCCCGAACATCTCCTCGAAAAGTTACTTCTATAAAACAATTTTTAAATTTATCTAACTCAATCGTATATAACTGAAAGCTATCATAATCATATTTTTTCTTTTTCATAACGTCTCTCCTAATTCTTATTATGTTCCAATTTATTTGAAATTAATCTCTTTCCCGTAGTTCAAAAAGTATTCATCGGTCATTCCTGCTATAAAATCCAAAACTTTTCTTTGATCACTTGTGTTTTCTAGATACCGACTCTTTTTATGATTTAAAAAGTTTTGATAAATCTTGGTATCTGTCTTTTTATTTTTTACACATTCGAGAGTATAATCATAAATATCCCGAAACATTTTGGTAACTTTTTCTTGATCCCTTTTTGACATAGATTTTTGATAAATATGTTCTGAATTAAATTTTTTTAAAGCAACAACTGCATGATAAACAGGTTCACTCATTTTAATATAAGGTTTTCCAAAAGATTCTTTAATGACATCGGTGACAATGGTATTCACTATTTCTCGATTACGAACTCCTAAAACTGAAGAAATTTCTTTAGGAATTTCACTTTTTTCAAAAAGTCCCAGTAGACAAGCATCATCAATATCTTTTCCGAGGTAAGCGATGACATCACTCAGTCTTACCACACATCCTTCTAAAGTCATCGGACGTAGGGTCTTTACAGCATTTTTTTCGGTGTAGGTATTTTGATATTCTTTTAAGAAATCTTCCTTTGTTTTCTTTCTTGGCGTATATTCTCCTTCCACGAATTCACCATTATGACAAAGAATGGCATCTAAAGTTTGTACGCAAAGATTCTTTCCTAAACCTTTTCCTTCGATTTCCATTAAAAGTCTTACACTTTCCACATTATGATGAAAGTAACCTTCCCCTTCTGCTACACTGATATCATTTAAAACAGATTCACCAAAGTGTCCAAACGGCACATGACCAAGATCATGACCAAGACTCGCTGCCTCGATTAAGTCTTCATTAAGTCCTAAAGCTCGTCCAATGGTCCTCGCAATTTTACTTACATATTGCACATGAATCATCCGAGTAGAGATATGGTCATTTTGTGTTTCTGAATACACCTGAGTTTTATTGCTATATCTTAAGTAAGAATAACTATATAAGATACGGTCTGCATCATGAAAAAAAGGACTTCTTAAATCTTCATTTTCTTCTTCAAATCGAATCGCATCTTCATCTTTACAAGCATAAGGGCTAAGACCTATGTTATGTCTTGTCATATTTTCTTCTAAGGAATTCATATTACCACTTCCTATTCATAAGGATATCATGAATATTTGTTTCATACAAGACTTGACAAATGAAAAAGGAAAGTGTTTCTTTCCATAGAATTTACATTTTTGAATGTAAAGTAAGCAGAACTTGCTTTTTTAAATAATAAGTTGGAACTTCTTGTAAAAGAAATTCAGTCCCTAAAGTGATGATGTCTTGAAAAGAAGCAGTTTCTTTTAAAACTCTTTCGATATAATGAGGGTTTATGTTCAATTCAATCATTGCTGAGTAAGTTTTATAGCTACCAAAACCTTGTTTACAAATGCGATGATATAGGAATTCTAAATAATGAGAATAAGCTTCTTCCCCTTTCTCAAAAAGAGAAGCATCCATATGACAACAATCACATAGTAACAATTTCAATTTAGAAATATCATTTTCAATATCTTGAGGTTGAATTGAAATTTCTTTTTTCCCATACTTATAGGCATTACAAAAAATGGCAAATAAAAGCTCTTCACAAGAAAGATTCATCTCTTCATTTAAATCATATTTTTCTTTTATTTGATTTAAAGCTTCACTCATTTCTTCAAATGTTGGATACATAATTTTACATCACCTTTCACACGCGTTTTATTATAACGTATTTCTAAAGAAATGTACAGAAAAAATCGCATATGAATAACGCCCCTTAAAAAAAGAAAGAACTATTCTTTCTCTTTAAGTCATTGAAGCACGTAGCTCTCGAATTCTTTTGATATCAATTTCAGTAGTGTTCGCGATATCTTCATCACTTTTTCCTTTGGATATCATTTTTTGAATCAATTTGTTCTCACCACGTTCTTCGCCAATAGCAATTCCACGTTCCTTACCAATGACAATTCCATGTTTTTCTCCACGTTTTATTCCACGTGCTTCACCGTTCCAAAAGGCAAGTTTTTCATTCCAAGCATCATGATCAAAATCTTTCCTATCTACACAAGACCTAATTAATTTGGCAATTTCTTCATTCATTTTCTTATAAATGCTCCCTTCACTTTCAAAAGCTGCACGTTCTTCACTATTTTTAGCCTTTAAATACTTTAAAAACGTGACATAATCTTTTGTTCTTTCACCATGATTATAATCTACTTTATCTAATAAGTCAAGTCTTATTATGACTATCTCCATCATTTCAGTAAGTGGAAACACGGTCAAAGCACTTTCACATTTTTGCTCTAGAATAGAACCCTTTAAATTTTCGACTATGTTAATTTGTCTTATTTTTTGTACTTCTTGATATTCTTTCTTTTTCACTAAGTATAAATAGCATAAGTTAAAAATATAATAAGCACTTTTCACCATTTCAGTCATTCCAAAATTTCGGTATGCTTCGACATTGGTGATGATTTCTGGTTCCATAAGTAGAATATCCACTCGATTTGTTTTGGAATCATTATTTTCTTTTTCTAATGTTTCTTCAAATAAAAGTTGAAAATGATCTTTAAGAGATCCTTCTTCTAAGTTCAAATAACATTCTAGAAAATATTCCATAGCATAAATGTTTTCAGGTTTGCTAAAGAAATTAATAAATGTGGTGTCATCCATTAAACTTTTGTCCATGGCTATCTGTTCCTTTCTAAGAAGCACATTTTTTTAGGTCACAAAATATCCTTCTATTTATATATACAAAAAAAATTGTCGATTTCCTTTTTTTTATGCAAATTTTTTTTAAAAAAATTAAAAATTTTACACCTTATTTACACTTTAGAATATTTTTAATATTTTAATTTACAATTTATATACATATATTAAATGTGTAAAGAAAGAGTAAAGTATTGAAACTTTACTCTCTATTTTTATAATCATTATAAATCCCATTTCCAAGTAGTGACTTCTTCCATATCATAGCCATTTTCTTGAATAAATTTTTCATGTTTCTCTAACATCTCTTTACAATACTTTTTCAAATAAGCTCCATCAAAAGCAGGCAAGTATTTTAGAGCAAGCAATACAAGATGGTAACGATCCATTTGATTTTGAACGCGCATATCAAATGGCGTTGTAATTTCTCCTTCTTCGATATATCCACGAACATGTAAATTTTGATTGGTTCGTTTATAGGTTAATTCATGAATCACATTTGGATATCCATGGAATGCAAAGATGATTGGTTTTGTTTTTGTAAATATCGCGTCATATTCATTATCCGTAAGCCCATGTGGATGAATACTTGCCGGTTCTAACTTCATTAAATCAATGACATTTACGACTCTCACCTTTAAATTAGGAAGCCATTTACGTAAAAGACTGGCCGCAGCCATCACTTCTAGAGTTGGAGTATCTCCAGCACAAGCAAGAACAATATCAGGATTATTATCTAAATCATTACTTGCAAAGCCCCAAATACCTAAGCCTTGTTCACAATGCCGAATCGCTTGTTTCATACTTAGCCATTGTGGTCTTGGATGCTTACTTGCCACGATTAAATTCACATAATTTTTTGTTTTTAAGACATGATCCATTGTCGAAAGTAGAGTATTTGCATCACACGGAAGATAAACTCTCGCAATACTAGATTTTTTAGTCAAAATATGATTAATCATACCTGTATCTTGATGTGTATAGCCATTATGGTCTTGTTGCCAACAATGACTAGAAACCAAAAGATTTAAAGAAGAAATATCTACCCGCCACGGAAGTTCTTTGGCAACTTTAAGCCATTTTGCATGTTGGCTTACCATGGAGTCTACTATTCGAATAAAAGATTCATAACTATGGAATATGCCGTGACGTCCAGTAAGTAGATATCCTTCTAACATTCCTTCACACATATGTTCTGATAACATGGAATCCATTACATGACCATCATGGTCTAAAAATTCGTCATTTGGTAGAATTTTTTCATTCCACTTTCTTCCCGTAACTTCAAAAACAGCATTGAGTCGATTGGATAAAGCTTCATCAGGTCCAAAAATACAAAAGTTATCTTTATTTTCTTTCATTACATCTCTTAGATATGACCCAAGAATCCGCATATCTTCACTAGTGACACTTCCAGGATATCCTACTCGAAGAGCATATTTATTTAAATCAGGTAGCACAAGGTCTTTGAGAAGTAGTCCACCATTCGCATTTGGATTCGCCGACATTCTCTTGTCTTTCGTTGGAATCATTTTACGATATTCTTCTTTTAAAGCTCCATTTTCATCAAACAACTCTTCAGGATGATAACTTAAAAGCCATTCTTCTAAACGTTGTAATGATTCCTTATGCTCTGGACTTACTTCAATTGGAATTTGATGAGAACGGAAACTTCCTTCTATTTCTTTTCCATCAATCTCTTTTGGTCCTGTCCATCCTTTTGGAGTTCGAAGAACAATCATTGGCCAAAGAGGTCTAGAACTTACATTTTTTTCTCTTGCCATTGTTTGGATATTTTGAATACTAGCTAGTACTTGCTCCATCGCATCAGCCATGACTTCATGAAGTTTTAAAGGATCATCTCCTTCAACATAATAAGGAATCCAGCCACATCCTTTTAAAAAGGAATCTAATTCTTCTTTACTAATTCTTGAGAGAATGGTCGGATTTGCAATTTTATAACCATTTAAATGTAAGATAGGTAATACGGCTCCATCTTTCTTGGGATTTAAAAACTTATTGCCATGCCAACTTGTAGCAAGTGGTCCTGTTTCTGCTTCCCCATCTCCAACAACAACGGTGACAATTAAATCAGGATTATCTAAAACAGCTCCAAAAGCATGGGAAAGACTATACCCAAGTTCTCCGCCTTCATGAATACTTCCTGGCACTGTGGGAGCAACATGAGAAGAAGAACCACCTGGAAAACTAAAATGTTTCATAAATTTAGCAAGTCCTTCTTCATCTTGAGTAAATTCTGGATACACTTCACCATAGACTCCTTCTAAATAAGAGTTACTCATGAAAGCTTGTCCAGCATGACCTGGTCCACTTACAAACATCATATTTAAATTATATTTACGAATCATTCGATTACAATGAGCATAAACAAAATTTTGACCTGGTGCACTTCCCCAATGTCCTACTAATTTTGATTTAATATCTGAAAATTCTAATGGTCTTCTTAAAAGTGGATTACTCTTTAAATATAAAGAGGCTGCAGATATATAATTGGCTGCTCTAAAATAACCATCTATACATTTTATATCACTTTCACTTAAAGTATACTTCTTCATTGACTCAATCCCTCTATTCTAAAAATAGTATACAATAAAATACTTAAAAATACAAAACTTTTTTGTTAGCCACTAAATAAAAAGAAAACTTTTTACTTATTTTTTCGGTGCGTTCTCTTTTTTTACCCTTCTTTCAACACATTATTTTTGCTTACTTTTTTTAACAAAGAGATTTATTCTATAAGAATTATGCGTTTCTTTCTTCCCTTTTTTGATTATTTGCAGACACTAATGCCAAAAAAGCATTAAAGCATAATTTTATTGAAAATTTAATGCTTTTATGCTATTGTGTACTTGTAAAGAAGGAAATTGCGAATTATTTTAGTAATAATGTTAAGTATTTAAGAGAACAAAAAAAATTATCTCAAAATAAATTAGCAAAACTTACTAATGTGAATCAAACAACTATTGCTAGATGGGAAAACGGAGAAATGACACCTTCATTAGATAATGTCTTAGACTTAGCGGATGTATTAAGTGTAAAAATTGCTGATTTAACTGGTAAAGACTTAGCAAAAGAAAATAATACGTATGATGAAACCAATATATTATTTGATAAATATAAAGGTGTTATTCTGAAAGCGATAAAAATATAATAAAAGCAGTTATAGAAGAAAGAAAAAGACAAATAGATAAAGAACTTAGAAAAGATAATTAATTTGGTTAAAACAGAAATGTTTTAATAAATAGATGTAGAAAGGAGTATAAGTTAACATATTCATTTTGGGATTGACACATTCACAATTTTATTATAAACTTTAATTGTGAGGTGCTTCAGTATCCCGTGTGGACTGAAGACTTTTTTGACTATGAAAGATTTTAAAACAATAGAGGAACAAATAGATATATTAAAAAACAGAGGATTAATTTTTAATGATGAAAATAAAGCTAAACAAATATTAATTTCCAATAATTATTATAATGTTATAAATGGATACAAAGATTTATTTATCACCCAAGGAAGTAAAGATAATTTTATAAATGGAACAACATTTGAAGAAATTTATCATTTATATGATTTTGATAAAAAAATAAAAGATATTTTTTTAGAATATATATTAAAAGTTGAAAATAATTTACGTTCATATATTGCCTATTATTTTTCAATGTATCATGGCAATGATAATTACTTAAAACTAGACAGTTTTGAAACATTAAATAACATTCCTAATGTTTTACCTGAAACAAAGAAAAATAAAATTCGCAATATTCAAAATTTAATTGGAACTATACACAAAGAAATTGGTAAGGCCATAGATACTAAGGAATATATTAATCATTATTTAGTTGGCTATGGATTTATACCTATGTGGGTGTTAGTTAATATACTGTCTTTTGGCACGTTAAGTAAATTTTTAGAATTAATGAAGCAAAATGAAAGAATACAAATATCACAACATTTTAATATTTTAGAAAATGAGCTAATACAATATACAAAATTACTTGCATATTTTAGAAACTTATGTGCTCATGATGACAGAATATACAACGTTAAAGTTCCTAAATATTTGTATATACCTGATAATAAATATCATAGTTTGCTAAATTTACCTAAATTAAAAAGTATGTATATGTATGGAAAAAATGATTTGTTTGCACTTTTCATTACACTTAAAGTTATGTTATCGGAAAAAGAGTTTAATACTCTATATAATAAAATCAACGGAAGAATTATAAGTTTATCCAAAAGTTTAAATGTTGTTTCAATAAATGATGTTTTAAATATAATGAATTTTCCATCTAATTGGCAAAATATTAAAAAGTTCTAGGTCCTAACAGGTTTCCTAGACTCTATCATTATTAATATATTCATTTTTCAAAAAAAGTATGCTAATACATTAAATGAATATGTTTAGTTGCATAACCAAAATTAAGTAACATTGAATATCTATACTTATGTATAAAAAGTAACAAATATTTTAAATAATCTATAAAAGTGTGTTTGAAAGTGTGTTTGAAATTTTAAAAACATGAAAAAAGCCTATAAATAAAGGCTTTCATAAACAAATGGTCGAGAAGACAGGATTTGAACCTGCAACCCCTAGTTCCCAAAACTAGTGCACTGCCAAGTTGTGCTACTTCTCGAATTATTAAAATGGTGCACCCAAAGGGAGTCGAACCCCTAACCTTTAGATCCGTAGTCTAACGCTCTATCCAATTGCGCTATGGGTGCA
>CANPXO010000015.1 GCA_947586205.1 uncultured Bacilli bacterium
AATGGAGAGTCTTCTTTCACAGAAATATGAAATATGATTTTTCTTTATGAGGGTGAAGTATTATTTATCTTTTTCATTTAAGAATCTTTTTAAAAAGAAAGTCATGAAATATGGGAAAGTGTAGAACTTACCATTAAATCCTATATTTTTATTACATAATTTAATTCCATATTTTACATTTTTATATTGTTTTTCTTCGATTAATTTATTTAAGGAATAAGTTGCATTGTCTGATGCTTTCACTTCTACTGGAATGATATTTTGCTCATCTCTTATGATAAAATCCATTTCAATTTTATTTTGTTCATCCCTATAAAAAAACAAATCAAATCCAGCTTTAGTAAGCATTTCGGCAACTATATTTTCATAAAGAGCGCCTTTATAGGTTCCAAAATTTTGATTATTTCTTAAATCTTTTTGAGATTCTTCATCAAGAGAACCTATTAATAATCCGGTATCTCCAAAGTATAGACGATAATTATCGGGATTATAATGAACTTTTAAAGGCATTTCTAATTGTTCTAGAGAGTAGCTTATATTAATGATTCCAGCTCTATCTAGCCAATCTATGACACCTACATACTCTCTATTTCTAGCACCATCTTTCAGTTTTGTAATTTGAAATTTTTTGTTGTCATTCCCAAGGAAAATTTTAATCTTTTTATAGGCATCTAGTATTTTTGATTTATCCAGTCCACCAGCATATTTTGTAATATCTTCCTCATAGTCAGTTAATAGTTTTCGTTGTAAGGCTAAGATACCACTGAAATTTTTATTATCTATAAATGTACTTACGATTTCAGGCATCCCCCCAGTGATTAGATAATCTTTGAAGTGATTCATCATAACATCAAATTGTATGCTTGTTAAAGGTTTCACTTCTTTCATGCAGGTATATAAATCTTCTATTTGTTCATCATTATATCCTTTCGCCCATAAGTATTCTTCAAAGTCTAGGGATCTCATGATATAATCTTCTTTATTACCCACGCTATTGGAATGGATTTGATTATAATTGATTCCCATAAGTGATCCAGAACAAATGATATCAAATCTACCATCCTCATGGAAAAATTTTAAAGCAGTTGCCGTATCTGGATATTCTTGCATTTCATCAAAAAATATTAATGTTTCTCCAGGTATAAATTTAAAATCACTATTTAATAAACTTATATTTTTAATAATTTTGTCTGTTGTATAGCCATCTTGAAATATTTTGGTAAACTCTGGCATAGAAACATAGTTAATTTCAATAAAAGATGTATAGTTTTCTTTCCCAAATTTTTCAATAGATGTTGTTTTCCCAATTTGTCTTGCACCTTTAATGATTAATGGTTTCTTGTCTTTTGAATTTTTCCAATCTACTAAAAAGTTATCGATTTTTCGCTTTAATTTAGCCATATTATCACTCTCCAATATCATCTTATCACATTTTTAGAAAGAAAATCAATACAAAAAATCACATTTTTAGAAAGGCATGACATGCGATATACACAAAATTCCAACTATTTTTTCCTATTTTTACACGTTTTTTGCTTTTCCAAAAAACACACAAAATGAATCTATCTTGCAAGACTTTTGAAAATATGAAATAATAATGTCGGTGAGAAGTATGAATCTTTATGGAATGACAAGACCTCTTTTAGAAGATTATTTTGTTTCAATAGGTGAAAAAAAGTTTAAAGCAACTCAAGTTTTTGAATGGATTTATCAAAAGAAAATTAAAAATTTTGAAGAAATGAGTAATATAAAAAAAGAAGTAAGGGAAAAGTTAGAACATGATTATACCTTAGAACTTCCGAAAATTATCAAAAAAGAATCAGACGTGGATGTCGATAAATATTTATTTGAACTTGGTGACCAAGAAAGGGTAGAAGCTGTACTCATGCACCATGATTATGGAAGAAGTGTTTGTGTTTCTTCCGAAGTCGGTTGCAATATGGGATGTAAATTTTGTGAATCAGGGCGTCTTAAAAAAGTGAGAAATTTAGAAGTTGCAGAGATGGTGGGACAAATCCTTGCTATCGAAGAAGAAAGTGGGACACCTGTTTATTCCATTGTCATTATGGGCATCGGTGAACCTTTTGATAATTATGAAAATGTCACTCGTTTTATTGAGATTATTAATGATGGGAAAGGACTTCAAATCGGAGCTAGACATATTACAGTCTCTACATGTGGAATTGTTCCAAAAATAAAGGAAATTGCCGACTTTCCAATTCAAATTAATTTAGCTATATCACTTCATGCTCCCAATGATACTTTAAGAAGTAAGCTGATGCCGATTAATCGAATGTATCCAATCAATGAGGTTATAGAAGCCGTGAAAGAATATATTGAGAAAACCAATCGAAGAGTTACCATGGAATATATATTACTTCGAGATGTGAATGATACGGTGGAATGTGCGGAAGAACTGGCTCGGTTACTAAAAGGTATGAATGCTTATGTAAACCTCATTCCTTATAACGAAACAGAAGCCATTGAATTTAAAAAAAGCAAGAAAAGTCAAATTGATTTATTTTATGATACCTTACAAAAAAATCATATTGGTGTGACAGTAAGAAGGGAATTTGGAAGTAAAATTTCCGCAGCCTGTGGGCAACTTCGAAGTAAAAAGATTTAAAGAAAGCAAAGTATGTGTTATAATTTTAATACAAGAATAATTTGGGGATAGAAAGGAAACCTTATGGAAGCAAAAATAACAGGGGTTACGACAACAGACCCAGAGAAAATTCAAAACTTTGATGTCAATGATTTAGAGTATCAAGGAGGTTACAATGCCAATATTTGTTATACTAAGAAAGATTGGGATGACATTTTAACTGAACCTAAAGAAAGTACGGAAAAACGTATTTTAGGAAATAAAGGAAATAACCATCACAGTGTATTTGGACATGGATATATTTCTTTATATTTAACGGGAATTCCAAAACTTTTGGCGATGATCCTGAATAATGAGCATGAGTATAATACGAGTGAGAAATCAGCGAGATACACCAAAATGGCTCCAACTGAAAAAGAATTATTACTTTATGATAAATGGACGATGATATTGGAAAAGGAAATACGTGCTAAGTATCCGGAAGTTCCATTTTTAATGGAACGTAATCGTTATCACAAACTAGCCATGGAAAATGCTCGTTATATGATATCCGTGATGACTCCAACCAAAATGGCTTACACAACTTCTTTTAGACAATGGAATTACATCTATGACTTTGCGAGAAAAGCAGCGAAAGAAGAAACAACGAATCCTTTGAAATTGAGATTGAAACCATTTATGGAAGAATTTGCAGACACTCTCCAAAAAACAGGTATCATTACAGGTGATATCAAGGATTATCGAAATCGAGGGTTTTCTTTAATTGTCGATGATAATGATTATCCAGAATATTTTGGAAGAACTTACAGTGTAAATTATCTTGCAACACTCGCCGAACTCGCTCAGCAGCAAAGACATCGTAGTACATATGATAATATACAATATTTAAGTAAAGAATTGTATTTTATGCCACCTATTATAAGAGGAAAAAAAGAATTAGAAAAACAGTGGATGGAAGATATTGCTTCAGTGGGGGACTTAATTCCTCAGGGAAGACTTGTTCAAGTAAATGAATCAGGAAACTATGAATACTTCATCATGAAACTCCAAGAAAGACTTTGCTCTTGTGCTCAACTAGAAACTTGTATGCAAAATAAAGAAGTATTAGATAAATATGTCACAGCTTTACAAGCATCAAATGACCCAAGACTTAACAAAGTTTTAGATGCTCTTATGCCATATACAAAGGGTGCAAGATGTATGTCTGGTTATGTTTGTAAAGAACCATGTGGTTTTAAAGAAGGAATCAATCTTACCAGAAAAATCTAATTTAAAGTTGTTTCTTATTTTTAATAAATTCTCTTAAAATTTTTGTCAAAGCTCTTTTTTCAATTCTAGAGACATAACTTCTAGAAATGGAAAACTCTTTGGCAATTTCTTTTTGGGTCATTTCTTTTTGATTCATAAGTCCATAACGTTTTACAATAATTTCTTTTTCTCTTTTGGTTAACACTTTTAAATAATCATTTAAAAGTTCAATATTATCTTTGGTTTGTAAAGAAACAGCAAAGTCTTCCGTATTATCTTTAATCATTTCCATTAAACTAATTTCATTTCCATCTTTATCATAACCAATCGAGTCATTTAAACTTACGTTTTTCACATTTTCTCCTTTAATACTTCGAAAATACATCAAAATTTCATTTTGAATACATTTAGCAACGTAGGTTGTAAGTTTAATATTTTTATCATTATGAAAAGAATCGACTCCTTTAATAAGACCGATAGTTCCAATACCTATTAAGTCATCCGTATCCGAACCATTCACTTCAAACTTTTTCACAATGTGGGCCACAAGTCTTAAATTGTGTTCGATAAGTTTGTTACGAGCTTCAGCATCTCCTTGTTGCATTTTTAGAATACATTCAGCTTCTTCTTGTTCCGATAGGGGTTCTGGGAAGACATTATTCGAATAACTTCCCGTGAAAAAAAGCATTTGCTTTAATAAATTTAAAAAAAACAAAATACATCACCTAACACATTTTATTTTTGAACATAAAAAAAATGACTTTACATTAAGCCATTTTTTTTGCTTCTCTCGCACTAATAAGAACTTTCTTTCCATCAATTGTTTTCTTTTGTAAATTAGGTTTTTGAACTCTTTTCGTTGCATTTAATGCTTTACTTCTTGCATTAACAGTTAAAGGTTTTTTTGTTGATACTTTTTTAGCCATCTTTGTCACCTCCGTGCTTCTTTTTCATTAAAGATTTTAACAAAATTAAGGGCATAAGTCAACTGTAAGAGAGCATTTTTTTATAGAAAGAACGATATCATACATACGTTTAAGTTTTTTCTCATTTTCCTCTAGTAAATTTTGACCTCTCATGCTATAATGGAAATGTAAGGTGGGTGGTAAACATGTTTGTTCCTTTAAAAGTAATGACAGATTATTCGATGATGAAGAGCATGATTACTATTCCTAAACTTTTAGAAGTTTTACAAAAGAATCATATTTCTGTCTGTGGAATTTGTGATAAAAATTTATTTGGAGTCATGGAATTTTATGATACGATGACTGCGTATCAAATCAAACCAATTATTGGTCTAGAAGTAACGCTTGGAAAAACTCCTATTTATTTATATGCAAGAGATCATGCGGGTTATGAATCTTTACTACAAATCCAGACTATTATCGAACAAAGGGAATTTAGTATGTTAGATTTAGAATCCATGCAAAGTCACTTGAATGTCGTTCTTCCTTTTTTATATATGGATGAATTTTCTAAATTAAATTTAGTGTGTCAACATCTTTTTCTTGGGTGTTCTTCCGAATACGAAAAAAATAATGCAATGATTGTTTCTTCAAATACAGTCTATGTTCCAAATCTATTTTCTCTTACGAGACAAGATACTAAATACATTCGTGTTTTAAAATCGATTGATGAGGGAACCTCTCTAAGTATGATTCCTGAAGAAAACTTAGAGAAAAATGCAATGGAGTATTATTTAGGCGAAAATTTATTTGATGAAAACACGAAAAAGTTTTGTGATTCTTGTAATGTCACCATTGATAAAACAAGAAACTTTATTCCCAAATTTGATAAAGAGAAAGATTCTAATGAGTATTTAGTAAGTCTTTCTAAAAAAGGCCTTGCCAAAAGGCTTAATGGAAACGTTACTAAAAATTATGCAGATAGACTTTTACATGAATTAGATGTCATTCAAAAAATGGGCTTTGCGGATTATTTTCTAATTGTCTATGACTATGTTAAATTTGCTAAGAAAAATGGCATTCTTGTTGGAGCAGGCCGTGGAAGTGCCGTTGGTTCTTTAGTGAGTTATTGCTTGGGTATCACGGATGTCGATCCGATTCCATATCATTTATTGTTTGAAAGATTTTTAAATCCAGACCGTGTCACGATGCCTGATATTGATATTGACTTTGAAGAAGACCGTAGAGATGAAGTCGTGTCTTACGTAAAACAAAGATATGGAGAAAAATGTGTGGCAAATATTATGACCTTTGGAACTTTAAAAAGTAAACTTGTGTTACGAAGTGTCGGGAAATCTTTAGAAATTCATGGCAGTGTGATTGACCACTTTTTAGAAATGATTGATGCCAAACTGACCTTAAAAGAAAACTTACAAAATCAAAATGTTTTGTATTATGTGAAAAATAATCAAGACATCCATAAAATGTATGAAATCTCATTAAAGATTGAGGGTTTAAAAAAACATATTTCAACCCATGCGGCGGGTGTTGTGATAAGTTCAGTTCCGCTTGATGAAGTGATACCCATTCACTATAACGGGGAAGACCTTCTTACCGGTGTTACTATGAATTACTTAGAAGAACTAGGACTCTTAAAAATGGATTTTCTTGCTTTACGTAATTTAACGATTATGAAAAAAGTTTTAGATTTAATAGAAGAAAACACAGGAGAAAGTTTAGATATTCATAAAATCAATTTGAATGATGCCAAAGTTTTAAAATTATTTACCGATGCAAATACAATTGGTATCTTCCAATTCGAAAGCGAAGGAATGAAAAACTTTTTAAGAAAGTTAAAACCAACCAAGTTTTTAGATTTAGTATCCGCGATTGCTCTTTACCGACCAGGACCTATGGAAAACATTGATAGTTATATCAGAAGAAAAGATGGGAAAGAGAAAGTAGATTACTATCATGAAGATTTAAAACCAATCTTAGAAGAAACTTATGGTATTATCGTGTATCAAGAACAAATCATGCAAATTCTCGTCACCATGGGGGGTTTTAAATTCTCGGAAGCAGACACGATTCGAAGAGCCATGTCTAAAAAGAAAAAAGAAGTGATTGAGAAGTCCAAAGAAAGTTTTATCGAAGGAGCCTTAAAGAAAGGGTATGAAAAAAACTTAGTTGAAAAAGTATTTGCCTTAATCTTAAAGTTTGCTGATTATGGATTTAATAAATCTCATTCTGTTTCTTATGCCCTCATTGGTTATCAAATGGCTTATTTAAAAAGTTATTATCCCATTTTCTTTATTGCTAATCTACTTAACATGACGATTTCATCCGTTGAAAAAACAAAAGAATATTTAGCTTTAGCAAGACGAAGTGGGATAGAGGTTTTACCGGTGGATATTAATGAAAGTGGGTCTTCTTATAAAATAAAAGGAAATTCTTTGAGAGTGCCATTCACGATTATTAAAAGTCTAGGGGAAGAAGCTGCGAAAACGATTATGGAAAAAAGAGGGGAAAAACCTTTTACTGATTTCTTTGATTTTGTTGCAAGAACCTATGGCAAAAGTGTCACAAGAAAAACGATTGAATCCTTAATTGATGCTGATGCTTTTCGTTCGTTTACTACGAGTCATAATACTTTAAAAGCAAATATGGACTCTGCTTTAAACTATGCTGAACTAGCAAGTGACTTAGAAGAAGATTATATTATGAAACCAACTTTAGAAGAAAAACCAGAAGAAAGTCTAGAAGAAAAACGAAAAAGCGAGTATAATAGTTTTGGATTTTATATAAGTAATCATCCGTCAAGTAAATATGTCGGGCAAAATATCATGAAACTAGAAGACATTCGAAAGTATTATGATAAGCATGTCGAATGTGTTGTTTTAGTGGAGCGAATCAAAAAAATCAAAACCAAAAACAATGAAGATATGGCCTTTTTAACCGTGAGTGATGAAACGTTCTCGAATGGAAACTTTGTTTTATTTTCAAGTGTTATGAAAGAGGTTCCAGAAATTAAAGTGGGAGACTTCATACGTGTGAAAGGACGAGTTTCAAGACGTCTTGATGAATATCAGGTAAATATTAATCAAATAGAATTTATAGAGGAGAGTAGTAGTTATGAAAGATGAATTAGAAAGATTTTTAAATAGCATTTCATATGAAGGAAATAAAGAAGATTTACAAAATATCGAGATTGAAAAAGTCTTATTTCATAAAGATTCCCGTTTATATGAGGTCATTTTAACAAGTGAAAAAGTGATACCTTATGAAACGGTAAGTGAACTCTTTTTGGCAGCTCAAAATGGAATCCATGGCAAAGAAAAATGTAAGATTACTATGAAGTATCAAACGATTGACCCAGAAAGTGTTTTAGATTATGTCACTCATATCGCCAAAATTATCAAGGTGCGAAAGCCATCGCTTGGAAGTATCTTAGATAGTGTTCCAACCATGGATGAAAATAATATCATTTATGAAGTGTCTAATAAAACGGAGCAAGAAGAGATGGAAAATGTCGGAAGTGAAATTGAAAGTGAACTCCGTCTATATGGTTTAGGCGACTATTTCTGTGATACGTTATTTAATGAAGAAATTCAAAAAAGTGTGAAAGAAGAAATTGAAGCTTCTAAAAAAGAAACAAAAATTGTAGAAGAAGTTCCGAAAGTAGAAGGAAGTCTAATTCTTGGCAAAGAGATTGTGGGGAATCCGACTCCAATTCAACAAGTCATGGGGGATGCGAAAAATGTGATTTTCGAAGCCTATGTTTTTGGTGTGGATACGATGGAAAGAGAAACCATTAATATTATTACTTTAAAAATTAGTGATAAAACCAATTCTATTTTGGCTAAAATATTTAAAAAAGATAAAAAAGAATATCAAAGTGTGGTAAATACGATTAAAGTGGGTTCTTGGTACCGTTTTCAAGGAAATGTGGAATATGATAACTTTGCGAAAGACTTAGTTCTTGCCATCAGAAATATGGAAAAAATCGATTCGAAAGATGAATTAGTAAAGGATGATGCAGAAATCCCTCGAGTAGAACTCCATGCACATACGATGATGAGTGCGATGGACTCTGTTGTACCTTACGAAGAAAAAGACCCAAGAAATATTGTAAAGCATGCGATTAAACTGGGTCATAAAGCGGTTGCAGTTACCGACCATAACTGTGTGCAAGCTTATCCTGAACTTTTCCATGCAGTGAATTCCTATAACAAAGGAAAAGAGGGAAGTGACCGTTTCAAAGTTTTATATGGAGCTGAGATGAACATCGTGAACGATGATATCGATGTCATTTTCCATAATCGTGAATACAACTTATTAGAAGATACTTTTGTTGTTTTCGATACCGAGACCACAGGGTTCTATGCTGGTTCTGACCAAATGATTGAAATAGGTGCCGTGAAAATCAAAAATGGAGAAATTCTAGATCGTTTTGATGAACTGATTGACCCTCATCGTCCGATTCCAAAGAAGATTACGGAACTTACCTTTATCACAGATGAAATGGTAACAGGCAAAGATAACGAAGAAAATGTCACCCGTCGTTTCTTAGAATGGGCTGGCGATAATCCGATGGTTGCCCATAATGCGAAGTTTGATATATCTTTCATGACTTCTGCTTGTAACCGATATGGACTCCATGAATTTGATTATACTGTTTTAGATACGATGAGTCTTGCAAGAATGCTTCATCCAGAATGGCCAAATCATAAACTTCAAACGTTAACCAAACGCCTTGATATTCCATGGGATGAAGAAAAACATCATAGAGCCGATTATGATGCCGAAGGAACAGCGCTTGCTTTCTATAAAATGTGTAAAGTTTTAAATGACCGTAATATCGCGACGACGAATCAAGTTTTAGAAGATATTGATATGGATTCTTTAGTACGATTTGCATATCCATTTCATGCAACAATGCTTGTACAAAACAAAGTAGGCCTTAAAAACTTATTTAAAATTGTTTCGATTGCTAATACCAAGTATTTATATAAAAATGAACAGCCAAAAATTCCAAGACGTGAAGTTTTAAGTTTAAGAGAAGGACTTTTGATTGGTTCTGGTTGTATTAATGGGGAAATTTTTGATAAAGCAGGTTCAAAAGAAGATGAAGAACTTGTGAATATGATGAGTTTCTATGATTATATTGAGGTTCAACCGATTAGTGCATTCACTCATTTGATTGGCCAAGATGCG
The DNA here is from genome assembly GCA_947586205.1 of uncultured Bacilli bacterium. Taxonomy (GTDB): domain Bacteria; phylum Bacillota_I; class Bacilli_A; order RF39; family UBA660; genus Ventrenecus. The sequence goes on from CANPXO010000015.1 coordinate 9,973, forward strand.
AAATTCCAAAGTGTGGAAGAAGCAGAAGAATACATAAGAAGAATTGTAAGAGTCGCGAAGGAAGCAGGAAAACCTGTTGTAGCAACGGGAGATGTTCACAATCTCACCAAAGACGATAAGATTTACCGGGAGATTATCGTCAACCAAAAATTCAATGGAAAACTCCATCCATTAAATCGAAGAAGTATGGAAGTTCCAAATATGTATTTTAAAACAACCAAAGAAATGTTAGAAGACTTTGAATTCTTAGGAAATGACCTTGCTTATGAGATTGTGGTTACCAATACAAATGCCATCGCGGACAAAATCGAAGAAGTGGAAGTCATTCCAGATACAAAAGGAATTCCGTTTGCCCCAGTCATTGAAAACTCTCAAATGACCGTGACCAATATGGTTTATGATAAAGCAAAAGAGTGGTATGGAGATCCACTTCCATATCATATTGAAGAGCGAATTGCTCTAGAGCTTTATGGAGCCCCATTCATTGATGCCGTTAAGAAAAACGCAGGAATTGATGATGATGCAGTGATTTATAAAAGACTTCATGATGTCGTCACCAAAGGACCAGATGCCGTTCAAAGAGAGATTTATGAAAGTTTACGAAAAGAAAATGCTGAGGCAAGCGAAGAAGATCTCATGAAAGAAGCCAAAGGAAAAATGACCGCGATTATTGGAGCTAACTTTGATGTGATTTACTTAATTGCTCAAAAATTGGTAAAGCACTCCAATGATGAAGGTTTCTTAGTAGGAAGCCGAGGTTCTGTTGGAAGTTCTTTTGTGGCAAATCTTATGGGTATTACCGAAGTAAATTCGCTCGCGCCTCACTACCGTTGTCCAAATTGTAAGTCTAGTGAATTTAATGATGAAAATGGTGAACCTTTAGGAAATACTTATAAGTGTGGATACGACCTACCTGATAAAAAATGTAGTAAATGTGGAACTCCTTTACATAAAGAAGGACATGATATTCCATTCCAAACTTTCTTAGGTTTTAATGCGGATAAAGTTCCCGATATCGACTTAAACTTCTCAGATTTAAACCAAGCAAGTGCTCATGAATATACCAAAGTTTTATTTGGTGTCGATAATGTCTACCGAGCAGGAACCATTGGAACGGTTGCCGAGAAAACAGCTTATGGTTATGTCAAAGGGTATTGTGAGGATAAAAATATTATTTTAAGAAATATTGAAACCGAACGTCTAGCGATTGGTTGTACAGGTTGTAAAAGAACAACCGGGCAACACCCAGGTGGAATCGTCGTTATTCCAGGATACAAAGAAGTCTATGATTTTACACCATTTCAATTTCCTGCGGAAGACCCGACAAGTGCTTGGCGAACCACACACTTTGATTACCATGCTATTGACCAATGTGTTTTAAAACTAGATATTTTAGGTCATACCGATCCAACACAGCTCCGAATGATTCAGGACTTAACGGGCGATGATATTACCCAGGTTCCATTAGATGATAAAGAAACCATGAGTATATTTACAAGTACGAAAGCTCTTGGTGTGACTCCAGACCAAATACTATGTGAAACAGGAACACTCGGTGTCCCAGAGTTTGGAACTCCGTTTACGATTCAACTTGTGAAGGACACCAAACCAAAAACATTTGCTGAACTTGTTAAAATATCAGGACTATCCCACGGAACGGATGTATGGCTAGGAAATGCTCAAGAACTTATTCAAAACAATGTGGTTCCATTTGGTAAAGTTATCGGTTGTCGAGACGACATCATGGTCGAGCTTATGTATGGTGGTCTAGAACCATTTAAAGCATTTAAAATTATGGAATTTGTTCGTAAAGGAAAAGCTACGAAAGATCCAGCCACTTGGGCAGAGTATAAAGAAATTATGGAAAAAGCAAATATTCCAAAATGGTTTATAGATTCTTGTTATAAAATCAAATACATGTTCCCAAAAGCTCATGCAGCTGCTTATGTTATGAGTGCCTATCGTGTTGCTTGGTATAAAGTTCATAAACCTCTTGTTTATTATGCAACATATTTCTCAACAAGACTTTATGATTTTGATATTGATTCGATGGTGAAAGGGTATGATGCCATTCGTGCGAAAATTATGGAACTTCAAGGCAAAGGTTATGACATGACCAACAAAGAGTCTTCTGTTTTAGAAACTTTAAGAATTGCTCTAGAAGCATCTGCAAGAGGAATTGTCTTTAAAAATATTGATATTGAAAAAAGTGATGGACAAAACTTTATTATGGAAGAAAGTGAAAATGCTTTAATCTTACCATTCCGTTCTTTAGATGGACTAGGGGATGCCGTTGCAACCAAAATTATGGAAGAAAGAAATGAAAAAGCATTTTATAGTATCGAAGATTTCCAAAATAGAGGAAAAGTAAATGCCACAACCATTGATAAAATGCGTGTTATGGGTATTTTTGGCAATATGCCTGAAACAAGTCAATTAAGTTTATTTTAGTGATGAAATTTTAGCAATTAAAATACTTGAAAAAATTACAATTTTGTGGTTATAATAAGTTGTCAAGAAAAATCTTGGCATAAAACGACAATAATTTCATAGCACATGTGTTATTGTTGATGTGGAGTAATAGAGGGTGTAAAAATTCTTCTTACACTACGCTCGGTGACGAGTTGGAGTAAGCGAAAGCTGAAAGGATACATGTAGGGACTGGGAGACCTACCTTTACTCTAGACCTATATTCTTCGAGAGTATAGGTCTTTCTTTAATTATGGAGATGGTAATCATGAGGAAAAAAACTTCAGTAGTAAAAGTAGGCAAATTAACAGAAAATTTTTGTAAAAAGTATGGAATAACTGACGGTGTGGGGTTTGATATTGTTTAATCTAGGGCTTGTATATCATGTTCAAAAACATACGAGCAATTTTCTTAACCTAAATAATTATACTGATGCATTAAGTAATATTTCAAAAGTTATTGCTTCCCCAATTTTCGTTTATTTTGATAGTGCTAGAAATTCTATAAGATTTTATAAAAAGCTACAGCAGTATGTTTGCATAGTAGTAAATATAGATAAAACGGTTGCTCATGTTGCAACAGTATATCCAATTAATAAAAAGAAAATAGATAGATTAAAGAAAAAAGTAAAAAATAGTACAATAGTATCTTGATACAAACTTTCTAGAAGATTATTTCATTAAGATTTGAAAAAAAATTTGCGTGAAAAAAATTTATTTTAGTACTTGACATTAGCTGTAGTTTATTGTATTATATATTTGAAACAAGAGAAGTTATAATTTTCTTGTATTGTAGATATACTATTAATGTAGATCATCTACACTTGGTCTAGGCATCTTTGGACAATGTATGGACCAAACCCGTGTTGGCGCATTAGCCGCTTAGAAAAAGCAACCGTTGTGGTTGCTTTTCTAATGGTATAAAAATCGTTTTTTATTTAAGGTTCTGAGAATTTTTTTAATTTCATCAACAGTAAAGAAAAATTGTTCTCCATTCGTAAATTCTATTTTGTTTTTATATTTATAATCATATTTATCAATATATGTTAACATATCTGATATTTGAAATAATCTTTTTTCTTCATGATTAAAATCAGCATGTTGCTCCAAACTTTCAAACTTTAAAAATATAGTTTCTAAAATATTGGTTAGACTTTTTTGACCATTATCATAGTACATAACAATTTTATCAAATTTTTTAAAATATTTTTCTTTTTCTTGAACCATTTTAAAAATTTCTGCATTTAGCTTTTGCTTTAACATATTTTTATTATTAGTATACTTTTTATCAATTAAAATCGTATGATACTTCACAGGGATTTGTCTTGAAAAATGAAAGATTGCTTTAAAAATTTTTCTTCTTTGATCAATATCAAACGATTTGTAATCTCCACGTTTCATAATGAGGTCAGCCATATGAATCATACCAGAATAACCAATTCTTTTAAGTCTTTCATTTAACTTATTTAATTCTATTTCAATATCATCTTCTTGTTCATGAAAAGTAAATGATACACCATACAACCTAGAAGCCTTTTTTCCATAACCAAAATCGCCAGTTTCATCAACAAAAATATTTAGTCTTTTCATTATTATCACTCCATTACTAAAATAATTATAAACCAACAAACGTGTGGTTGTAAAGCATTTTTTAATTATAATAAAAAACTTTCTATGTTAACGGTTCACGGTTAGTTGTTTTTATAAAATATCTCTTATAATATAGGAGTAGGGTGGTGAAAAAACAATTATTCTTTTACCAATAATTGTTCTGGGTGATAGCTGTCAGTAAGTATAATAAGTTCTCCTGGAGTACAATTTAAATATTTACAAAAATCTTCTAAATATTTAAACGAGATAGCAGTTGTATCTCCACGTATAATTCGATTTAAATTACGGGAAGTTATATTCATTTTCTGACATAACCAATACTTACTCTTTTCATTCTTTCTGAGTAATGGTTCAATTGCAAGTCTTACCATCTTTTCACCACCTTTACATAAAATTGTATAGTAAAAGTAAATATAGAAATAAGATACTTGCGTTACCCATATACGATGTGATATTCTTATTATGTAAATAACATGATTAAGAGTAAAATCTTAAGAATATGTCATAATAATGGTAGAAAGTAGGTTCATTTTTATGGAAAAGAAAAAAACAATTACATTAACATTAATAGGATTGTTTATCTTCCTATTTGGAGTGATAGGTTTAACCTATGCTTTTTGGAGTAGAACACTGACTCAAGAAGATAAAAATTTAGTCTATTCAGATTGTTTAAAATTAGATGTTTCATGGGGAGAACATGGATTTACATTAACAAATGCTTATCCAATGACAAATGATGAACTAGTAAATGATTTTTTTCCAAGTCAAGAACCATATACATTTACTATTACAAATAGTTGTAATAAAGAAGTACCTGTTTCTATTAATATGGAAAGTTTAACAGCAGAAGATCCAGAATTAAAAGATGATTATGTAGATGTTATATTATGGGAAAAGAAAGATACTGAGACTAATGTATTTGATCCAGAATCAAATACAGTTCTTTCTCATCAAGGAAGTAGAAACGAAATAGGAAGTCTAGAAGAAACACCAAGTTATAAATTAATAGATAATAAAATAAATTCAAATAAACTTATTACAGATGCAAAAGAAGCGTATCAATTATATAAATTCAAATTAGGAGCAAATGCAACAAAATCATTTAATTTACTTTTATTCATGGATTATGATACACCAGTAGATGGAACAGAAGTAGATGGAGTACCTGTTCAAACAAACAATGCACATTGGGCAGGAAAGATAACTTTAAATAATTATACACCGTCTACAAGTATTATCAGAAGTAGAGTAGATGAAGAAAGTTTTTGGAAATATAAAAGTCAAATTACCAAAGTTATATTTGAAGATCAATTGAGTCCAAAAGAAGGAGCTACATATTCTTTACCTCAATTCGCCTAAAGTGTTGCTGTATATTTAAAAATTATGATTGAATTATTTCTTATATCTTCCAAATCTATAGGCAAATCGGTATTGTATATAACATCATTATTTTAAGATTGGTATTAATTTTTCTCTAAATATTCAATTGTATACTTTAAGATTGCTCTTTATTTTACAAAATTCTATGATGTTGTAAATAACGAGTGGAGTTTGAATGATACTATAAGAATGTACAAAAAAGGAAAAAATTCATGTACAAAAAAGAGAATATAATATACACTTCAATATAATCCTTTTTTGTGTACTTTTTATTATTCGAGCAACACTTTAGGCGAATTGAGGTTATTCTTTTGATGAGAGTGAAGCTCAAGATGAGAGTGTGATTAGTTATTTACTAGTAGATAAAGAAGCAGAATCGTGCGGTTATGGTAATAATACTTGTTATATAGCATATATCCAAGGAGATGGAGAAGTAATAGCAAATAAAGATAGTTCGCATTTTTTTAAGGATTTTCAACATTTAAAAAGTATACAAGGATTAGAACATCTAGATACTAGTCAAGTAGAGAATATGAATTATATGTTTTCGGCTAGCACATATGATGTTTGGGCTGGCTCGTTATCTGATTTAACAGAATTAGACCTTAGTTCTTTGGATACGAGTCATGTTACAGATATGAGTTATATGTTTTGGGGATTAAGAGAATTAAATAAATTAACATTAGGAGATAAATTTGATACGAGCAATGTAACAAATATGCTTGCAATGTTTGAGGAGAGTGGCTTAACTAAATTAGATTTAGGACAAAGCCATTTTGATACCAGTCAAGTATCAAATATGAACAGAATGTTTGCTTGGATGCCAAATTTAACAGAATTATACTTAGGAGATAATTTTAATGCAAGCAATGTAACAGATATGGATGATATATTTGGACATATGGATACTTTGCAGATATTAGATTTAGGCAATAATTTTAATCCAATAAAGATTACAGATATGAGTGAAATGTTTTTTAACATGGAAACTTTGCAAACATTAGATTTAGGAGACAATTTTGATACCAGTCAAGTAACAAATATGAGTAATATGTTTTACAATTGTAGAAGCTTAACTTCGTTAAATTTGGGCAATGCTTTTGATACCAGTCATGTTACAGATATGAGTGAAATGTTTTATCAACTTTATGAATTATCTTCATTAGATTTAGGAGGTAAGTTTGATACTAGCAATGTAACAGATATGAGTTATATGTTTGGAAATGATACTGGGTTAAAAACGATAACATATGGAGATAATTTCGTGCATAACTCTGAAGCTAATATCACTTATATGTTTGGTGGAAATTGTCCCGCTAATAGACCAACGCATGACTCATGGAAAAATACCGAGTGGTATGACGGAACAGAAGAGTGAGTAAAGATTCAAAAATTTAGATCAGTTAATTGTATCCGATGTTTTATATAAGGATGTTTACAGTAATGTTCATTTATTGAAAGCATTTCTTGTCACCTTCTTTATGTATGTTGGAGTCGATTATCATAATGTTTTTAAAGGACTTGATCATTATGAAGAAAAATATTTAAAGAAAACAAATCGCACGAGGAGATGAGGATTTAATGACGATAGCAACAAGCCCAACGGATTTAAGACAAGACAAAGAGTTACGTAAAATCTATAATTGGAAAGAAAATCTAAAAAATGTTTTCTATGGAGAAGGACGTGATGATGGTCGAAGAGAAATTGCTAGAAAAATGTTAAAAAAGAATAGTGATATTTCCTATATTTCAGAAATGACAGATTTATCTATTGAAGAAATTGAAGAAATCAAAGAAGAAATGACAAAATAAATCATTTCTTTTTTGAATATTTTTCTTCGTTTTGATTCATTTCATGATATACTTATTAGGAGGTGTGATATGGAACAATTTAGACCAGATATGTATAAAAAAAGTATATATGAAATAGATTATGAAAAATTAAAAAAACATGGAATTAAATGTATTTTATTTGATTTAGATAATACTCTTGCGCCTATCAGTGAGGAAGAACCAGATAAGAAATTATTAGATTTCTTTTTATATTTAGAAGATTTAGGAATGAAAGCTATCATTATCAGTAATGCTCCTAAAAAAAGAGTCTTACCATTTAAAGAAAAATGTAATGTCGATTCCGCATTTAAAGCTCATAAACCAAGTAAGAAAAAATATCAAAAAATACTTGCTACCTATCATTTTAAAGATACAGAAATAGCTTGTGTTGGAGATCAACTAATCACAGATATTTATGGAGCTAATCGTATGGGGTTTACTTCTATTTTGGTAAATCCAATAAGTAAAAAAGATTATTTTATTACTAAGATTAATCGCTTTCTAGAAAAATTTATTTATCAATATTTTGCATCCCATGGATTATTTAAAAAAGGAGAATATTATGAATAAGATTTGCAGGGGGTGTGGAGTAAAACTTCAAACAGAGTTTAAAGATAAACTGGGATATGTAAAAAATGAAGAAATGGATTATTGTATGCGTTGTTTTCGCTTAATTCATTATCATGATTATGAAAATGCTTTTGTGGAAAAAAATCCTAAAGAAATTATTGATAAAGTAAATAAAAGAAAAGGATTTGCCTTTTTCTTTGTAGACTTTTTAAATTTACATGAAGAGGCTATAACTTTCTATAAAGAAATTCAATTACCTAAAGTTTTTGTAGTCAGTAAATTAGATTTAATTCCTAAAGAGCTTTCTTTTGAAAAAATAAAAACTTGGTTAAAAGAAGTATATCATATTCATGAAGAAATTTTATTTGTTCAAGAAAAGAAAATGGAAAGTTTAAAAAAGATTATGGATAACATTCAAAATCAACAAGAAAAAAATATTTTCTTTTTAGGAGTGACCAATGCCGGAAAAAGTTCCATACTAAATTCTTTTTTAGAAAATAATGATTTAACAGTCAGTTCCATGCCTAATACAACTCTGGATTTTTTAAAGATTGATTTTGATGATTTTTGTATTTATGATACACCAGGTCTTTATTATCACGGGGTAAGTGATAAGTTACTTCGAGAAGCAAATGGCAAAGGTATGATTCATCCGATTACTTATCCATTGAAATCGGAAGCTACTTTAGTAATCGAACATACATTAAAAATCAAAATGAATGTTTTAAATAACATTACTTGGTATGGGGTAAAAAGTTTATCTTTAGAAAAAGAATATAAAGAAAATACATTTGCTTTTCAAAAAGAAATACCAGAGAATTCTTGTGTTTTTGTGAAAGGGATAGGATTTTTCATTGTAAAGAATGCATGTATTATGTCTTTTGATGGACTGAAAGAAGAAAATATATCCGTTGTTCCATCATTTAGGAGGTAGTAGTAAAATGTCAAAAATTAAAGTAATGAGTGAGAATCTTGCCAACAAAATTGCTGCAGGAGAAGTGGTTGAAAAATGCTCTTCCATTGTGAAAGAATTATGTGAAAATGCGATTGATGCCAAAGCAAAAAATATCATTATCAATTTATCGGAAGGCGGTAAAAAAGAAATTGAAGTGATTGATGATGGTGTCGGAATGAGTAGGGAAGATGCTTCTTTAGCTTTTTTAAGACATGCCACAAGTAAGATTTATAAAGATGATGATTTATTTTTTATTGATACGTTAGGATTTCGTGGTGAAGCACTTCCGTCTATCGCGAGTGTTTCTCGTGTCGAACTAAAAACGAGTGATGAAGTAGAGGGCACCCATATCATTATGGAAGGTGGTGGTATACTTGTCGAAGAATCCTCTCCATTAAAAAAAGGAACTTCTATCAAAGTCACCAACTTATTTTATAATACACCTGCTCGTTTAAAATATTTAAAAAGTGAAGCAAGTGAACTTGCAAGTTGTACTTCTTTTGTCGAAAGACTTGCCTTGTCCCATCCATCGATTTCCTTTACTTTAAATCATGAAAATCATTTAGTCGTGAAAACAACCGGAAGTGGGGACTTATTAAAAGCGATTCATGAAATTTATGGAGTAAGTGTTTCTACTAAAATGTTAGAAGTAAAAGCAAGTAATGATGATTTTGATCTTTATGGTTATGTTTGTAAACCAGAGATTTTAAAGAGTAACCGTAATCACATGATTACTTTTGTAAATGACCGTGTTGTGAAAAACTATGACATTAATAAAGCCATTAATGATGCGTACTACACCTATAAACCAGATATCAAATATCCAATAGTGATTCTAAAAATTAATACAGATCCTACCTTAATTGATGTGAATATTCATCCAACGAAACAAGACATTAAATTATCTAAAATGGATGTCTTAACCGATTTAATTTTAAAAACAATTAAAGATGTTCTTTATAAAAATCTACTCATTCCAAATGCCGTGGAAAGAATGCCAGAGTCCAATATTGCCAAACAAGAATTTGTAGATACTGTAGTAAAAGAATCCGAAGAAGAGTATCTTCCCAAAAATATTCAAACAACAATGGACTTTGTAAATCTTGAAAAAGAAAGTCCAACCGAGGAAGAAACAGTCGTGAATCCTGATATGAAAGAATTAGTTTTGTATCCAGTAGGTGTTGCTCATGGAACTTATATTATTGCTGAAAATGAAACAGGAGTCTTTTTAATAGACCAACATGCCGCGCAGGAAAGAGTAAATTATGAAAGAAATATGAAAGCTCTAGAGTCTAAAAAAGTAAGTACTACAGACCTTTTATTTCCCATTACAATCGAACTTTCTCAAAGTGAATTTTTAAAATTAAAAAAAGAAGAAGAAACATTAAAAGAAATGGGATTTGGAATCGAAGAGTTTGGTTTAAATACTTTTGTGTTTAAAAGTCATCCTACTTGGTTATTAGAAGGACATGAAGAAGAAAGTATTCGAAGAATTGTAGATTTAATTATTGGAGGGCTTTCTGGTTTTGACCGTATTAAATTTAATGAATCTATCGCGATTACTTTAGCATGTAAGATGTCTATTAAAGCAAACATGCATATTTCTCATGAAGCTCAAGAAGAATTATTAAGAGAATTATGTGCTTGTGATAATCCTTATAATTGCCCTCATGGTAGACCTACCATTATTAAATTTAGTATTTATGATTTAGAAAGAATGTTTAAAAGAAGCATGAATTAAGAGTGGTAAAAAATTATATTTATGCTTGCTAATATTATAAAAGTGTGTGAATATGTTCATAGGAAGTGTTTAGTTACTGGGTGTCTACACTTCTCCTCTCTATAAATCAATTTTAAGGAGAAGGGAGTGTTGCTTAAGTGAAAGAGATATTAAAAGAAATATTCAAATTCATAAGCATTTTTGTTTTGTGAGATAATCTTGTTATCAATACTAAATAAAATAGACACTTACAAGCAATTGTAAATGTCTTAACCAAATTTTTTCGGTAGGCATTCAGTAATGGAAAACTGAATACTTCCTTTTTTATTATATGAAGTTTCCTTCATCTGTATACAGTATATCAAAAATAAGATAAAAATGCAAGTGGCAAAAAATAATATTTAATGCTTGCTAATATTATAAAAGTGTGCTAATATGTTTATAGGAAGTATTTAGTTACTGGGTGTCTACCACTTTCTTCTCTCTATAACAAAATTTAAAGAAGAAAGGGGTGTGATGTATATGACGAAAAGACATAATTATCATATAAAAGTCTTAAAGTGTATAATCACCATTCTATGGCAAGTAATATTTATTCTTGCCATAATAAAAAAATGACACTTACAGAAATGTAAATGTCCAACTAATCTTTTTAGGTAGGCATTCAGTAATGGAAAACTGAATACTTCCTTTTTTATTTTATGAAGTTTCCTTCATCTGTATACAGTATAACAAAAATATGATAAAAATGCAAGTAGCAAAAAATAATATTTAATGCTTGCTAATATTATAAAAGTGTGCTAATATGTTTATAGGAAGTATTTAGTTACTGGGTGTCTACCACTTTCTTCTCTCTATAACAAAATTTAAAGAAGAAAGGGGTGTGATGTATATGACGAAAAGACATAATTATCATATAAAAGTCTTAAAGTGTATAATCACCATTCTATGGCAAGTAATATTTATTCTTGCCATAATAAAAAAATGACACTTACAGAAATGTAAATGTCAATACCGTATTAATAGGTAGGCATTCAGTAGTAGAAAACTGAATACTTCCTTTTTTATTTTATGAAGTTTCCTTCATCTATATACAGTATATCAAAAATATGATCAAAATTCAAGTAGGAAAATATCATATTTTACACTTATGAAAAATTTTTCTTGAAAGTTTGCTGGTTTCTTCTTATAATGGAATATAGAAGAGAGTGTGTAGTTATGAAATATATTACATTTGCTATTCCTTGTTACAATTCAGAAAGTTATATGGAACATTGTATTAAAAGTCTTTTAACTGGGGGAGAAGATGTCGAAATCATTATCATTAATGATGGATCGAAAGACAAAACAGAAGAAATTGCTAAAAAATATGAAAAAAAGTATCCTACGATTGTCAAAGCGGTTTCTAAAGAAAATGGAGGACATGGGTCTGGAGTCAATAAAGGATTAGAACTTGCAACAGGTCTTTATTATAAAGTTGTTGACTCTGATGACTGGGTCGATGAAGATGCCTTACAAAAAGTTTTAAAAACCATAAAAAAATTAGAAAAGGCAAAGAAACTGGTCGATATGATGGTCGTGAATTATGTCTATGAAAAAGGGAGTGATTCTAAAACAATCAAATATCATCGAACATTACCTGAAGGGAAAGTATTCACTTGGGAAGAAGTAGGAAAATTTAAGAAAGATGCTTACTTACTCATGCATTCAGTGATTTACAAAACAGAAATGTTAAAAAAATGTGGAGTGCATCTTCCAGAACACACATTCTATGTTGATAATATCTTTGTGTATTATCCTCTTCCTCATGTCAAAACCATGTATTATTTAGATGTTGATTTCTATCGCTATTTTATTGGAAGGGAAGACCAATCTGTAAATGAATCGGTTATGATTAAAAGAATTGATCAACAAATATTCGTGACTAAAACTATGATTGAATTCTTTGATCCATATTCGTACTGGGACAAAGAAAAAAGACTTGCGAAATATCTCATTCATTACATTGATATCATGATGACCGTATCTACGATTTTACTTCAAGTATCTAATACCAAAGAAAATGATATAAAAAGAAAAGAACTATGGCAGTTTTTAAAAGAAAAAAATCCAAAATTATATAAAACTTGCAAACTATCTTTATCAGGACTTACAACATTACCAAAGGTAGTGTCTGTTCCTGGGTACCGAATTGCCCAGAAAATATATAAATTTAATTAAGGAGGAACAAATGACTAATAATAACAATAATCGGAAAGTACTTGATTTTTTATCATTTTTCATTGCCGAATTAAAAATAAATCATGTGAACACTTTTGATGTTACCAAATTTATAAATGTTGTCGTGAATTTAAAGAATACGCCAGAATTTGCCGACATTTTAAATGATTTTTCAGCAAACTTAGAAACCTGTCATAATCAAATGATGGAAATATGTAATACTTTAAATGAATGGGAATACATTGATAAGAAAACAAAATATGAACTTCATTTTTTAAGCCAAAATTTGGATAGCAAATTAAACGATCTGCCAAAAACGATTGATCACAATTCATTCCATCAATTTTTAAATTTTATGAAAACTCTTCAAGAAAAAAGTAATCAAGATGTGATTTCAGAATCGGAGTTATGGCAAATTATTTCCCGTCTACAAAAAGAGCGAAACTACTCTGAAGAGGAGATAGAGAAACAAAGAAAAGAAATTCAACAGTATCTTAGTATTTTAAACCACTTAGGCTATCTTACAATGATGAAAACTTATATGGTAAGTATTCCTGATCATCAATTACAAATTATCTTAAAAAATCGTCAAAGGGAAGAATATAGAAAAATTACAAACCAAGTGAATTTTTTTCTAAAATACTATAACAATCCTCAAATGCTAGATTCAACTAAACAAGTTGAGTCAACTAGGACAAACAAAGAAATTCCTCTCGTCAAAGAGGTCACTCCAAGCTTTCAAGACATTCCAGATTTATCTGAAAAGGTATCATCTGTGATAGAACCATCTCCAGATTACACAATGCCTATTACAGGAAATGAGCCAGTAGATTATATACCAATAAGTTCTCGACCTGTCGCCCCACATTCTCATTTTAAATCAGTTAGGGGAGTGTTATTATCTTTTCTAGCTTTATTACAAAACAAAGGTATTTATCAGTTTGATAGCGTATCTTTTGAAGAAGCAATGAATGAAATCATCAAAAGTCCTTCTTATTATGAATTTCCATCAAATTTTGGAGAATTTGCCGAACAATACATAGGCGTTCCTTTAAAAAGAAAAGGAAAAGAGAATAATCTTTATAAAAAACTGGATAGTTTGGCAATAAAACGTCAGATAAAAAGAGAAGGAAATTTCTGCTTTAAATTAAAGATGTCAAAAAAAGATATCGATAACTATCTAAATAAACTTACGGAAGAAGATATTCAAAAAATAGATGATTTAACCAAAGAGTATCTTATATCTTTTCATAAAATGTCAAGATAAAATCTAGGAAAATATAGGCTTCTGTGGTACAATAAAGTACATGGAGGTCTTTTTTATGTTAGAAATTCAAAATTTAACAGTAGCCTGTGAAGAAAAAGAAATATTAAAATCAATGAGTTTAAAGATTCAAGATGGTGAGATTCATGTTTTAATGGGACCAAATGGAGCTGGAAAAAGTACGGTGGTGAAATCCATTTTACACCATCCAAGTTACCAAATAAAAAGTGGTCATATTCTTTTTAATGGAAATGATATAACCCATTTAAAACCAAATGAGATTGCAAGACTCGGAATTTATTATATTAGTCAGTCGCCGATTGAAATCGAAGGAATTACGAATGCTGAGATGCTAAGGACAGCTTTAATTGAAAAAGGAGAGAAAGTAGATGCATTCTCATTTCATAAAAAATGTAAAGAGGTATGTGAGAGACTTCATCTTCCCACAAGTTTTGTGAATCGTGAAGTAAATGTGGGAATGAGCGGGGGAGAAAGAAAGAAAAACGAATTACTTGGTATGTGGGTTTTAGAACCAAACTTTCTTTTATTAGATGAAATCGATTCAGGACTCGATGTCGATGCGTTAAGGCTTGTTGGTGAAAACTTAAGAGAATATCATGAAAAGACGGGTGCAAGTATCTTAGTGATTACCCATCAACAAAGTTTAATTGATATTTTAAAACCAACCCATGTTCATCGAATGAGTGAAGGAACTATCGTGGAAAGTGGAGATATCTCTCTTGCCAAAAAAATTGAAAAGTATGGATTTCTTGAGGCAAATAACGTGAGTGGAAGTGAGTCTCATGAATAAAATAAAGTATGACTCCCAACATGACTTGTCTTCTGAAAACATTTGCTTGATTCCTGCTGGCACGTCCATTCTAAATGTAACGAAGTCCATGGAAATTCAAAAGATTCTATTTCCTCAAGAAGAGTTTGATGTAACGATCATTTTAGAAGAGAAAAGTCATTTAGAACTTCATGCTTTAGAGACTCTTGAAAGTGGAAATGGAACAATAAAAATAGAAAGTAAAACAGACTCATTCTTAATTTTTCATCTAGGACTTCTTACGAAAGGACAAAATAATCTTACAATACAAAATGAAGTAAGTGGAAGCCATTCGATGAGTGAAATAAAGATTCGTTTAGTAGGTGAAGAAAATTCTCATACAGTCGTGAAGACAAGAGGTGTTTTAAAAAAAGATACAGTCGAAAATACATTCTTAGAAGATGTGAAATATCTAAATGAAGAACAGAGTTATATTGAGTGTCTTCCCGAATTATTTGTCGATAGCAATGAAGTCGAAGCAAGCCATAATGTTTCCATTGGAAGCATTAGAGAAGAAGATTTATTTTATTTAGAGTCTAAAGGAATCTCGGAAGACAAAGCAAGACAAGTGATTCGTGAGTGTTTTTTAAAAAGTATGTTAAAATAAAAGAAAGGAGGTTGCTTATGAATTTAGAAGATTTTCCAATGTTAAAACAAGAACTGATTTATTTAGATAATGGGGCGACAACTTTTAAGCCTAAATGTGTTATAGATAAAATGAATGAATATTATGAAACGTATTCAGCAAATGCTCACCGTGGGGACTATGATATTTCATATAAAGTGGACCAAGAGTATGAGAATGCCCGTGAAACGGTGCGAAAGTTTATCAATGCGAAAGACAAAGAAAGTATCGTTTTTACAAGTGGCACAACTGAATCTTTAAATATGATTGCCACGGGTTTCTTTAAGAAATTTTTAGAGCCGAATGATGAAATATTGATTACCAAAAGTGAACATGCATCGAATGTCTTACCTTGGTTTCGTTTACAAAATGAGTGTGGAGCTCTTGTGAAATACATTCCTTTAGATGAAAATCACTATGTAACTTTAGAAAATGTGAAAAAAAGTATCACACCAAAAACCAAAGTAATCGCGCTTGCTGGAATTACCAATGTGATTGGTGATGAAAGACCGATGAAAGAAATCACGGCCTATGCCCATGCTCATAACATCTTTGTGGTGATGGATGGAGCTCAATCTGTTCCACACCGTAAGACCGATGTTCAAGATTTAGATATCGACTTCCTAGCTTTTTCGGGACATAAAATGTGTGGACCAACGGGTATTGGTGTTTTATATGGCAAAACAGAACTTTTAGAAGAACTAGACCCAGTGAATGTCGGAGGAGGAATGAATGAATCTTTTGATAATCCAGAGAAAATTTACTACAAAGAACTTCCAACAAGACTGGAAGCGGGAACTCCAAATATCGTAGGAGCAATAGGACTCGGGGAAGCCATCCGTTATTTAGAAAAAATAGGAATGGACAAAATCGAAGAACACGAAAAGAAACTAAGAAAATACGCGATAGACCAAATGATTGGTATTCCACATCTTGATTTAATCAACTTAGAAGCGGATGGTGGAATTTTATCTTTTAATGTCGATGGAATATTCCCTCAAGATGTCGCGTATTACCTTAATAAATATAAGGTTTGTGTCCGAGCTGGGAATCACTGTGCGAAAATTCTAAAAAGTGAAGTCGGAGTGAAAAACAGTTTACGTGTCAGTTTGTATTTTTATAATACGGAAAGTGATATTGATGCCTTAGTGGAACTCTTAAAAGATAAAGAAAAAATTTTAAAGGAGATGCTTTAAATGGATGAAGAATTAAGAAGAGAAATTATTATGGAACATTATATGCAACCAGAACATCGCCATCGAACAGATGATAAAGACTATGAAAAAGTAAATACCAATAATGAATCTTGTATTGATAACTTAGACATTTATGTCAAAATAAAAGATGGAATCATTGAAGATATTTGCTTTGAAGGAGAAGCTTGTGCAATTTCGACGTCCTCTACATCCATTATGATTCATAATTTGATTGGGAAGTCCGTGCATGATGCCAAAGAATATATTGCAAACTTTGATCACATGTTAAATGAAAAAGAATACGATGAAGAAATTTTAAAAGAAGCAAATGCTTATAATGAGATTTACAAACAAGGAAATCGTAAGCATTGTGCTTTCCTTCCTTATGAAGGAATATTAAAAATCTTAAACAAATATGAGGCAAGTGAAAGTAAGAACTAATGAAATTCTTACTTTTTTCATATTTTAAAATAGGAGATGTTTTATGAATTTATCAGATTTACAAAGAAAAGATGTGGTGAACCTTCAAGATGGAAAAAGACTGGGAAGAATCGTGGATGCCACGATTGAAGAAAATGGAGCTGTAGAATACTTTTCAGTCATGCCTATTCGTTTTTGGAAGTTTTGGAAATCCAGTAGTGAAATTACCATTACATTTCATCAAATAAAAAGAATTGGTACAGATGTTATACTAGTAGAACTTTAAAAAAAGTGGGTAAAAGTGAGCTTTTTAAGGACTTTCGACACCATCCGACAGGATTCGACAAAACTTGTCAAAAAAAATGGTCAAATTAGGCAAATTTGTCCATTTCTGCCCAAAATGGCTACAAATTTTCAAAATTTGCTAAGCAGATTTTCAAAATCTGCAAAGGTTTACCCGTTTTTGGCGTTTGCAAAGACTCATTTTTTTTGATTTAATGTTGGTCGAAAGGGGAGGTTATCATGTTCCAAAGTGTAAAAGAAAAAATTAAAACCAAGCAATATCTCTTAGAAGATTACTTATTTAAAAGAATTTATAGTCAACCTGAATTATTAAAAGCATTTTTAAGAGACTTTGCAGATTATGCTAATCGTCCAGAACTTCTAGAAGATATTGAAATTATTTCAACCGAAACAATTTTGAATAATTATAAGCGAAATCAAAAAGAAATGCGAGCAGATATTTTAATCTATTTTAAAAATATTATTCTCGATTTTGAAGGTTATAGCATCTTGAATAAAGAAGGAATGTACAAATTTGAAAATTATATTTCTAGACTGAATGGTGGACAATTAAGAAAACATGAAGAACACAAAAATGTCAAAAAAGTGATTTCTATTGTTGTAGTTGATGAAGTAGAAGGAAATATAGGTTTAGAAGATACTTGGTTTCAAAGATATAATTTTAAGGGAGACTCCCCAAATTATCATGAACTACCATTTCATACCGAAATATTTATCTTAAGACT